>JAISUF010000004.1 GCA_031272195.1 Propionibacteriaceae bacterium
TTGCCCCCATTTTGGGCTGCTGGAATCGCGGTGACTAGGTGTTTCGTGTGTGCGGGTGGTGAACCGTACCGGGTTCTGTAGAGGGTGGATAATCCCAACACCGGTTGGTCTTGGGGTTCTTGTTCTTATGGTAGTGGTGGTAGTGGGGGTGTGTTGCTGTTGGCTGCCGGGGGACGCGGTCGGCGGGCCTGTCAAGGGGACGGCCGGAGGCCGTCTCCCGGAGGGACGCCGTAGGCGCCCTTGACTGGCCTGCCGACCGTGTCACACTGACGGCGGCAGCAACACCGGGCAGCCCCGGGGTCGCCTCAAGCGACAACGAGGCTGTCATAGTAGGCCTGCTCGCATTCGATCGGCGTGATATAGCCGATGGACGAGTGGAGCCGGTAGCGGTTGTAGTAGTCGACCCAGGCGCAGGTCGCCAGTTCGAGGTGTTCCAGAGTCTGGAACGGGCCGTCCTGTTCGACGCACTCGGCTGTGTACAGGCCGATCACGGACTCGGCCATCGCGTTGTCATAGCTGTCGCCGACCGTGCCGACCGAGGCCAGCAGGCCCGCCTGGGCCAGCCGGGCGGCGTAGCGCACGGCCGTGTACTGGGAGCCCGCGTCCGAGTGGTGGATCAGGCCGGTGACGTCCTGGCCGTCGCGGCCGCGCACCCACAGGGCCATCTCCAACGCGTCCAACGGCAAGTCGACCGGCATCCGGCCGCTGGTGCGCCACCCCACCAGCCGACGCGAGAACGCGTCCTTCACGAACGCCGTGAAACAGTACCGGTCGTGCGTCCACACATACGTGAAATCCACGATCCACAAGGCATTAGGCCTGTCCGGATGGAAATCGCGGTGGACCAGGTCGGGCGGGCGCGAAGCGGCCGGGCCGGGCCGGGTCGTGACCGGTTTTCGGCCGCCTCGGCGCACCCCCTGCAACCCCAGCCGGCGCATGATCCGGGCGACCGTGCAGCGGGCGATCTGGTAGCCGTCGCGGCGCAGCAAATGCCACATCTTGCGCACCCCGGCGACCCGGCGGCCCTGGGCCGGGTCGTCGAACACCGCCTCGATGATGCCGGCCCACGCCAGGTCCGACACGGCCCCGCCGACGGCGGCCGCGACTTGGCCGCATAGTAGGTCGACAGCCCGATCCGGCACCCGTGGCCGGACAACACACGGCAGATCGGCTCGACCCCGAACCGGCCCCGATACTCGTCGATGAACGCGACTACCACGGCAGTTGGGGGTCGAGCGTCCGGGCGAAAAAACTGGACGCGGCCAACAAGATCTCGTTGGCCCGCTTCAACTCCTTCACCTCTCGCTCCAACTCCTTCACCCTGGCCGCGTCCGCCGTGGTCACACCAGGCCGCTCACCCTGGTCGACCTGGTCCTGGCGCACCCACGTGCGCAACGTGTCGGGACACACCCCAACCCTCTGACCGATCCGAGTCACCGTCGCCGACAACGACGCCGACGGCTCCTCAGCCATCGCTTCCCGGACCAAACGAACCGCCCGCTCATGGATCTCAGCCGGATACTTCCGCCCAGAAGTCATAACAACATCCTTTCCGATTCTCAGACCCTCCACAAAACCCGGGGCGATTCATTTTCGACGAGCCATACCCGAACGGCGCCTACTTCTATGACGACGTCAACGGCGACTTGTCCTCCAATCCCCAGTCGTTCATCGAGACGAAGGCCACCGAGAAGGCCGCCATGCCGTCCAACTGGAACGACAGAATCAGCTACGTCTATGTGCCGTACTGCTCGAAGGTGACGATCTTCCAAGACGGCGGCTTCGGCGGGAACGCCATAACGCTCACCACCGGCGTCCACAACCTGCCGAACTACCGGCTGTGGGGCAGCACGTCTTGGAACGACGCCATCTCCTCGTACAGGATCCTCCGCGACGCCAGCAAGTCCGGCTGCTGAATCCGGCAGCGTCCGGAACCGGCCGGGCGGCTGGGAGCCTCCCGGCTACCCGGCTGGGACGGCCTGCTGCTCGCCTGAGGACGCGGCCTGGGCTTGCTGGGCCTCCCGCGCGGCGCGGGCGCTGGCGTCCAGGGCGGACTTGACGTCCAGGGCGTCCTTCAGCACGGTGGCTGAGAAGACCGCGACCGTGCGGGCCGGCAGCGTCCAGACGTCGCCCGGCTTGGCCTCGGTGGCGGCAAACTCCTCGGGCAGGCCGGTGTGGGCCTCCAACTTGTAGGACGTCCCCCAATGGGGGTCGGGGAAGGCGATTTGCACTGGGTCCCAGCCGCCGTGGAAGAAGACCAAGAAGGCCTCGTCCATGTTCGACAGGTACATGCCCAGGAAGCGCCGCCCCATGTCGTGCCACTGGTCCTGCGTCATCTCCTGGCCGAACTCGGAGAACCAGGCCGTCTCGCAGCGGCCCAAACCGATGCCGTTGGCGTCGCGCAATTCGGCCGAGGAGCGGAACGTCGCCGATCGCAACAGGGGATGCTCGGCCCGCAACTTCAGCAGCGTCCGCGTCAAGTCGGTCAGG
This sequence comes from Propionibacteriaceae bacterium, assembly GCA_031272195.1. Lineage (GTDB taxonomy): Bacteria > Actinomycetota > Actinomycetes > Propionibacteriales > Propionibacteriaceae > Propionicimonas. Next base: position 2,491 of record JAISUF010000004.1, read on the forward strand.
GACGACCAGACGTCGTCGGAGTTCCAATCGACCCAGCTCAGCGGCGAGTCAAGGCAGTAGGCGTTGTTGTTGCCCTCCTGGGTGCGGCCCATCTCGTCGCCGGCGGTGATCATCGGCACGCCCGTGCTGAGCAGCAACTGGGCCAGGATGTTGCGCGCCGTGCGCTGCCGGGAGGCGACGATGTCGGCCTTGTCCGTCTCGCCCTCCCAGCCGTGGTTCCACGAGCGGTTCTCGTTGGCTCCGTCGCGGTTGCGCTCGCGGTTGGCCTCGTTGTGCTTCAAATCGTAGGTGACGACGTCGCGCAGTGTGAAGCCGTCGTGGGCGGTGACGAAATTGACCGAGCTGGTCGCCGGGCGGCCGTTGTAGTTGAAGATGTCGGCCGAGCCGGTCAGCCGCGTCGCCAACTCCTGGACGCCGCTGGTCGCGCCGCGCCAGAAATCGCGCGTGTAGTCGCGGAAGCGGTCGTTCCACTCCGACCAGCCGACGCCCCAAGAGCCGACCTGGTAGCCGTACGGGCCCAAGTCCCACGGCTCGGCGATCATCACGGTCTCGCGCAACACCTCGTCAGCGGCCACCAACTGCTTGAAAGGGTGGTTCTGGTCGACGTAGTGGCGCTCGTCGCGCACCAGTGTCGTCGCCAGGTCGAAGCGGAAGCCGTCCACGCCCATCTGCGTCACCCAATAGCGCAGCGAGTCCATCACCAGTTGCAGCGCCACCGGGTTGGAGGTGTCGACGGCGTTGCCGCAGCCGGTCGTGTCGTAGTCGTTGCGCTGGTCGTAGGTCAGGCGGTAGTAGGTGCCGTGGTCGAGGCCGCGGAAGCACAGCGTCGGCCCCTCGTGGCCGCCCTCGCCGGTGTGGTTGTAGACGACGTCCAAGATGACGGCGATGCCCGCCTCGTGGAAGGCCTCGACCATCTGTTTGAACTCGACCACCTGCTCGCCCAACGTGCCCGCCGAGGCGTACGCCGCGTGTGGGGCGAAGAAGCCCAGCGTGTTGTAGCCCCAGTAGTTCGTCAGGCCGCGCCCGACGACGAACGGCTCGGAGATGAAATGCTGCACCGGCAACAGTTCGATGGCGTTGACGCCGATGTCTTTGAGGTGGTCGATGACGTTCGGATAGGCCAGCCCGCCATAGGTGCCGCGCAGATGCTCGGGCACGGCCGGATGCTGGCGGGTGTAGCCGCGCACGTGCGTCTCGTAGATCACCATTTGCGACAGCGGGATCTTCTGCGCCAGCGGTTTGGGGGCAGGCGAGTCGCCGACCACGACCGAGAGCGGAACGGCGGCGAACGAATCGCTCAAGTCGGGGGCGAAGTTCGACTCCGCGGTGTGGTCGAAGATCGGGCCCGAATAGTCGACACCGCCGGTGATGGCCCGGGCGTATGGGTCGACCAGCAGCTTGGCGGGGTTGAAACGCTCGCCCGAGTTGGGATCCCACGGGCCGTGGGCGCGGAAGCCGTAGCGCTGGCCCGGCTCGCAACCCTCGATGCGGACCCGCCACACGCCCTCGTCGCTAGGCGCCATGTCGTGGTTGGTTTGACGCAGCTCGCGGTCGACCAAGGCCAGCTCGACGCCGCTGGCCCGCGGCGCCCACAATGAGAAATCCGTACCCGTCTCGTCGGCGTGTGCGCCGAGCATGGGCGAACACGGGCTGGTCTGGTCTGTCATACGCCACCTTCTGTGCAAGGGCGGCCCGTTGCCGCCGGTCCCCGAATTGGTTCGTTTCAAACCGAGCGTACCGTCTTGAGGCCAGACTCATGGTGGAAACCGGCCCAATTCGGCATCGACGGCATTCCCAGCCCGTAATATTCGTGAGTGGCCATCTATCTGGACAACGCGGCGGGCGCGCCGCTGCGCGACTGCGCCCGCGCCGCCATGGCGGGCGTTTGGGAGCTGTGCGGCAACCCGTCGGCCGCCCATTGGGCGGGCCGGGCGATGGCGGCCCGCTTGGAGGACGCCCGCGAGCAGCTGGCCGGCGCGGTGGGGGCGCGGCCAGACGAGATCGTCTTCACATCCGGCGGCACCGAGGCCAACAACCTGGCCGCCAGGGGGCTGGCGCGCCAGGGGGCGGCCGTGCTGGCGTCCGCAGTCGAGCACCCCTCGCTGGCGAGCCTGCCCGAGGCGGTGAGCCTGGGCGTCGGCCCCGACGGGCGGCTGTCGCCCGACGAGGTCGCCGCTGCGGTCGCGCGGGCGGGGGAGCGGCCGTTGGTTTGCTTCGGGTGGGTCAATTCGGAGACGGGCGTCGCCCAGGATGCGACCGCCCTGGCGGCGGCGGCGCGGAGCGCCGACGCTTTGGCCCACTGCGACGCCGTTCAGGCGCTCGGCCATCTGCCAGTCGACTTTGCACGGCAGGGGTTCGACTCGATGGCCCTGGCGGGCCACAAGGTGGGCGGGCCGGTCGGCGTTGGGGCGCTGGTGGTGCGGCGCGGCCTGACGCTGCGCGCGTCGCTCAGCGGCGGCGAGCAGGAGGCCAGGCGCCGTCCTGGGACGACGCCGGTCGCCCTGGCCGCCGGTTTCGCGGCGGCAGCCGACGCGGCTGTTGGAGAGTTGGACGCACGGGGCAGCCTTTGGCGGCAGTGGCACGACAAGCTGATCTCCCGCATCGGCGCGGACGTCCCCGACTGCCGGGCGAATTGCTCACAGCCTTGCAGCCCCGCGATCGTCAACCTCGCCTTCGCCGGCCTGCGCGCCGACGACCTGCTCTTGCTGCTCGACCAGGCCGGTTTCGCCTGCTCGGCGGGCTCGGCCTGCACAGCCGGGGTGCACGGCCCCAGCCGGGTGCTGCTGGCGATGGGGCGGACGCCTGACGAGGCCTCCGCCGCCTTGCGGGTGTCCTTCGGCTGGCAGACGACCGCCGCGGAAGTGGACGAACTGATCGCAGCGCTACCCCCACTGGTCGCGCGGGCCCGATCCGCCTTCGACTGAGGCCTGGCTGTTCGGCCGACCAATCCCCGGCCGCTGTGGCGGCGACCGGTCCGAGGGAGGGTGCGGTCGTCGGTTCTTCGGCGTTCCGGGACGAGGTTCGGGGAGGCCCGATCTTCGGTACGATTGAGTGCGCACGGCCAGACCCCGGGCCGGAAGGGAGCCGACGAACGTGAAGATCCGCACTGGCATCGTCGCGGCGGTGGTCGGCGTCCTCGTCGGCGGCGTCGGCACGGGCGTCGTGATGCTCAATGCCAACCCGCCCAAAGTCCAGACAGCGGCCACCGACGACTCGGTCGTCGTCACCGAGGAGCTGGTCCGCGGCTTCAAGATCTCGGCCCTGACTTACCGCTACACCAACTTCATCTACTCCGAAGAGGTCCTCAAACTCGGCGATGTCGAGCTGCCGTTCTCCAAGGCCTACCTGGGAGTCCAATACGACGGCGTCATGGAGATCGGCATCGACGCCAGCGACCTGGAGGTGGCCCAGTCGGGCGACCAACTCGTCGTCACGCTGCCGCCGGTCCAGATCCTGTCCCACACCTTGGTGAAGGGCTCGACGCACGTGGTCTTCGACATGAGCGCCCCTCTGAACAGCAATCAGATTGCCGACTACACCCGGATTTTCGACGCCGACCAGACCAAGATGGAGGAGCGCGCCAAGAGCAGCGGCGTCATCGACCAGGCCACGGCCAGCGTCAAGGAGCAGCTCGAGAACTTGATCTACTCGATCCCAGGCGTCAAAGGCAAGTACCAGGTGACGTTCAAGACCACTCCCGCCTGAGGCCGTCTGGCCACGCGGCGGCAGTCGGCGATTCGGCTGGATCATGGACCGCGCGCTCGCCTCATGCCCGCCTCACAATCTGGCTGCCAGGCCGGTGGCGCGCTGGGCGCTGTTGGCCACCGCCGACGCCAAAGCGGACGGCGGGCCGACGATGTGGACCTCCCGGCGCGCCCTGGTGACGGCTGTGTAGAGCAACTGCCTGGTCAGCAGGGGAGAGGAGCCCTCCGGCAGCAGCACCGTCACCGAGTCGAATTGGCTGCCTTGGGCCTTGTGAACCGTCATGGCGTAGGCCGGCGTGGCATCGGGCAGCAGGGAAGGGGCAACCGCCACGGGCTCGCCGCCCCGCGAGAACCAGGCTTCCATGGCCCCTCCGCCAGCCGCCATCACGACGCCGGTGTCGCCGTTGAACAGCCCCAGCTCGGGGGCGTTGGCGTTGACCAACAGCGGCAGTCCGGGATAGTGCCTGCCTGGCGGGCGCAAGCCCGCCGCCCGCAGCCAGCCGTCGACCTGCCGGTTCCAGCGCCCGATGCCGTGCTCGCCAGTCCGCCGCGCGCAGAGCAGGCGCTGCCGTTCGAGGGCCTCCAGGGCGGCCCCGGCGTCGCCGTCGTCACAGGCCCTCGCCAGTTCGGCTCCCCAAGACAGGACTCGCTGTTGGAGACCTGTCGGCTCCGGGAGGAAGGTCACGTTGTCGCAGGCCGCGATCGCCGCCAGCACCTCGTCGACGTCGCCGCCCAGCACCGCCTGGGCCACTGCCGCGATGCCGGAGTCGAAGCGGTGGTTCACCGTCAGCCGGACTGTGCCCGCGCTTGGTGGAAGGCCGATGTCGGCCAGGGCCGCGTCCAACGCCGTCAAAGCCGGGCCGGGGCTGGAGACTATATCGGCCAGGACCGCTCCCGCCTCGACGGGGGCCAACTGGTCTGGATCGCCCACCAACACCAGCCGGGCGTCTGGTCGCAGCGCCTCCAGCAGCCGCTCCATCATGACCAGCGAAAGCATCGACGCCTCGTCGACGACGACGACGTCGTGGACCAGTGGATTGTCGGCCCGGTGTCTGAAGCGCGTGCGCGACTCAGGCGTCCACCCCAACAACCGGTGGATCGTGGTGGCCCTCAACCCGGCCAGACTCTGGGCTATCGCGTCGGGCAGGCCGGCCGACGACGCGGCCAGCGACTCGTCCAGGCGGGCCGCCGCCTTGCCGGTCGGGGCGGCCAGCGCTAGTCGGACGCCCGGATCCTCATGGCGCAGGAGGGCGACCAGCCTGGCGATAGTGGCCGTTTTGCCCGTGCCAGGCCCGCCCGCGATTACGCAGACCCCGGCCCTGGCGGCGACGGCGGCGGCCAGCCGCTGGCAGGGGTCGGCGCCGGCCATGATGGCCTCGAACCCGTTGGGATCGCGGTCGCTCGGCGACGGGGTTGTGGCCTGGGCCAACTGGCCTGACGCGCCCCGGACCTCGGACGGGCCGCCCGGTCGCCCGCCCGCGTGATCGCCGCCTGTGGCGACTGGCGCGGATTGGCCCTCTTCGCACGGGGGTCCGTCGAATGGGGCGGTGCTGACGACTTGGCCGCGCCGTCGCAGCAGTTCGGCCGCGACCCTCGACTCGTCTTGCCAATAGCGCTCCAGATAGAGCCTGCCGCCCACCAGGCGCAGCGGCCTGTCGCCGGGCCCGTCGGCGCGGGCGGCCACCAGAGGACTCGCCTGGAGCATCGCCAGCCAATCGCCGAGGGCGGGCCAAAGCTCGCGCGGCACCTCGACGGCGTCCTCGCCACGGCCGCTAGCCACCGAGGAGGCGTCCTCCAGGGCCAGGCAGGTGGAACCGGCTTGCAGCGCCCGAACCGTCAGCGCCAAGGCGAGTTGGACCTCTTGCGTCGGCTCGTCGTAGAGGTGGGCGATCTTGGTGGCCGCGTGATAATCGCCCCAATCAAGGGCTCCCAGCTCGCACCAGCGCGCCAGCAGCCCGGTGGCACCCTTTGGCGCGGTCATCGGCGGCCTCCGTCCAACAGGTCGGACAGCGCCGTCACCAGTTGGTGCGGAGGCTGCCAGGCGAAGACGCCGGTTGGCGGGTGGGCCGCCTCGGAGCCGGTCATGCCGCGCACGAACAGGTAGCCGACGCCGCCCAAGTGCTCGGCCGGGTCGTATCCGGACAGGCGCAAGCCGAGGAAGCGGTGCAGCGCGACGCAATAGACCAAGGCCTGCAGGGGGTAGTGGGAGTCCATCATCAGCCGGGCCATGGCTTCCGTCGTGTAGTCGCTGGCGAGAAGCTCTCCTGGGACGGGCAGTCGGTTGGTCTTGTAGTCAATGACAACGAAGCGCTCGCCGACGCGCAGGACGGCGTCGATCGAGCCGGTCAAGAATCCGTTGAGGGCCTCGTGCGACAACGCCGGGTCGCGCAGCCGCCCCCCGTAGGCGGACAGTGGATCGGTCGCGGCCAGGTGCTGCTCGAGCAAGGCCGCCACATCCGCAAGGGTTGTCGGGCTGGACGGACTCATCGGGTATTCGAAGGCCAACTCGGTCAGCCGGTCCATGGCGGGGACGCCGCACAGCGGCAAGCCGTTCGTCAATCGCCCCAGCGGCGTCAGCAATGACGGCCCCAGCGCGTCGGCCAGCGCGGACGGCTCGACGCCTTCAAGCGGATAGGCGCCCAAGACCTCTTGGCAAACGTTCTCCAGCCGCCGGCGCAGAGTCTCGACGTCAGCGTGCCAATCTAGCTTCTCGTAGACGGCGTGGACGACCGTGCCGAACATGGCGCCTCCCGGCATCCCGGCTAGCGGCGACGGGACCGCGTCGTTGGCGTCGGAGTCGGGTTCGCTGTGGAAGCTTGGCGGGAATGCCGCGACCTCGCCGCCGTCCACCGCGCCCTCCTCGCCAGGCTCGGGTTCGTCAGGCTCCCTGACGTCAAGCGCCACAGGGCTGTCGTGGGCGGCGGCCGTCAGACCGGTGTAGGAGGTTCGCCGCCAAGTGGTGTCGACTACCCGGGTCCACGGTGCCAGGCGAAGCTCTTCGGTGGCCTTCGGCGCCAGCCTTGCAGCGACTTTGGACTCGCCGGCCGGCACATCCTCGACGACAACGTGTTTGAGCCAGGCCAGCGCTCGCGGGTGGCCGTCGCCGGGAGGGCGGTCCACGGGGTAGGCCAGGTCGGGGGACCCGGCGGACGAGTGGTTGCGGAAGAGCAGCCTGTGCAGCGGCGAAGCCGCTGTGTTGCGCGCGGTCCGAGTCCACCACAGCACCAGCTGGGATTGCGCCCGCGTGGCCGCGACGTACAGGGAGCGCAACTCTTCAGCGGCGTCTTGGGTGCGCCAAGCTGCCAGCCGCTCCCGCCGCCCGGGACTCCCCGCCCCGCCCACGTCGAGCAAACGCCGATCACCCTGTTGGATGACAACGCAGCGTCCGTCGTCGCGGTCGTCGACATAGCGGTCGGAGGCTTGGGGCAGGAAGACGACCGGGAATTGCAGCCCCTTGGCCCTATGGACGGTCATGATGGCGATCGCGTCCGAATCGGCGTCCACCCGCCTGACAGCGGACTCCTCCGATGGGGCAGTCGCCACTTTCTGCTCCAACCAGGCCACCAGTTCGGAGGCGTTGGCCCGTCCGGGGTGGCGCGCGCACAGGAGCTGGGCGATGTGTTGGAAATCCACCAAGTCGCGCTGGCCCAGTTCGCGGGCCAAGACCCGGCCCATGAACTGTCCCCGGTTCAAGACAGCGGCGCACGCAGCCGCCGGACCGCTCTCCTCCAGGAGTTGCGCCCAATTGGCCAAACAGGCGGCGTCGTCGGACAGGCGGTCGGCTCGGGCCAATTGCGCCAAATCCGCGCCGACGAAGTCGGTCAGCATCGCCCGCCGGGAATCCGCCCGCTGGCGCGAGTCCAGAGCCCGCAGCAGCGTCAGCCACTGTTGGGCGGCGCTCGAGGCGTAGACCGAGTCGCCGCCGGCGAAGCTGACGGGCAGGCCCGCCCGCGAGAGGGCCTGCGCCAATTCCCGGCCCCTGGCGTTCGTCCGGACCAGGATGGCGATGTCGCTTGGCCGCAGCGGGCGCGGCGCTCGGCCCTCGGGTGTGATGACAACTTCGCCGCCCAACATGTCGGCGGCTTGGCGGGCGACGTCGGCGTCGACCAGCGAGCGCGCCTGGGCGGCGAGGAGCGGGGAAGCGGCCATCGGGCAGCGCAGACGGGCGGCCGGAAGCGCACTGCCGTCCGACGACAGCCGCGAGCCACTGTGGCTGGCTCGGAACTGGTGGAATTCGACGCCGTCGCCGAAGCGCACTCCGCCGAACAACTCGTTGACGGCCGCCACGACGGCCGGGTCGCTGCGGTGGTTGAGGTCCAACGACCATCGCGCGTCGGCATCGCCCCGAGCCAACAGGTACGTCGCCACGTCGCCGCCGCGGAAACCGTAGATGGCCTGGAGCGGATCGCCGATCAGCACCAGCCGCGAGCGGTGGTGGAAACAGCGCCGCAGGATCTCCCACTGAACCGAGTCCGTGTCTTGGCACTCGTCGACCAGGACGATCCGGTGGCGCTTCGACAGGCGGCTGGCCGCCTCCGGGCAATCCGCCACGGCTTGGCTGGTGCGACACAGGATGTCGTCGAATTGGCACAGCCCCGCCGCCTCTTTGCGGCGGCGGAACTCGTCGCGCACCTCCTCGGCGAAGGCGACGCGTTCGGCCACCGTTCGCGATCCCGAAGCGGGCGCCAGTTCGGCCGACGGATTCCTAAGCGCGGCCCGGCCGAGGTCTTGGGCGGTCTCCAGTGGGAACGCCGGGGTGGACTTGAGGCCGCGGCGCAAGTAGCAGTCGGCGACCACCTGCTCGGCCAACGCCGACAGGTCTTCGGAGATCTCGCCGGCGGTGTCGACGTCGGCCGCCACCCCCAATTCGTCGAGCAGGCGGCGGCAGAACTCGTGAATCGTGCCGATGGCGGCCGAGTCGAGACGGCCCAGCGCCTCCTCCAGCAGGCCCGCTCGGGTCCGGCGCTCGTCGTCGCCGCAGGCCATGAGGTGCGCCGCCGTGGCGTCGGGCTCCTTCGACAGGTCCGGCTCGTCGCCAGTCGCGACGCCGTTCGGGGGCAGGCTTGGCGCAGTTGGCGGCGCGCCCTCCGTTGTCTGTGGGACGGCGACGGCCGACAATCCGATGCCAGTGTCGTCCAAGTCGAATTGGCGGCCGGTCAACCAAGCGATATCCGACTTAAGGCGCCGCCGCAAACGGCTGGACAACTCCTTGGCGGTGTTGTTGCTGAAGGTCACGACGGCGATCTCGTCGATCTTGGCCACACCCTCTGCCAGGTAGCGCGAGACGAGGGCGGCGATGGCGTAGGTCTTGCCCGTGCCGGCGCCGGCCTCTATGACGCTGGTGCCCTCCGGCAGCGGGCCAGCCGGATCAAACCGGCCCGGTGGCCGCTCGGCCTTCGCATGAGCCGTCGAGTTGATCATGGGGCGACCTCCGCGTCCAACAGCGGCTGCCAGATCGCCAGCGCGACGCGACCTTGAAGCGATTCTTCCCGCGTCGGGCCGATCGGGAAGTCTCCCGCCGGGGCCGACAGCAGTGTGTCCAAGTCGAAGAAGGCCTCCCAATTGGCGTCGGAGTCGTACTGCCACAACTGCTTCAACCTCGACTTGGCATCCGGGGACTGCGGGTCTTCGCCTTGGGCGCGCAGGTTGGCCCAGTATTCGTTGACGCGCGGCGCGGCCGGCAGCGCCCTGGCCATTCCGAAGTGGTAGAGGGCTAGCAGGTCGCTCAGCGGTCCGAAGGGGTCGGCCGGCGCGGACAAGGCGTGGAGTCGGTTCTTGGCCGCTGTGAACGCCCGCGTCGTCTCGCCCGGACGGCTGGCCGCTGCCGCCAGCAGCTTGATCCAGGCCGCCAAGCGGTGGCGCCGCTGCAGCTTGGAGAACTCGGTGAAGACGAGGCTGTCGCCGCGCAGCGCCACCTGGCCGACGAGGCCCGGCAGTTCGACCGCCAGGGGCCGGGGGGGCAGGTCGTGGTCGCGCGGCAGACGCTGTATGACGCCCTCGACGTCTGCCAGAACGCCTTCGATGGCGCGCTGGCCCAGGCGGCCCGGCGGCACCTCCCCGGAGCGCCACAGGGCTTCGGCGACGCGCTGGGCAGGCATACCCGCCAAGCGCCAGTCCAGGCAGCGCCTGCCCATCGACCAGCGTTGCAGCGCGTCCGGTTCGATCGGCAGGCTGGTCGACTCCTCGCCACCGCCCAGCGTGAAACCGCCCCGCATCCGCAACAAATGCCGGGCCGGGTTGGCGAAGAACGACACCAAATCGTCCAGGTCGACAGGGTCGTCGCCCTGAGGCGGCGGCAGCTCGACACGGTACGGATCGCGAGCCGGGGCGCCCCGGCTCGTCAACAGGGCGCGGGCCCCTTCCAGGGACGGCTCGTCGCGGCTCAACGGGGGGCATTCCGCGCTGTCGGCGAAGGCGGCCGGGCTGAAACCGTGCAGCGGATGATGGCGGCGGACTGGGCGGCTCCTGCCCGACCGCCCGGCCTCCTCGATCAAGTCGGCCAGCGGCGCGGGCAGGGCGACCTCCAGGTTGGTCAGCGGGCTGTGGCCTTGGGCCACGACGACCAGTCGCCGCGTCGCGGACCGGGCTGCGTCGCGCAGCAAGCGGCGGCTCTCCTCGACCGGGTCTGGATCGCCGGGTCTTGGGTCGGCGGCCATCAGGTCGTCGCCGTCCGGCCTGGCCGGTCGGCCGAACCGCTCGGCGTCCCACCCCAACAAGAGCACGACCCGGTGCGGCACGTGGCGCAACTGGTCCGGCTCGGCCACCAGCAGCGACCCGTTGCCGAAAACCGGTCTTGTGCGACGGCTTGCCAAGCGGCTCTCCAACAGCGATGCCACCTCTCGGCGCGTCAAGAGCACCGCCTGCGGGCCGTCCCCTGCCTCCCCAGCCTCGTCTCCAATGTCGGCAGTCGTCGCCGCAGTCGCCGCACCAGCCGACTGCCGATCGGCCGCGTCTGGTCGAGCCTGCTCGCCGCCGGGTTGGGGAACGCCTTGCGGCCCGTGGGTCGGCGTCCCGAACCAACCGGCGGGGCTGTCGTCGGCGAACACGGCCAAAGCGTCCGCCAGGTCGGCGCCGGGGGCGTCGCACAGGCTGGAGAGCGCCTCCTGGAGTCGCGTCCGCCACTGCGGCAGCGAGGCTGGCTCGCGGAACGACTCGAGAGCGCGGACCAGCCGCCCGAAACATTCCGACACCGCGCCGAGTAGGCGCACATCGGACGACTCCACGTCGTCCACCGGCAGCGCGGTCTTGGCGAAAGCCAGTTCGTCTCCCGACAGGGCGACTCCCAACAGCATGCGCTGAAGGCCGAACAGCCAGGTGTCTTGTGGAACGCTCGCCAGTGAGAACCCGCCCCGGTGGGCGGAGTTCAACCCCCACTTGACGTTGGCCGCCGCCGCCAATTCGGCGATCCGCCGCCGGTCGACCTCTGCGATGCCGAAACGAGCGGCCACCGGCCCGAAGCCGAGGATGTCCACGAAATCGCGGACCGTCATGCGCGACTGCGGCGCGGCCAGCAGGCGGAGCATGAAGCCCGCCAGGGGATTGGCCTCCAAACTGCTCAAACCGGCCACTTGGACGCGCAGCTGGTTGGCCGGGTGGCCCGTCTGGGGCGTCAGGAACGCGGCTTTGACGAACCCTGCGGCCTGGGACACCGACGGGGTGAGCACCACGACATCGCGCGGCTCCAGCGACGGGTCGTCTTCGAACAAGCCGGTCAACACCTCCCTGGCCACCTCGACTTGGCGGTCCAAGCCGTGGCTGAGGTGCACTTCCAATTCAACAGAGGGCCGCAGCCCGGCAGCCCCGAGCAACAGGCACCAATCAAGGCGGCGGTGGCGTCCCAGCGCCCGCGCCAGCGCCATGCGGCGAGGGGAGTATTCGACGGCATCCAATCCCGGATCGGCCGAGCCGTCCGACTGCGCAACGTCCACGTCCTCCGGCGTGACCAGCGGCGGCGCAAACACCGCCACGCGGCCGAAAGGAACCGCGTCGGGCTCGTCGTCCACCCGGCGAACCGCCATATCGTAGCGCTCGCACAGGTCGACGCCGCCCAACTGGGCGACCGTCGCCCGCCACAGCGCCGCCTGCCATTCCTCGCCCTCGCTGGCGGCCCTCCAAGACTGGACCATTTCCGGGCGATACTCGGCGTAACGCGCGAAGAGGCCGGCCAGGCGCCCCAAGACCTGGTGGCGGCGGCTGCTGGCCGCCAGGTGTCTCTTGAGCGGCCCGAACTCGCCCTCGGCGCTGGCGGCGACGGCGCTGGCGATGGCGGCCGCCAGCTCGTCCGGCGTCGGGCAGGCGGCGACTTGGCGCTCCAGCCAGCTGATCGAGCGGAACTCGACCCCGGCGCAGACTCCCCAGCAGCGGGCCAAGCTTTGAGCCAGCCAACGCCCCAAACCGGGGCTGGGGACGACCACCAGATCGGGTTCGAAGGGGTCGTCTTTGGGCTGGCCCCATTCGCGCGCCAGGTCGTCCGCCAGCGCGGCGACGTCGCCGTCGGCCCACATCCGTATCGACCCAACCGAAGCCCTCATAGTGACAACCACCCTAGAACCCGCCGCCGACATTTTCCGATTCGTCCCCGATTTGGCCTGCCACAAGGCGTGACGCGGCACAGGTGGCGGCACGCGGCCCGACCTCCCGGCATGCCGCCCGACGAGCCCGCCGGCGGAATTGTCACCGCAGTCGCCTAGAGTGTTCGGCATGGGACGTGGCGCGGACGGGTTGCTGGCGGGTTTGGACGCCGCGCAGCGCAAGGTCGCCACCACCTTCGACGTGCCCGTCGCCGTCATGGCGGGCGCGGGCACCGGCAAGACGCGGGCCATCACCTACCGCATCGCCCATGGCTCGCTGATCGGCGCCTACGACCCCGCCGCCGTGCTGGCCGTCACGTTCACCACCCGTGCGGCTGGCGAGCTGAGGGAACGCCTGGCGGCCTTGGGTGTGCCGCAGGTCTGCGCCCGGACGTTCCATTCGGCCGCCTTGCGCCAGGTCCAGTACTTCTGGCCGCGGGCCTTCGGCGTCGAACTGCCGCGCGTCTCGTCCGATTCGACGGCCATCGTCGCCGAAGCCTGCCGCCGCCTGGGGTTGGAGGCGACGGACGCCACCGTCCGCGACCTGGTCCAAGAGGTGTCCTGGGCCAAGGTCAGCAACGTCTCACCGGGCGACTACGCCGAGGCGGCGGCGCGGGCCGGTCGGCGGACCCACGGCCTGGACGAGGCCTGGACCGGGCGGGTCCTCGGCCGCTACGAACAGGTCAAGAACGAGGCCGGCGTCATCGATTTGGACGACATCCTGCTGTGCGCCTGCGCCTTACTGGCCGAGCAGCCCCAGGTCGCCGAAGAGGTCCGGCGGACCTATCGACACCTGGTCGTCGACGAATACCAGGACGTCAGCCCGCTGCAGCACACTTTGCTGGAGCTGTGGCGCGGCGACCACAGCGACGTCTGCGTCGTCGGCGACCCGGCCCAGACTATCCACTCGTTCGCCGGCGCCGACGCCGGCTACCTCTTGGGCTTCGCCGACCGCCACCCGGACGCCGAGGTCGTCCGACTCGACCAGGACTACCGCTCGACGCCCCAGATCGTCGCCCTGGCCAACGACGTCTCCAAGCGCCTGCGCCTGCCCGGCGTCCGCCTGCGCAGCCGTCGCCCGGACGGCGCGCTGCCCGAGGTGAAGTCGCTGCCGACGCCCGAGGGCGAGGCCGCCCAAGTCGCCGAGTGGCTGGCCGCCCGCCACGAGGCCGGCCTGCCGTGGTCCCACATGGCGGTGCTCTACCGCATCCACGCCCAGTCGCAGGCGCTCGTCGAGGCACTCCAGGCCGGCGGGGTGCCGCACGCCGTCAAACGGGCCGAGAGCGCCGGTTCCGCGTCGGGCGCGGTCGCGGGCCGGGACGCGGTGACGCTGGCTACAATCCACGCCGCCAAGGGCCTGGAGTGGGAGGCGGTGGCCGTCGTCGGCGCGCAGGAGGGCACGCTGCCGCTGTCGCTGGCGGTCACGCCCGAGCAGGTGGCCGAGGAGGCCCGCCTGTTCTACGTCGCCGTGACGCGGGCGCGCGCCAATTTGTTGATCACCTGGTCGCGCGGCGGCCCGGCCGGCGAGCGGGAGCGCTCGCGCTTCCTGCCGCCGTTGGATCCGTCCAACACGCCATTGCCCCCAGCGGGACAGGCGCCACCCGCCGAGCCCGCTCGAACCCTTCAGAGCCGCCGCTGCAACCGCTGCGGCCAGTCGCTGACGCGGCCCGCCGAGCTGATCCTGGGCCACCACAAGGGCTGTCCCGGGGACTTCGACCAAGCCGTCTTCGACGCCCTGTTCGACTGGCGGATGGCGGCCGCCCATGGGGAGCATCTGCCCGAATTCGTCATCTTGACCGAGGCTGCCCTGCTGGCCCTGGCCGAGGCCAAGCCGACCACGATGCCCGAGGTGGCGTCGGTCATCGGGGCCCGCAAAGCGGCCAAGTACGGGCAGGCGGTGTTGCATGTCATCGGCGTGGAAACCGGGCGCGGCGGTTGATCGGGGCTAGGCTGGGCGACATGTCTAGTCGCGCGACTTCCCCAGCGCGAAGCCGGTCGGGTGCGAGCGTGGGGGCGAAGAAGAGAACGGGCCAACAGCCCGCCAGCAGCAAGGGCCTGCCACGGGCCCTGGCGGGGATCGGCCATGGGGTGGCGGCGCTTTGGCGGGGCATCGGCGGCCTGCTGGGCAAGGCGGCCCGCGGACTCGGCGCGGGCGCGTCCGACATCGACCCCGGCTTGCGGCGGGACGGCTGGGCTCTAACGCTGCTGGTGTTCGCGATGGTTGTGGCGGGGCAGTTCTGGTTCGGTCTGCCCGGGGTGTTGGGCCATTGGACCTACTTGGCGGTGGCAAGCGTTGTCGGCTGCTTCGGCGTGGTGGTGCCGGTGCTGGCCGTCGCCATGGCGTGGCGGACGTGGCGCCATCCTGAGCGCAACGGCCCGCCGGGGCGCCAGTTCATCGGCTGGACGCTGGCCTTGCTCGGGGTCTTGGGCCTGTTGCACATCGCGCTTGGCTTGCCGCGCGGCTCCCATCCCGACCTGGTCCGCCAGGCCGGCGGGTACGTCGGCTTCTTCGCCTCGTCGGCGCTGGTCGACTTGCTGTCGGTTTGGCTGGCGGTGCCGATCCTGGCGATCGTGGCGGGGTTCGGCCTGCTGGTCGTGGTCGGCGTTCCCATCCGCGAGCTGCCCGCCAAAGTCCAGCCCGTCCGCGACAAGGTCGGCGCCATCAAGCTGCCGCGCCGCCGCCACGCCGAGTTGGACGACTACGCCGGCAACGAGGCTTTCGCCACGCCGCTGGTCGACTCGGCCGAGATCGGGCTGCCGTCCGAGCCGGTGGTGTTGGACGACCCAGGCCCCGACCAGGTGTTGACCGAGAAGATCGACCCGCCGCAGCGCCCCCGTCCGACACCCTCGGGCGCGCCGCTGGCCGGCGAGCAGCCGACGCTGGACGGCGAAGTCATGTATGTGCTGCCGGACGCGGGCTTGTTGAAGGCCGGGTCGGTGCCGAAGGCCCGCACGGCCGCCAGCGACGCAGTGGTCGGCAAGCTGACCGACGTGTTGGCGGAGTTCGACATCGACGCCGCCGTCACCGGCTACACCCGCGGTCCGACGGTGACGCGCTACGAGGTCGAGCTTGGCCAGGGCGTCAAGGTCGAGAAGGTGACGGGCCTGGCCAAGAACATCGCCTTGGCAGTGGCCTCGGCCGACGTCCGGATTCTGTCGCCGATCCCAGGCAAGTCGGCCATCGGCATCGAGATCCCCAACGCTGACAAGGAGATCGTCTCGCTGGGCGACGTGCTGCGGTCGAACCGGGCCCGCAACGACCGCCACCCGCTGACCTTCGCCCTGGGGAAGGATGTCGAGGGCGGCTACGTCGTGGCCAACATGGGCAAGATGCCGCACCTGCTGGTGGCCGGCGCGACGGGCGCTGGCAAGTCGAGCTTCGTCAACGCGCTGATCACGTCGTTCCTGATGCGCTCCACGCCCGCCGAGGTGCGCCTGATGCTGATCGATCCCAAGCGCGTCGAGCTGACGCATTACGAGGGTATTCCGCATCTGGTGACGCCGATCATCACGTCGGCGAAGAAGGCGGCCGAGGCGCTGCAGTGGGTGGTCCGCGAGATGGACGCCCGCTACGACGACCTGGCGGCGTTCGGCTTCCGCCACGTCGACGATTTCAACAAGGCGGTCTCGGCCGGCCAGGTCAAATTGCCGCCCGGCTCCGAGCGGAAGCTGGAGCCCTATCCGTACTTGGTTGTGATCGTCGACGAGCTGTCGGATCTGATGATGGTCGCCCCGCGCGACGTCGAGGACTCGATCGTCCGCATCACCCAGTTGGCCCGCGCCGCCGGCATCCACCTGGTGCTGGCCACCCAGCGCCCCTCGACCGATGTCGTGACGGGCCTGATCAAGGCCAACGTGCCCTCTCGGCTGGCGTTCGCCACCAGCTCGATGACCGACTCCCGCGTCATTTTGGACACGCCCGGCGCGGAGAAGCTGGTCGGCCAGGGCGACGCCCTGTTCGTGCCGATGGGCCAGTCGAAGCCTTTGCGCGTCCAGGGCGCCTGGGTTGGGGAGTCCGAGATCCGGGCCGTCGTCAAGCACGTCTGTTCGCAGTTGGCCCCGCAATATCGCGACGATGTCGACGTGCCGGTCGAGTCGGCCCCGACCCCGGCCGAGGACATTGGCGACGACTTGCAACTGGTCTTGGAGGCTGCCCAACTGGTCGTCAATCTGCAATTGGGCTCGACGTCAATGCTGCAGCGCAAGCTGCGGGTCGGTTTCGCCAAGGCCGGACGGCTGATGGACATCTTGGAGACGCGCGGCGTGGTCGGCCCGTCGGAGGGGTCGAAGCCCCGCGAGGTGCTGGTCAAACCCGAGGACTTGGACGAGGTGTTGGACGATTTGCGCAACTGACGACGAGGTCCGGGTGGGCGGCGCCCGCCACACGGTTTGCCTGGTGCGGCTGGGCTGCGCCCGCAACGACGTCGACGCCGAGGAGTTGGCCGCCCGGCTGAGCCGGGGCGGTTTCGAGCTGGTGGGCGAGCCGGCGGAGGCCGAGACGATCGTCGTCAACACGTGTGGTTTCATCGACGCCGCCAAGAAGGACTCCATCGACCAACTGCTGGCCGCCGCCGAGCTGGACGGCCCCCGCCATGTCGTGGCGGTCGGCTGTCTGGCCGAGCGTTACGGGGCGGAATTGGCCGCAGAGCTGCCGGAGGCGGTCGTCTTGGGGTTCGACGACTATCCCGCCATCGCCGAGCGACTCAAAGGCATCCTGGGCGGGGAGCGGCCGACTCCCCACCAGCCGCGCGACCGCCGCGAGCTGTTGCCGATCACGCCGACGCGCCGCCCGTCGGCCGCCGCCGCGACCGTGACGCCGGGCCACGACTTGTCGCGCTTGCTGCCCGCCAGCGGTCCGACGGTTCTGCGCCG
>JAISUF010000040.1 GCA_031272195.1 Propionibacteriaceae bacterium
AAGAAGCAGCGCAGGCAAGAGTTCGATCAGATGGAAGCGCCGACGATTGGCGGCGTGCGGATCCGGCAAGGCGAGGGCCAGACCATCCGGCTGCGCCGCGGATCGTCGCTGACCGATCTGGCCGAGAAGATCGGCGCCGAGCCCGCCACCTTGGTGCAGGTGCTTTTCAACCAGGGCGAGATGGTGAACGCCACCCAATCGGTTTCCGACGACACCTTGCAGGTGCTCGGCCTGGAGTTGAATTACGACATCCAGGTGGTCTCTCCCGAGGACGAGGATCGCGAGCTGCTGGAATCCTTCGACATCGAATTCGGGGAGAATCTCGGTGGTGAAGAGGATCTGGTGGCCCGCCCTCCGGCTGTCACCGTCATGGGCCACGTCGATCATGGCAAGACGAAGCTGTTGGATGCCTTGCGGCACACCCACGTGGTCGAAAGCGAGGCCGGCGGTATCACCCAGGCCATCGGCGCCTATCAAGTCTCCACCACGGTGGACGGCGAGAAGCGGAAGATCACCTTCATCGACACCCCGGGCCACGAGGCGTTCACCGCCATGCGTGCCCGTGGCGCCCAGGCGACCGACATCGCAGTGCTGGTGGTTGCCGCCGACGACGGCGTGATGCCGCAGACCATCGAGGCGTTGAACCACGCCAAGGCCGCGGACGTGCCGATCGTCGTCGCGGTGAACAAGATCGACAAAGAAGGCGCCGATCCGGTCAAGGTCCGTGGCCAGTTGACCGAATACGGCCTGGTTCCCGAGGAATACGGCGGCGACACCATGTTCGTCGATGTGTCGGCCACCACCCACGAGGGCCTGGACAAACTGCTCGAAGCCATCGTGTTGACGGCTGACGCAGCCTTGGACCTGCGGGCCAATCCGGACATGCCGGCCCAAGGCGTGGCCATCGAAGCCCACCTTGACAAGGGTCGCGGTCCGGTGGCCACGGTGCTGGTCCATCGCGGCACATTGCGCACCGGCGATTCGATCGTGGCCGGTTCGGCGCATGGCCGAGTGCGGGCGATGATCAACGATCGAGGCGAGAACGTCGACGCCGCGCCGCCGTCGATGCCAGTCCAGGTGCTCGGCCTGACGTCGGTGCCCGGCGCCGGCGACAACTTCCTGGTGGTGGACGACGACCGCATGGCCCGCCAGATCGCCAACAAGCGCGAGGCGATGCACCGGGCCGCCGAGATGGCCAAGGCGACCAAGCGCGTCACGCTGGAGAAGCTGCTGGAGCAGATGCAGAAGGGCGAGGCCGAGGAGCTGCGCCTCATCCTGAAGGGCGACTCGGCCGGTTCGGTCGAGGCCTTGGAGGACTCCCTGCTGCAGATCGACGTCGGCGAGGAGGTCTCCTTGCGCGTCATCGACCGGGGTGTCGGCGCCATCACCGAGACGAACGTCTCCTTGGCGGCCGCCTCGGACGCCATCATCATCGGCTACAACGTCCGGGCCCAGGGGAAGGCCACCCAGCTGGCCGACTCCGAGGGCGTCGAGATCCGCTACTACTCGGTCATCTACGCCGCCATCGACGACGTCGAGGCCGCCCTCAAAGGCATGCTCAAGCCGATCTACGAGGAGGAGACGCGCGGCCAGGCCGAGGTGCGCGAGCTGTTCAAGTCGTCGAAGGTCGGCGTCATCGCCGGCTGCCTGGTGGTCGACGGCTTCATCAAGCGCAACGCGTCGGCCCGGGTGTTGCGCGACGGCGTCGTGGTGGTCGATTCGACCATCGCCTCGCTGCGCCGCGAGAAGGACGACGTCACCGAGGTCCGCGAGGGTTACGAGTGCGGCATGACCGTGGCCCACTTCTCCGACCTGAAGGTCGGCGACGTCATCGAGACCTACGAGCTGGTCGAGAAGCCAAGGCAGTGACATGGCCAGCCCATACCGGCGCAAGACCGCCGAGCAGGTGAAGATGGTTGTGGCCAGGATGCTGCAGCGACGGGTCAAGGACCCGCGCCTCGGCCCGGTCGTGCTGACCGACGCCCGCATGAGCGGCGACGGCAGCGAGGCGACGCTGTTCTACACGGTGTTGGGCGACGACCAGGCCAGGGCGGACGCCGCCGCCGGCTTGGCCTCGGCGACCGGCTTGTTGCGCACGGCGGTGGGACGCCAGTTGGGGCTCAAGTTCGCCCCCAGCCTGGCGTTCGTCCACGACGCGCTGGAGCAGGAGGCCTCGCAGTTCGACGAGGCTTTGGCGGCGGCCCGCCGACACGACGCCGCAGTCGCCGAGGCGGCGGCCGAGGCGGCTTACGCAGGCGATGAGGACCCGTACCGTTTCGGCGATGACGAGTGAGAGCGGCGTCCTGGTCTTGGACAAGCCCGCCGGGCTGACCTCGCACCAGGTGGTGGCGCGGGTGCGCCGGCTGCTGGGCACGAAGAAGGTCGGCCACGCCGGCACCCTCGACCCGATGGCGACCGGCGTCCTGCTGGTCGGCGTCAACCGGGCCACTCGGCTGCTCGGCTTCCTGTCCGGCGAGGACAAGTCGTATCAAGCCACCGTCCGCTTGGGCCAGACCACCGCCACCGACGACGCCGACGGCGAGATCGTGCTCTCGCCCGGCGCGGCGGGCGTGCTCCCAGCCGATGTGGAGCATGCTCTGACCCGGCTGCGGGGCGAAGTGTGGCAGGTTCCGTCGGCGGTCTCGGCGATCAAGGTGGACGGCAAGCGGGCCTACGCCCGCGTCAGGGCCGGGGAGGACGTCCAACTCAAGGCCCGGCAAGTCGCCATCAGCCGGCTGGAGGCCACGGCCTTCCGCCAGGAGTCGGTCCTGGTTGTGGGGGCTGGCCGCGGGGTTGCGGCCCCGGTCTCGGGTGCCGACGGCCCACCCGGCGGCGTCGCCTGGCGAGCGGAGCCTGAGGGCGCCATGGCCGGCCCGGAATCCGGCTTGGCGGCGGTGCTGGACGTGGACATCGAGGTGGACTGCTCGTCGGGCACCTATGTGCGCGCCATCGCCCGCGACTTGGGCCAGGCGCTCGGCGTCGGCGGCCACCTGACCAGGCTGCGCCGCACGCGCGTCGGGCGCTTCGCCGTCGCCGAGGCCGACCGCCCAGACGGCGAGCCGCGACTGCTGCCCATGGGCGAGGTCGCGGCAAGGGTGTTCCCAATCGTCGAGGCGACCGCCGGCGAAGCCGCTGACATCGCGCACGGGCGCGCCCTGGAGCGGATCGTGCCCGCCGACCCGACCGCGCTGCTGCGCGACGGCGAACTGCTGGCCCTCTACCGCCCCGGCCGGGACAAATCCGTGGCCGTGGCGGTCTTCGTCTAAGGTGGGACGGGTGAGCCGTTCGGTCGTTGTGATTGGGAACTTTGACGGCGTCCACCCCGGCCACCAGGCCGTGCTGGCGCAGGCGCGGGACTTGGAGCCGAAGCGCCGGTTGGTCGTCGTGACGTTTTGGCCGCACCCGGTCTCGGTGCTGCACCCCGAATCCCCGCCGATGCTGCTGACCTCGCTGGAGGGGCGCGTCGAGTTGCTGCAGGCCTTCGGCGCCGACCAGGTGCAGGTGGTCGGCTTCACCCCCGAATTCGCCCGGCGCTCGCCGCGCGACTTCGTCAAGAACGTCTTGATGCCGCTGCGCCCGGCCCGCGTCGTGGTGGGGGAGAACTTCCGCTTCGGGGCGGGCGCGTGCGGATCGGTCGAGACGCTGCGCCGCTTGGGCGAGGGCCGTTTCGAGACGACAGCCCTGCCCCTGGTCCGCTTCGGCGACGAGGAGACCTGCTCGACGCGCATCCGCCAGGCCCTCGAAGACGGCGACGTGGTGCTGGCCGCCCGCCACCTGGGACGCCCGGTGCGCTTCCGGGGCGTCGTCGTCCACGGCGACCAGCGGGGGCGCCAGCTCGGCTTTCCGACTGCCAACCTGCCCGTGCCGCAATACCGCGCCTGCCCCGCCGACGGCGTCTACGCCGGCTGGGTCTGGGAGGGCCACCATGTCCTGCCCGGCAGCCCGTCCCCGGCCAACCGCTGGCCGGCCGCCATCTCGGTGGGGACGAATCCGACTTTCGACGGGCCGGACCGCCGCGTCGAGTCGCACATTCTCGACCGCGACGACCTGGAGCTTTACGACAGGCCGATCACGGTCGAGTTCACCCGGCGCCTGCGCGGCCAAATCCGCTTCAACGGCGTCGAGGAGTTGATCGCCCAATTGAACTCCGACGTGGCGCGCACCCGCGACCTGCTGGCCGCCGAGGGCTCTGCGCCGCTTGGCGCGACGACCTCTTGAGCTTTGCCGGCGCCGCGCGCTGGCACCGGCGTCGGCTGGAACCCCGCCGAGAGGCCGCCGGGGGCCGCAACGGCAGACCCGGCGGCGGCGCGATCGGCTACATCAGCGTCTTCAAGGCGGTGATGATGTCGGCGACGGCCTGCTGGGCCGAGCCGTACAGCATGTTGGTGTTCTCGGCGAAGAACAGCGCGTTCTGGACGCCCGAGTAGCCGGTGCCCTGGCCGCGCTTGATGACGATGCACTGCTGGGCCTTGTCGGCGTCGAGGATCGGCATGCCGTAGATCGGCGAGGACTTGTCGGTGCGGGCGACGGGGTTGACCGTGTCGTTGGCGCCGATGACCAGCGCCACGTCGGCGGTCGGGAACTCGTCGTTGATCTCGTCGAGGTCGAAGCTCATGTCGTAGGGCACGCCCGCCTCGGCCAGCAGCACGTTCATGTGGCCGGGCATGCGCCCCGCCACCGGGTGGATGGCGAACTTGACCTCCGTGCCGACTTCTTCGAGCAGTTTGGTCAGCTCCCAGACTTTGTGCTGGGCGCCGGCGACCGCCATGCCGTAACCGGGGCAGACGATCACTTTCTCGGCGTAGCGCATCGCCGCGGCCGCGTCCATCGCCGTGGTCTCCTTCATGGTGCCCTCGATGGAGCCGCCGACGGCCTCGCCGGTGATCGGGGTGAAGATGACGTTGGTGATGGGCCGGTTCATGGCCTTGGCCATCAACTGCGTCAGCAGGGTGCCGGACGCGCCGACGACAATGCCGGCGATGATCAGGGCCGGGTTGCCCAAGACGTAGCCCTCGAAGCCGACGGCCAGGCCGGTGAAGGCGTTCAGCAAGGAGATGACCACCGGCATGTCGGCCCCGCCGATGGGCGAGGTGACGATGACTCCCAAAGCCGCCGCCACGACGAAGAAGACGATCAGCAGTATCGCCCACAGCACCGCGAAGTCGGGATTGCCCGCCAGCGCGACGATGACCACGCCCAGGACCACCGCGACCAGCGCCACGACGATGTTGACGAGGTTCTGGGCGGGCAGCCGGTGGGCCTTCTTCATGATGCCCTGGAGTTTGGCGAAGGCGATCACCGAGCCGCTGAAGGCGACCGCGCCGATCAGCGAGCCGAGCACCGCCAAGATCGCCACGATAGTGGTGTGGACCTCGCCGCGGGCGAACTCGACGGCCGCGATCAGGGCCGCCGCGCCGCCGCCCATGCCGTTGTAGACCGCCACCATCTGGGGCATGTCGGTCATCTTGACGACTTTGCCCAGCCACCAAGCGGTGCCGCCGCCCAGGCCGATGGCCACCAGGATGAGGACCAGGTTGAGCACCTTGTCGGCGTGGAACAGCACCGGCCAGCCGGTCGAGGGACCCGAGGTTGAGGGATAGAGGAACGTCACCAGCACGGCGACGACCATGCCGACGCCGGCCCACATGATGCCGCGTTTGGCCGTCACCGGCGAGCTCATCGCCTTCAGGCCGAGGATGAACAAGATGGCGACCGCGATGTAGGCGGCCTGCACGACATACCACAGCACTGGCATCTCAGGCCTCCTCTCCGGCGGGCTTGGCTTCGACAGGCTTCTTCTTGGCCGAGAACATGCCCAGCATCCGCTCGGTCACGACATAGCCGCCCGCCGCGTTGGCCGCGCCCAGCAGCACCGCCAGGAAGCCGAGGATCAGCTCCAGCGGCTGGGTGGCGTTGGCCAGGGCGAACATCGAGCCGACCAAGACGACGCCGTGGACGAAGTTGGAGCCCGACATCAGCGGCGTGTGCAGGATGACCGGCACCCGCGAGATCACCTCGTAGCCGACGAACGCGGCCAGCATGAAGATGTAGATGTATTCCATTTGCCTCACCCCTCGATTCCCAGGACCTGCTTGACCATCGGATGTTTGACTTCGCCGTCGTGGGTCAAGCACGTCCCGGCGAGCACCTCGTCGTCCCAATCCAGCTTGAGGACGCCGTCGCTCAGCAGCAGGTTGGTGAAGTTGAGCAGGTTCTTGGAGAACATCTCCGAGGCGTGGACGGGCATGCGGCTGGGCAGGTTGACCGGGCCGACGATGTGGGCCGGGCCGACCTGGACGTCCTTGCCGGCCACCGTGCCCTCGACGTTGCCGCCGTTCTCGGCCAGCATGTCGACGACCACCGCGCCCGGCTTCATGCCGGCGACCATGGCGGCGTCGACGATGACGGGGGCCTTCTTGCCCGGCACTCCGGCCGTCGTGATCAGCACGTCGCAGTTGGCGACCGCCTTGGCCAGCTTGTCGCGCTGCTGGGCTTTCTCCTCGTCGGTCAGCTCGCGGGCGTAGCCGCCCGAGCCGGCCGCAGACACGCCCGTGTCGACGAACTTGGCGCCCAGCGACTCGATCTGCTCGCGGGTCTCAGGGCGCACGTCGTAGGCCTCGACGACCGCGCCGAGGCGCTTGGCCGTGGCGATTGCCTGAAGCCCGGCCACGCCCGCGCCGATCACCAGCACCCGCGAGGGGCGGATCGTGCCGGCGGCGTAGGTCAGCATCGGGAAGAATTTGGGCGCCCGTGTGGCCGCGATCAGCACCGTCTGGTAGCCGGAGGCGGAGCCCTGCGAGCTGAGAACGTCCATGCTCTGGGCGCGCGAGATGCGCGGCAGCAGCTCCATCGCGAACGAGGTGATCTGGCGCTGGTTGAGCAAGGCCAGTCGCTCGGCGCTGGCATAGGGCGACAGCATGCCGATCAGGACCGTGCCGGGCTTCAAAGCGGCCAGCGTCTCGTCGTCGGGGGGCGCCACCACCCACAACACGTCCGAGGCGCCGGTGACTTCGGCGGTGGTGTCCACCCAAGACACGTCGGGCAGCGTGGCCTCGTCGAGGAAGGCGCCCGCGGTCGCCCCGCGTTGCACCACGATCTCGGCTCCGGCGGCTTTCAACTTCTTGACGACATCTGGGACGATCGGGCTGCGTTGCTCGCCCGGCGCCGCACAAGCCGGAACGCCAATGACGACGGCCATACTCTCTCCTTCGCAAGGTCGGGCCCGGCATGGCCGGGCGGTCAGGACAGTGCCTCGGCTTTGAGGAAGTCCACCCCCCAATTTTGCACCACTTGGCGGCTGGCCGGTAGTCGCCGGGCCGGTGTCGGCCACAACTGGCCGCAGAAGTTTTCCCCTCGAACCGTCGGTTGTCTTGTCACCGTTTCTCCACCCGGCCGCGCGGGTTGGCGCGTTGTGGCGGGCCTGGCCGGTTTGGTAGAGTCGGGTCGGCCAAGCCCCCGTAGCTCAGGGGATAGAGCACCGCCCTCCGGAGGCGGGAGCGCGCGTTCGAATCGCGCCGGGGGCGCCACAGGCGTGCGGGCAGGGGAAGGTAGGTTGGCGCGGTGAGCGAGATCCCATCGACCGGCGATGCCGAGATCGACGCCGTCTTGGCCGGCTTGGACTTGAGCGGCGACGTCCATGGCCACCCCGAGCAGTTGGCGGCGGCGCTGGAGGCCCTGCAAGGCGCGCTCAACCGACCAGCCGAACCGGCGTGACGAGGCTGGACGCGGCCCTGGTGGCGTCCGGCTTGGCGCGCTCGCGGGCCCGCGCCCGCGAGGCCGTCGCGGCCGGGCGGGCCAGGGTGGATGGGGCGGTGGTCCGCAAGCCGTCCGCCGATGTCCCGGCTGGCGCCCGCCTCGAGGTCGACGCCGCCGACGCCCACGTCTCCCGCGCCGCCGGCAAGCTGATCGGCGCCTTGGACGACGCCGCCGTCGCCGTGCCGCAGCGGGTCCTCGACGCCGGCGCCTCGACTGGCGGC
The DNA here is from genome assembly GCA_031272195.1 of Propionibacteriaceae bacterium. GTDB lineage: Bacteria > Actinomycetota > Actinomycetes > Propionibacteriales > Propionibacteriaceae > Propionicimonas. The sequence goes on from JAISUF010000040.1 coordinate 7,977, forward strand.
TTCACCCAGGTGCTGTTGGAGCGTGGAGCCGGCCGGGTCTACGCCGTCGACGTCGGCCACGGCCAACTCGACGGGTCGCTGCGGGCCGATCCCAGGGTGGTGGTCTGGGAGCGGACCAATCTGCGCGACTTGACGATCGACCACGTCGAGGGCGCGCCGGTCCAACTGGCCGTCGGCGACGTCTCGTTCATCTCGCTGAGGCTGGTCTTGGAGCCGATCCTGTCGGTCCTGGACGACGCCGGCGCGGCGCTGCTGCTGGTCAAACCGCAATTCGAGGTCGGGCGCTCCGGGTTGGACTCGCGCGGCGTGGTCCGCTCGGCCAGGTTGCGCCAAGAGGCCGTGGACGGCGTGGTCGAGCGGGCCGCCGAGCTGGGCTGGGGCTGCTCCTGGCGGGGCCCCAGCCGTCTGGCGGGAGGAACTGGCAACATCGAGTGGTTCGTCAAGTTGGAACGCGGTGTCTGCCAACCCCCGACAGCATCTAGGGTGGAGGCATGAGTTCGCGCTGGGTCGCCGTGGCAGTTCACCGGGCACGTCCGGCCGCTTTGGAGGCGGCCGCCGAATTCGTCGCCGAGGCCACCAGGGCCGGCGTTTCCTGCGCCATGGACGCCGCCGATCTGGAAGCGCTGGCGCAGCGCCTGCCTGGCGTCGCGGTGGGGGAGCGCGATCCGGGCGGCGACTACGAGCTGGCCATCGTCTTCGGCGGCGACGGCAACATCCTGCGGACGGCCGAATGGGCGATGCCGCGACAGGTGCCGGTCTTGGGCGTCAACCTCGGGCACGTCGGCTTCCTGGCCGAATTGGAGTCCTCGCAGCTCGGCACGCTGGTCGACCGCGTGGTGCGGCGCGACTACCAAGTCGAGGAGCGGTTGAGCGTCGACTGCCTGATCCGCGACAAGCCCGGCGGCCAGGTCGTGTGGCGCTCCTTCGCCGTCAACGAGTGCTCGATCGAGAAAGAGGCCCGCGAGCGGATGCTAGAGGTGCTGGTTCGCGTCGACGACCGTCCCTTGTCGCGCTGGGCCACCGACGGCGTGCTGGTCGCCACGCCGACCGGTTCGACGGCCTACGCCTTCTCGGCCCACGGCCCGGTTGTCTGGCCCGACGTCGACGCCCTGCTGTTGGTGCCGCTGAGCGCCCACGCCTTGTTCGCCCGGCCGCTCGTCTTGGGGGCCAAGTCGGTGGTCAAAGTGGAGACGCTGCCGGCCACGCCGGGCGGTGTGGTCTGGTGCGACGGCCGTCGCACGGCCGACGTGGGC
>JAISUF010000092.1 GCA_031272195.1 Propionibacteriaceae bacterium
TACGCCGAGAATGAAGACACCACATCGCTCGGGTATCTGCAGAACATACTTGCCATCCTCCAGTGCGACAAATCCGACGCTGACTGGGCTGCAACCGGTCAGGCCAAACAGGGAGGCCAGGGCAAGCGACAGGCTAAACGCGACACGTGACAAGCGATTGGTTCGAGACATGTTCCTCAACTTTGCTTATCGTTGGCAGAACTGATCAGTATAGCCGCCGTCGGGGGCCCTCGACGACGCGCTCGAAATCCCAGTCTCCGAGGTCGGCTGTCGCCTGCCGGAACTGTTGTGACGCGCTCAAGACCAGCTGTGCGCCGGTTGGCTTGGCCGGCTCGCCGTCCCGAGCGGCCTCTCGCAGCAGTCGGCGGATTTCGGCCTCGAAGGAGATGCCGTGGTCGACGGCGCGATGCTTGAGCACCCGCTGCGTCTCCTCGTCCAAGTTGCGAATGGTTATGGTCCCGGCCATGTTTCCCTCCCTTTGTCAGGGAGCCTAATGCATTGCTTGCGTGATATGGGTCGCGTTCGTCGGTCGCCCTTCGTCGGCGACGAGCGACGGGCCCGACGCGCGTCGCCAGCTCCGAACCTGGTCGACGAGCTATTGGCCGACGGGTGCGGGCGCCGCCTTGGGCAGGGGTTGTCGAAACGGCGAAGGCGATATGATGTAAGGAACGGGGTTCATAAGTAAGGAGTTGGCAGTGGCTGTGGCAACAGTGACTGGCAAGGGCCAGGTCACCATCCCTGTGGGGGTGCGAAGGGCGGCCGGCATTGACGCGGGCGCGAAGGTGGACTTCTTCAATCTGCCCGACGGCACGGTGGCGATGGTGCCGCGTCGGCGCGGTCTCGACAACCTGTTCGGGGCCCTTGCCGACGGCGGTCCTGTCTTGGGCGTCGAAGCTATGGACGAGGCGGTGTCGGCCGTCGTGGCGGCCGACGACGAGCGGATCAGGGCCGGCCGATGATTGGCGTGGACACGAATGTGCTGCTGCGCTTCTTGCTTGGCGACGATGCCGCGCAGGCTGAAGCGGCGAAGTCGTTCTTCTCGGCTCGAAGCCAGGCCGACAAGGCGTTCGTGAGCGTTGTGACGCTGGTCGAGGCGGTTTGGGTGTTGGCCTCGCCGCGTTACGGTGTGGAGTCTCGGCGATTGTTGGACGTCGTCGCCGACCTGGGCAATCAGCCGCAGTTGGCCATCCAGGAGTGGCCGGCGGTGTCGCGCGCCATCGATCTGGCGCGGGCGACGGGATGCGGTTTGCCGGATGCCTTGGTGGCGGAGTTGGGCGCTGCCCGCGGTTGTGAGTCGACGGTCACCTTCGACAAGCGGGCCGCCGCTTCGATTCCCGCCATGCGCTTGCTCGAACATCGCTCCTGAGGCCGCGCGGCGAGGGCGGCAAATATAACGATTCGATCACGATTGGCGTAACCGCTTGACTCGGGGATAGTCAGTAAGGTTTACTAACAATCGTGATGAGCAACGGCAGCCCCAGCGACGGGGTCGGCGCGGCCGCGGGGACGGCGCCCAGGCGGCGCTTCCGTCCCCAAGACGGGCGCCAGCACAACTTGGCGTTGGTCACGCAAGCGCTCTACGACCAGCCCGGCCTGTCGCGCGCCGACCTGGCCCGCCTGACCGGCCTGACGCGCGTCACCATCTCCGACCTGGTCGCCGAACTGCTGGCCGACGGCCTGCTGGTCGAAACCGGCGCCTCCGACGAGGTGCGGCCCGGCAAGCGCGCCACCAAACTGCAAGTCAACGACAAGTCGCGCACCGTCCTGGCCGTCGACCTGTCCGGCGAGTCGGCCATCGTCGGCGCGGCCTACACCCTCGGCGGCGAGCTGCGACAGCGCGTCGAGCGCCCGCTCTCCAAGGGCGACGCGGCGCTGTCCGAGCTGCTCGGCGTTCTGCGCGAGCTGCTGGCCACCACCGCGGGCAAGATCCTCGGCCTGGGCGTCGGCACGCCAGGCACCGTCGAGGGCGACGTCGTCACGGCCGCCAACCTCGACTGGCACTTCCTCGACCTGCGCAAAGCCGTCGCCTCGGTGTCGGACATCCCCGTCGAGGTGGAGAACGACGCCAATCTGGCCGCCATGGCCGAGCGCCGCTTCGCCGGCGGGCAGGACGACCTCATCCGGGTGCAGATCTCGCGCGGCGTCGGCGCGGGCCTGCTGCTGGGCGGCGCGGCCGTCACCGGGTCGTCGGGCGCGGCCGGCGAGATCGGCCACGTCGTCATCGAACACAATGGCGCTCCTTGCTCCTGTGGGAAGCGGGGATGCCTGGAGACCTGGATCTCGGTTCCAGCGCTCTCCGGGCGAATCGAGGCTGATCCCGGCAACCGGGAGCAGACTCTTGCCGAAGCCGGGAGGCGCCTTGGGATGGCGTTGTCCCCGATCATCGGCATGTTGGACCTCGTCGACGTCGTCGTGGGGGGTCCGAACGACCTGGTGGAAGGCGCCTTCTTGGAGGCCGCCCAAGCCATGGTCACCGAGCGCATCGGCATCGAATCGCGAAGGCCGGTGCGGCTTCGGCAATCCACGTTGGGCGAGGACGCCGTCCTGCTCGGGGCGACGGCCCTCGTCCTTCGTAACCAACTGGGCGTCTACTGACGCCACAACGAAAGGAAAACAATGAAGCGCATGATGGCTTTGGCGGCGTTAGCGACCGCCGGCGCCCTGATGCTGTCCGCTTGTGGAACACAGGGGACATCTGGCAACCAGACCAGCTCCGGGGGATCTTCGCAACCTGCGTCCACCGCGGCCGGCCAGGACATCACGCTGTGGCTGGCGGGCGGCGACACGCCCGACACGCTGCGGGACTATCTGAAGACCACCTACAACTCGACCACCGGCGGGACGCTGACCATCGAGGAGCAGTCCTGGAGCGACCTCGTCTCCAAGCTGACCACGGCCCTGCCGGACCCCAACAACACACCTGACGTGGTCGAGGTCGGCAACACGCAGTCGCCGACGTTCACCAACGTGGGCGCCTTCGCCGACATCTCCGACATGTACGCCGAACTGGGCGGCGACAAGCTGCTGCAGTCGTTCGTCGAGGTCGGCAAGGTCGACGGCAAGAACTACACGCTGCCCTACTACTTCGGCTCGCGCTACATGTTCTACCGCAAGGACGTCTGGAAGGCCGCCGGTGTCGAGGTGCCGACGACCCTCGACGAGTTCAACAGCGCCGTGGCCACCCTCGCCGAGAAGAACCCGGACAACATCAAGAACTTCTCCGGCTTCTTCATCGGCGGCCAGGACTGGCGCAACGGCATCTCCTGGATCTTCGCCAACGGCGGCGATCTGGCCAAGTACGAGAACGGCCAGTGGGTCTCGACTTTGAGCGACGCCAACACCATTAAGGGCCTTCAGCAGCTGCAGGAGATCTGGAAGGTCGCCTCGAACGCGCCCAGCACCGCCAAGGACGAGAGCCCGTGGCTGTACATCAACGACAACGACTCCGTCACCGACGAGAACGGCAAGGTCACCGAGAAGACCTCGTTCAACGCTGCCACGATCATGGCCCCCGGCTGGGCCCACTGGTCGATCGGCGACCTGGTGAAGGGCGACGACGGCAAGGAAGTCCGCCAGTGGAACGACGACAAGTTCGGCGTCTTCGTGCTGCCGGGCAACGACGGCAAGCCGGCCCCGGTCTTCGCCGGCGGCTCCAACATCGGCATCTCGGCCGCCTCCCAGAAGCAGGAGGGCGCCCGCGCCCTGTTGAAGATCATCTTCTCCGCCGAGTACCAGCAGATGCTGGGCGAGAACGGCCTCGGCCCGGCCAACTCCGACTACACCTCCTCGCTGGGCGACGACGAGTTCGCCAAGGCCCTGATCGAGTCCGCGTCCAACTCCAAGTTGACGCCGGCCGCCCCCGGTTGGGCGACCGTCGAGGGCTCGATGAAGCTGGAGGAGTTCTTCGGCAAGGTCTCCGAGGGCGGCGACATCGCCTCGCTGGCCAAGGAGTACGACGACGTCTTGACGCCGATGCTGAACGGCAGCTAGGACGAGTCGGCGCCTGGACGGAGGGGTGTTCCGCCCAGGCGCCGCCAAACAAGAATCTGGACCTTGGCGGGCGCGCTCGCAGTGCCCGCCAAGGCCGGAACGACTAGGACAAACACATGAAACGCTTCCACATCGCGCCCTATGCGCTGCTGACGCCGGCCATCGTGGTGCTGCTGCTGGCGCTGGCCTATCCGGTCGGCTGGCAGCTTTGGACTTCGCTCAACCATTACGGCCTCAAACAGCAGTT
>JAISUF010000114.1 GCA_031272195.1 Propionibacteriaceae bacterium
GACGCCGACGACATCGACGAGCTGCGCGCGGCCCGTCCCAACATCGTCCTGCTGGCCGGGGGAGTGGACTACGGCGAGAAGACGACTGTCGTCGCCAACGCCCGCCGGCTGGCCGCAGCCGGCCTGGACGCGCCCGTCGTCTACGCGGGCAACGCCGCCGCCCGCACCCGCGTCCTGGAGGCTTTCGGAGAGCGCGGCGTCGAGGTGCTGTGCGCCGATAACGTCTTCCCCGACGTCGACGTGCTGCGCGTCGAACCGGTCCGGGCGCTGATCCACGAGGTCTTCAACAAGCACATCGTCCGGGCGCCGGGGATGGCCCGCCTGGCGCGGCTCTCGTCGGCCGAGATCCTGCCGACGCCGGGGGCCGTCCTGCTGGCGGCCGAGATCTTCGCCAACGCAGTCGGCGACGCCGTCGTGGTGGATGTCGGCGGCGCCACCACCGACGTCCACTCGGTCACCGACGGCAGCCCCGAGTTGGCCAACAAGACCCTCGACCCCGAGCCGCACGCCAAGCGGACGGTCGAGGGCGACCTGGGCGTCTTCGTCAACGCCCGGCGGGTGGCAGAGCTGGCCGGCGGCGACGAGGCGAGCCTCGAACACCTCAAGGCCATTCCGGGCGACGAGCGGGAGGCCGCCGTCACCCGCTGGCTAGCCGAACGGGCCGTCCAGGTGGCGATCCGCCGGCACGCGGGCTCCGTCGCCGACTTGTTCACGCCGACCGGCAAGACGCAGGTGGTCCGCGGCAAAGACCTCAGCGCCGTCCGCTGGGTGGTCGGCACCGGCGGGGCGCTGACCAGGGTGGACGGCGGAGCCGACATCCTGAGGGGCGTCTGCCTGGGCGCCGGCTCGAACCTGCTGCCGCCCCCCGAGGCGCGCGTCCTGATCGACCGCGACTACCGCTTCTCGGCCCTGGGCACCGTCGCCCAGGCGCACCCCGACGAGGTCGCCGCCACTTTCAAGCAGTGGGTCGCCGACCAGTCGGCCACACCGAGCCTGGAGGAGGACTAGCCGTGCATCTGTCAACGCCCCGCCTGGAGATCGACGTCGACCGGATCGCCCACAACGCCCGCTCGATCATCGCCGAGTGCGGTCGCCACGGCGTCCAGGTGGCCGCCGTGACGAAGGTGTTGCGGGCCCATCCGGCGCTGCTGCGGGCCCTGGAACAGGCGCAGGTGTCGATGGTGGCCGACTCCCGCATCTCCAACCTGCGCCGCTGCGTCGAGTCGGGCATCGGCGTGCCGACGATGCTGTTGCGCGCCCCCAGCCTCGACGAGGTGTCGGCGGCTGTGCGCTGGGCGGACTACTCGCTGAACTCGTCGGTCGAGACCGTCCGGCGGCTCTCCCAAGAGGCAAAGTTCGCCGGCGTGCGGCACAAGGTCGTCATGATGGTCGACGTCGGCGACTTGCGCGAGGGCCTGTGGCCCGAGCACGTCGTCGAGGCCGTGTCGGCGGTCTCCAAACTGCCCAACATCGAGGTCGCGGGGCTGGGCACCAACCTGGCCTGCTACGGCGGTGTCGTGCCGTCGGAGGAGAACATGGCCGTGTTGGTGCGGCTGCTGGACGAGTGCCGCGCCGAGACCGGCCTGCCCTTGGAGCTGGTCTCGGGCGGCAACAGCGCCAATCTGCCGCTGTTGAAAGAGGGCCGCATGCCCGCCCAGATCAACCACCTGCGCATCGGCGAGGCGATCTGCCTGGGCCGCAACGTCATCGACCGGACGCCGTGGCCAGGCACCCGCCAGGACACCGTCCGCCTGGTGGCGGCCGTCGTCGAGACGGAGCGCAAGCCGTCCATCCCGCTGGGGCCGTCTGGCCAAGACGCCTTCGGCAACGAGCCGGTGTTCGTCGACCGGGGTGTGCGCCTGCGGGCGATCTGCAACATCGGACGCCAGGACGTTCCCGCCGAGGCGTTGACGCCGCAAGACCCGGGGATCTACGTCCTGGGCGCCAGCAGCGACCACCTGATCCTCGACGTGACCGACGCCGTTGAGCCGGTCGGGCTCGATTCCGAGGTCGGCTTCTGGCTCAATTACGGCGGCCTGGCCGCCGCCAGCATGTCCGAGGACGTCCAGAAGATCGGCGTCTAGCCCAGAGCCCTTTCCCGTCTCCCCGGCCCTGGTATGGCGCGGTCGAGGCCCCCGACAGCGCACCGCCGCCTGCTCGACACCATCGCCAAACGGCCAACGGCCGGAACCAGGCTTCGCTGATTCCGGCCGTTGCTCAGTTGGGAGACTACCTCGCCTCGGCGAAATTGTCCTCTTTGGCTGGTATGGAGAAATCGGCCTCCTCCAGTTTGACCATCTTCGTCTTGTACTTCTTCTTGTAGACGAGGTACATGACGACCAAGATGGGCGTCAAAATGTAGTTGGTGACCAACTGGAACCAGAATTCGCCGGTCGATGGGTCCAGGTCCTGGAAAATCCAGTAGCCCGAGCCGAAAATGATGAAGACGAAGACGATCATCGCCACCCACGGCCCCCACGGATAGAATTTCGAGCGGAACTTCAACTCCTCGACGGCGTGGCCCTGGGCCACCCAGGCTTTGCGGAAGCGCAGTTGGCTCCAGGCGATGCCGAACCACACCACGACGCCGGAGACGGCGCACAGGTTGATGCAGGCCAGGTACATGATCGAGTCGCCGACCAGGGAGGTGGCGAAGCTGACCGCCGCTACGATGCTGGTGCCCAGCACCGCGTAGACCGGCACGCCGCGGGTGTTGGTCTTGGCGAAGATCTTCGGCGCCTTGCCGGAGTTGCCCATCGCATAGAGCATGCGAGAGGCGCAGAACAGGCCGGAGTTGCCGCACGACAAGACCGACGTCAACACGACCGCGTTCATGAAAGAGGCGGCCACGATCAGGCCGGCGTTCTGGAAGACGATCGTGAACGGCGAGGCGGCGACGTTGTCGACTCCGCTGGCCAGCAGCAGCGGATCGTTGAATGGAATCAGGAAGCCCAGCACGACGACCGTCCCGACATAGAACACCAGCAGGCGCCAGAAGACCGACCGGATGGCTTTGGGCACGTTCGTCTGGGGGTTTTCCGTCTCGGCGGCGGCCACGCCGACCAATTCGGTGCCGGAGAAGGTGAAGGCGACCATCAAGAAGATGGCCATGAAGCCGCCGATGCCGCCGAAGAGGGGTGCGCTAACCGGATCGCCGCCGGCGCTGGGAACGGCCGTAAGCGTCCAGTTGGAGAAGCCGGGGCTGTTGCCCATCAGGCCGAGGATCATCAGCAGGCCGGTCGCCAGGAAGACGATGATGACCACAACCTTGATGCCGGCGAACCAATACTCGCTCTCGGCGAAGGACCTGGCCGAGATCAGGTTGAGCCCGACCAGCAGGATGAAGAAGACCAGGGCCCAGATCGAGCCCGGCACCTCGGGGAACCAGTAGCGGACGATCAGCGCGCCCGCCTCGAACTCGGTGGCCACCGTGATGGCCCAGCAGAACCAGTAGTTCCAGCCGAACGTGAAGCCCAGCGCCGGGTCGATGAAGCGCGAGGCGTATTCCTCGAAGGAGCCCGAGATCGGCAGTTGGGTGGTCATCTCGCCCAAGCCCTGCATCATCAGGTAGACGATGACGCCCATCAGGCCGAAGGCCAGGATGGCGCCGCCGGGGCCGATGCTGGAGATGGCGTTGCCGGAGGCGAAGAAGACGCCGGTGCCGATCGTGCCGCCCACGGCGATCATGGTCAGATGCCGGGACTTGATCGAGCGGTGCAGGCCCTCCCCGTTCTCTGACAATTCTTTGGTGGTTGTCATTTCTCACTTTCCTAGGTTGTACATGCGAATGCGTTCACATCTGCATTGATGGATGGATGTACAAGTGTCTATTGCTAGTTGAGTCCTCCTCGACTATTGCCGCCGCCGACTCGGGCAACAACCCGGTTGCCAAAGTCCTAGCGGCGAGGCGATAACGCCCTGCGACAAGTATCGGGGCGCTTGCCGGGGCAGTCGCCAAAGCGCTCGAATCTTCCATTCGCGGGCCGACATGCGCCGGATTCCGCCAATGCCGTCCCCGCCCGGCGGTGACATCGCCCACACAGCGTCCTCCCAGGCGGCGTCCGCAGTTCGTAACACGCCATGGGTTAGCCTTTACGCCGTGGACGACATCGCAACCGCTCCCGCCGAGGGACCCTTCGGCGACGGCCAGCCGACCGCATCGCGGCGCCCGGTCGCGGCGGGGCCGCAAGCTCTGGCGGAGGCCTGGCAGGCGGCCGACGCGCTGACGGCCGCGGCCGGCGTCGAGATCAGGCTGCTGGAGACCGCAGCCGAGTTCGAACAGGGCGTCGGCTTGATGGACGACGCCTGGGGCAACGGCATCGAACTGGTGGCGCCCAATTTAATGAAGGCCCTGCGCCTGACCGACAACTACGTGGCTGGCGCCTTCGACGGCGGTCGCATGGCCGCTTTCTGCCTGGCCTTCCGCTCGATGGCCGACCCGGCCGACATCCACTCGCACATCCTGGCGGTCGAATCCGCCCAGCTCGGGCGCGGCATCGGCACGGCCTTCAAGTTCCACCAGCGGGCTTGGGCGATAGAGCGGGGCATCGCCGTAATCGAGTGGACATTCGACCCGCTGGTGGCCCGCAACGCCGCCTTCAACCTGGTGCGGCTGGGCGCCGACGTCGACCAATACCTGCCCGACCTCTACGGCCAGAACGACGACAAGATCAACCGCGGCCAGCCCAGCGACCGCCTGATGGCCCGCTGGCGCCTGGGCTCGTCGAAGGCGCGAGCCGCCGCCCGTGGCGAGCGGACCGTCGTCCCCGACGAGGCGGCCGTCGAGTGGGTGCCGGTGCCCGACGACATCGAGGCGCTGCGGCTCGCCGATCCGGCCGCCGGCCTGGAATGGCGGTTGAGGGTGCGAGCGGCCTTCCAGGAGGCCTTCGCGTCCCAACGGCGCGTCGTCGGCTACCGTCCCGGCCGAGGCTATGCCATCGAGGCGGCGTCATGAGGTTGGCCGGCTTCGAGCTGCGGCGCGTCGCGATGCCGCTGGTGACGCCGTTCCGCACGTCTTTCGGCACCCAGCGCGAGCGCGACGTGCTGCTGGCCAAGGCGGTCGGCGACGACGCCGAGGGCTGGGGCGAGTGCGTCGCGCTGTCCGACCCGCTCTATTCGGCGGAGTACGTTGACGGCGCCGTGGACGTCATGACGCGCTTCTTGATCCCCGCTCTGGCCGGCGTGTCCGACGCGGTGGGGGTCGGCGAGGCCCTGCGACCCTTCAAGGGGCACCCGATGGCCAAGGCGGCTCTGGAGATGGCCGTGCTGGACGCCGAGCTGAGGCTGGCCGGGCGCTCTTTCGCCCGCGAGCTGGGATCGGTTCGCGACCGCGTGCCGTGCGGAGTGTCGGTTGGCATCTTCGACACCGTCGAGGCGCTGCTCGACCAAGTGCGCGGCTACCTCGACCAGGGCTACGTCAGGATCAAGCTGAAGATCGAGCCGGGTTGGGACGTGGCGGTGGTCCGGGCGGTTCGCCAGGAGTTCGGCGACGGCCTGCCGCTGCAGGTGGACGCCAACACCGCCTACACCCTGCAAGACGCCCGCCACCTGGCCCGATTGGACGACTTCGGCCTGCTGCTGATCGAGCAGCCGCTGCCCGAGGACGACATCCTCGGCCACGCCCAGCTGGCCAAGCTGCTGCGCACGCCGATCTGCCTGGACGAGTCGATCACCTCGGCCGCCACGGCGGCGGCCGCCATCAGGCTTGGGGCGACGTCGGTCGTCAACATCAAACCCGGACGGGTCGGCGGCTACCTGGAGGCCCGTCGAATCCACGACGTGGCCCGCGCCAACGGCGTGGCGGTCTGGTGCGGCGGCATGTTGGAGACCGGGTTGGGGCGGGCGGCCAACATCGCCTTGGCGTCGCTGCCCGGATTCACCCTGCCCGGCGACGTGTCGGCGTCCAATCGCTTCTACGCCGCCGACATCACCGAGCCATGGGTGATGAGCGAGGGATGCCTCGACGTGCCGCAGGGGCCGGGCTTGGGCGTCGCGCCGCTGCCGGACGCGCTGGCCGAAGCCACCACTTGGACCGGTTGGGTCCCGGTCGCCAACTGACGCGACGCTGCCAATGGGCGCGTGTCGCCGTCACGACGGCCCGCAGACCCACGACGGCCCCGCAGACCGGCTTGTCGAGTCCGCGGCGTCGCCCCTCAGTCGGCGGCGCGCTTGAAGTAGACCGCCCCCAGCGGCGGCACGACGACCGTCGCGCTGGCCGGGAAGCCGCCCCACTCCTCGGGCTGGGCCTCGATCTGGCCGAGGTTGCCGAAGTTGCCCGTGCCGTCGAACTCGGTGGCGTCGGAGTTGAAGATCTCCTTCCACACCCCGGCCTGCGGCAGGCCGATCTTGTAGCGCGTCCACGGCTCGGAGGAGAAGTTCGCCAAGACGGCGATCTGGTCGCCGTTGGAGGACGAGCGGATCCACGAGTACGTGTTGCCGCCGGAGTCGTCGGCGTTGATCCAGCGGAACCCGGCCGGGTCGTTGTCCAGCTCCCACAAGGCCGGATTGGCCCGGTAGAGGTCGTTGAGGGCTTTGATCATGTGCTGCAGGCCGTGGTGGCCCCACAGGTCCGTCACCCACCATTCGAGCGAGACGGCCTCGTTGAACTCCGGGCGCTGGCCGAACTCGCAGCCCATGAACAGCAGCTGCTTGCCGGGGAAGGCCCACATGAACGAGTAGAAGGCGCGCAGGGTGGCGAACTGCCGCCAGGCGTCCTGCGGCACCTTGTTGATCATCGAGCCCTTGCCGTGGACCACCTCGTCGTGCGAGATCGGCAGGATGAAGTTCTCCGAGTAGGCGTAGACCATCGCGAAGGTCATCTCGTGGTGGTGCCACTGGCGGTAGATCGGCTCCAACTCCAGATAGCGCAGGGAGTCGTTCATCCAGCCCATGTTCCACTTGAAGCCGAAGCCCAAACCGCCTTGGTCGACCGGCTTGGTGACGCCGCCGAAGGAGGTCGACTCCTCGGCGATCATCGTCACGCCCGGCACCCGCTCGTAGAGGTGGCGGTTGACGTAGCGCAGGAAGTCGATGGCCTCGAGGTTCTCGTTGCCGCCGTAGATGTTGGGCACCCACTGGCCCGGCTCGCGCGAGTAGTCGAGGTAGAGCATGCTGGCCACGGCGTCGACGCGCAGGGCGTCGATGTGGAACTCCGTCACCCAGTAAAGCGCGTTCGACACCAGGAACGACTTCACCTCGTTGCGGCCGTAGTTGAAGATGTACGTGCCCCAGTCCTTGTGCTCGCCCTGGCGCGGGTCGGCGTGCTCGTAGAGGGCGGTGCCGTCGAAACGGCCCAGCGCCCACTCGTCTTTCGGGAAGTGGCCCGGCACCCAGTCCAGGATGACGCCGATGCCGGCCTGGTGGAGCTTGTCGACAAGATAGCGGAACTCGTCGGGCCGCCCCAGGCGCGACTGCGGGGCGAAGTAGTTCGTCACCTGGTAGCCCCACGACGGCTCGAAGGGGTGCTCCGAGACCGGCATGAACTCGACGTGCGTGTAGCCCTGCCATTGGACGTATTCGACCAGCTCGTCGGCCAGCTCCAGGTAGGTCTTGCCCTTGCGCCAAGAGCCCAAGTGGACCTCGTAGATGCTCATCGGCTCGCTCCACAGGTGGGCCTTCGAGCGCTTGTCGATCCAGGCGTCGTCGTCCCAGATGTATTTCGAGCTGTAGACGATCGACGAGTTGGCGGGGGCCTGCTCGGCGAAGAAGGCCATCGGGTCGACCTTCTCGCGCCAGACGTCGTCCTGGCCGAGGATCTTGTACTTGTACAGCGCGCCCGTGCCGACGCCCTCGACGAACAGCGCCCAGACACCCGATCCCGGCACCAGGTGCATCGGGTCACCCGTCCACCAGTTGAAATCGCCGTCGACCCGGACCTCTTTGGCGTTCGGCGCCCAAACCGCGAACCGGGTGCCGTGGATCTCGCCGCGCTCGTCGTCGTTGATGGTGACTTCGTGCGCTCCCAGGCGCTTCCAGCATTCGGTGTCGCCGCCTTGGTGGAAGCCCTCCAGGTCCCAACCAGTCAGCCCGCCGGCCAGATCGTGCGTCATTCCAACTCCTTTGTGTGTCAGTAGCTATCCCAATCATTGCCTGAAACCGCCCGCGATGTGGGCGAAACGGCCCAAATCGGACCCGCGGGTCGCGCCGCGGGGGCGGCGGGCGTCACAGGACTTTGAGGATGTGGGCCGGGTTGGCCGGGGTCAGGCGGACGAAGTTGTTGTCGTGCCAGGTGAACCCGGCGCCGGTCAACTCGTCTTGGACGGCGTAGCCGTTGGGCACGCCCAGCGCCCCGTAGTCGATGTGGACCCACGTTTCGACGTCCCAATCCGGGCGCAGCGAGCAGACCACCAGCACGGCGTCGCCGCCGTCGCGCTTGGAGTAGACGATGACGTCGTCGGAGTCCGCGCCGTGGAACTGGATCTGGCGAAGCTGCTGCAGGGCGGGGTGGGCGCGCCTGATCTCGTTCAGCCGGCCCAGCAGCGGGGAGATGTTGGGACTGGCGGCGTAGTCGCGGGGGCGGTACTCGTACTTCTCCGAGTCGAGATACTCCTCCCGGCCCGGGGCCAGCGGCAGGTGCTCGCACAGCTCGAAACCGGAGTAGACCCCCCAGTTGGGGCTCAGCGTGGCGGCCAGGATGGCCCGTATGGCGAAGGCCGCCGGGTTGCCGGACTGGGTGAAGAACGGGTTGATGTCGGGAGTGTTGACGAAGAAGTTGGGACGGAAGAACGCCGCCGTCTCCTGACTCAGCTCTTTGAGGTATTCTTCCAGCTCCCACTTGGCGTTGCGCCAGGTGAAATAGGTGTACGACTGGTGGAAGCCGACCTTGCCGAGGGCGTGCATCATGGCCGGCCGGGTGAACGCCTCGGCCAGGAACAGCACGTCGGGGTCCGTGGCGCGGACCTGCTCCATCAGCCAGGCCCAGAAGTTGACCGGTTTGGTGTGCGGGTTGTCGACGCGGAAGATGCGCACGCCGTGGGACATCCAGACTCTGAGGACGCGCAGCACCTCTTGGTAGATGCCCTCGGGGTCGTTGTCGAAGTTGAGTGGATAGATGTCTTGATACTTCTTGGGCGGGTTCTCGGCGTAGGCGATGGTGCCGTCGACGCGGTGGCTGAACCACTCGGGGTGCTCGTGGACCCACGGGTGGTCGGGGGAGCATTGCAGCGCGAAGTCGAGCGCCACCTCCATGCCCAAGCTGTTCGCCTTGGCGACGAAACGGTCGAAGGCGTCGAAGTCGCCCAAGTCGGGATGGATGGCGTCGTGGCCGCCCTCGGCCGATCCAACCGCCCAGGGCGAGCCAGGATCGGCCGGCCCGGCGTCGAGGGTGTTGTTCCTGCCCTTGCGGAAGGCCTGGCCGATGGGGTGGATCGGCGGCAGGTAGACGACGTCGAAGCCCATCGCGGCGATCTCCTCCAGGCGGTCGTGGCAGGAGTCGAACGTGCCGGAGGACCAGCGTCCGGTCGCCTCGTCGAAACGCGCCCCGACCGACCGGGGGAAGAACTCGTACCA
>JAISUF010000158.1 GCA_031272195.1 Propionibacteriaceae bacterium
GCTGACTGGTTTGCTTTCAGGCATGAAAATCCCCCGGATTCTCCTCGCCGGACTTGCCGCCCTGGTTTGCGCGGTGCTCGGCTTGTGCGGCTGCTCGGGCGAGTCCGCCGCCATGAGGATGTTGGAGGGCGATCCAATGGCCGCCGAGGACTTGTTGGGCCTGACGCTGGTCAAGACCGAGAAATACCCGCCACCTGGAGCTCTGAAAGCGGCGTCGCCGGCGATCTATCATTGGTTCGCACCGCCCGAAGATGTCACCAGGCAGGAGGCGCTGGCCAGGCTTTCTGCCTTCGCAAAGGCTTGTGGCTATTCGACATTTAGCGACTCAACAACCTCCGAGATGTGGGTAGGCACAAGATTTGCTAATCCAGAAACGGTAGGTGTTTCGATCTCGATTGGCGATATTGTCGGGACGGGTTCGGATGACGCAGAGTTGGTTGGCACAATAGAAGTAATTGTCAGCTATGTTTGATAATGTGAGAAATTAGGTGGGCCGTGATGAAACCAGGACGAAGGGTTGCAGCCAGTTCGGTAGCGGTGGCGCTAGCGTTATGTCTTGCGGGATCTAATGCTCAAGTTGCTATTGCTTCGCCACTTGGTTACGACAAGAAGTTGCAAGTGGTGTTGATGGGCGACTCTTACTCTGCTGGTAACGGCGCGTGCGCTGATGGGGAGTATGCGGCAGATGCCCCCGGCGCGTATCAGTGCAATGTCCGAAACTGGGCCGCCCTGTATGCAAATTGGCTCAATGGCCAAGGCGTTCACACGACCTGGTACCATGCTGAACCAACAGATGCCGTACGTGTCTTCCAGTGCTGACTTGGTTCTCCTCACGGCCGGGGGCAACGACGCGAATTTCGCGAAGATCGTCGAGAAATGTTTCTCTGTCGCCGGATCTAACGTGGTGGACGGGCGAAACGCTTTTGACTGCAAGGCGTACCTCGATTTGGCGAAGGCGCAGGTCGAAGGGGCGGTGACGCGCCACTATGACGCGGACGGCAATGAGACGTTGGACGTGGCTGCGTCGTCGAAGGCGATTGGTTCGGTGAAAGACGGCATCAAACAGATCTTGACTGGTCTCCAGGGAAAGTTGAAGAGCGGTTCGCAGGTGGCGTTGCTGGGCTATCCGCTGCTGGCGCAGGACAAGGACTACGTCCTCGTCGATGTTGATCGCAAGGATTGGTTCAATTGGGATGACGACGTGGAACTTTCTTACCCGGCTGCTGCTGAGGTGCGCGCCGTCGGCCTGAAGGCAAACGCCATGCAACAGGCGCTGGTCGACGAATGGAACGCCGCCAATCCTAATATGAGAGTGACGTTCATCTCGTCAATTCAGCAGGCCTTCGCGGGGCACGAGCCCGACCCCTTTGCCTCGTCGCGCAATTCACACCGCTGGGTGAACGAATTCCTCGAGACGAATGGCCGATGCACCTTTGCCCACGGCGGGGTTTCGCCAGAGTGCCTGTGGGGCGACACGACGCAGTCCGACTTTGCGGCGGACACCTCGGTGTGGTACCACCCCAACCAGATCGGCCATCGAGCGATGGCCAACGAGTTGGTGAAGACACTCGGGGTCCCGTCCAATGCCGTCTCGGTCACCGCCGACGGCGGGGCGGTAGACATAGCGTTCGTCGTCGACACGACGGGCTCGATGGAGGACGATATCGACGCCGTTGAGCAGAACGTCCGCGACATTGCGGCCCAACTCAAGGAGTTCTCGTCGAGCGCCCGGTTCGCGTTGGTCACCTACAAGGACCATCCGAGGAACGGCGGGGCGAGCGGAGACTACCCGTCCCGGGTGGACCTGGCCTTCACTTCCGACTCGTCGAAGTTGGAGGCAGCTTTGGACTTGGTGGCCGAAGGAGGCGGCGATTGGAGGGAGTCGGTGTATTCCGGCCTGATGGCGGCTTTCGGCCTGGATTGGCGCACCGGCGCGCGCAAACTCGCCATCGTCTTGGGCGACGCGCCGGCGAAGGACCCCGAGCCGGTTACGGGATACACTGCGGGTTCTGTCATCCAGCGCTCCATGGAGATTGATCCAGTGGCAGTTTCGCTGGTGGACGCGGGACTGCTGTCGACGGCGTCCCTGAGATCGGTTGTGGAGGCCACTGGCGGCGGGGTCTATGGCGCTTACACGACAGCGGACATTCCCGACCAGATAGTTCAGGCCGTCAAGACGACGGTGGAGAACCCCTTCGCCTGGATACAGGGGCCGTACAGCGGCGTCATCGGCTCAACGTTCGAATTGGACGCCCGCGGCTCATATTCGCCCAACGGCGCGATCACAAAGTACGAGTGGGACTTGGACGGCGACGGGGCTTACGAAACCGTGACGGACTCGCCGCTGCTGACGCACACTTTCAACCAGGTGTTCAGCGGGTACATCGGCCTGCGGGTGACGGATGCGGCCGGGAAGCAGGGCTTGGCGACCACTCCGCTGGAGATTTCGGTGGACGGCGACGGCATCGCCGACGACGTGGACAACTGCCCGACGGTGGCCAATCCGGGACAGGCTGACGCCGACCAAGACGGCGTGGGCGACGATTGCGACCCCGACTACCAGGTTCCGCAACCGGCCGAGCGCTCCACCATCACCGTGGAGACCAACTCGAAGGAGCCGGTGAAGAAGGTGGGGGAGTTGGCCCTCAAGGTGAAGGCTTCGCAGAAGGCGGCGACTATCGTCAAGGGACGGTCGCTGGTCGTCCCCGTGAAGGCGTACATGCCTAAGGATCTCGTTCTCAGGCTGGGCTGGTCGTCGTCGAACAAGGCGGTGGCGACGGTCACCGCCAACGGCAAGATCAAGGCGTTGAAGACGGGCAAGGCCACGATCACCGCTACAGCGGGCAAGTTGAAGGCGAAGATCAAGGTCAAGGTTGTATCGGCGAAAACATCCAGGAAGGCGAAGGTCGCCAAGGTGTCGGCGGCTGGAGTTCCCAAAGAGGTTGGTGTGGGCGCGACGGCCTGGATCACGGGGAAGTACGCCTCCGCGAACAAAGCAGGCCTGGTTGTCAAGTTCTCATCGTCCCAACCGTCGGTGGCGACGGTCGACAAGTATGGCAAGCTAACAGCTCTCAAGGCTGGCAAGGCTGTGTTGACAGTCAAGGCCGGCGGCAAGAAGAAAACCTACGCCGTCATTGTCAGTGAAGACCCGGTCAAGACGCTCAGGGTCGCCAAGAAGGCGATCACGCTGAAGAAGGGCAAGTCGACCACGCTCAAGGCCTCGGCTGTCACCGAATCGGGCAAGTCCGCCAAGGTGTCGTACAAGTCCAGCAGGCCCAAGATCGCCAAGGTCTCGTCCACCGGACGGGTCACAGCGAAGAAGAAGGGCACAGCCGTCATCACCGTCAGGGCCGGAGGCAAGAGCGTCAAGGTCAAAGTCAAAGTGAAATGATTGGGCGCATGAGCCGTTTAGCTTGGACCGATGTGCCGCTGGAGGTCCGACGGGAGGTTGAACGGCTCCTGGGCGGGCCCGTCGTCTCCGCCCAGTCGCAAGCGGCGGGGCTGTCTCCGGGCAGCGCCGACCGGGTACGGCTGGCTGACGGGACGAGGGCTTTCGTCAAAGCCGTGGCTGCGGCCGCCAACCCTGATTCGGTTGGCATCCACCGGCAGGAGATCCGGGTGCTGGGGGCCCTGCCGCCTGGGTTGCCGCTGGCCGGGCTGATCGGCGGCGTGGACACCGGCGACTGGGTGGCGGTCGTCCTGGAGGACGTCGACGGGCGCCAGCCGACCTGGACGGACGCCGAGGTGCGGTTGGTCCTGAGCGCCTTGGCGCCGCTGACCGACCTGTCCACCCCACTGCTCCCGCTCCCACCGTTGACCGACTACGCCGCCGACGAGTTCTCGGGCTGGGAGTCGGTCAGGGCCGTGGACTTGCCGTACGACCAGGACATGAACACCTGGGTGGCCACCCACCTGGGCCGGCTGGCCGCCCTGGCCGCCGAAGGGGTGACGCGGTGCGCGGGGGGTGCCGTCGTCCACCACGACTTGCGGGCGGACAATGTGCTGTTGCGGGAGGCCGACGGGCAGGCGGTGCTCATCGACTGGCCGTGGGCCGCACTCGGCTCCGAGTGGTTCGACCCGGTCTGCCTGGTGCTGGACGCCCGGCGCCGCCGGGGCTGTGACATAGACCAGGTCCTGGCGACCCATCCCGCGTTCGACAAGATGCCGTCCGGAACCGCCGAATGCTTCCTGTCCGGACTGGCGGGTTTCTTCACTTATCAAGCGACGCTCCCGCCCGCGGTGGGCATCCCAGGCTTGCGCGGCTTCCAACGCGACCAGGGCCGCGTCGCCCTGGAATGGCTGAGGGGCCGCGTCGGCTGACGGGCGCCAGAACCCAGAAAGGCCTGCGGGCAGGCTTCGCTGATCGGAACGGCGATTGGGGCCGGTGCGGCATAATGATCTCAGGCAACCGCTGATCGATTCTGGAGCGCTCTCGGCGCTCGGCACCGCGCAGTGCGCGCCGGGCGCCCGCGGGCGCGAAACATTAGCCGACTCACAGATTGGGCAGACAATGGGCCTCATCAGCGCAGCGGTTGGCGCCATCGGCGGCACCCTGGCAGACCAATGGATCGATTTCTTCACCTGCGAGGCGATGCCGTCGGGCACGCTCGTCACCAAGGGGCAGCGCTACACCGGCGGTCGCGGCTCCAACAAGCGCGGCTCGGACAACGTCATCACCAACGGCTCGGGCATCGTCGTCGGGCCGGGCCAGGCGGCGGCCGTCGTCGACAACGGCGTCATCGTCGAATTCACCGCCGTGCCGGGGCGCTACACCTATGACGAGTCATCGGAGCACTCCGTCTTCGAGGGCGGCGACTTGGGCGCCCACATCATCGAGGTTTTCAAGCAGGGCGTCGAGCGTTTCAAGTACGGCGGCGGCGTCACCAAAGACCAGCGCGTTTACTACTTCAACCTGTTGGAGCAGACCGGCAACCTGTACGGCACGCCGACGCCGGTGCCGTTCCGCGTCGTCGACGCCAACATCGGCCTCGACATCGACATCTCGATCCGCTGCAACGGCGTGTTCAGCTATCGCATCTGCAACCCGATCCAGTTCTTCGGCTACGTTTCCGGCAACGTCTGCGAGTCGTACACCCGCGACATGCTCGACTCCACACTGAAAAGCGAGGTGATGACGGCTCTGCAGCCGGCCTTCGCCAAGATCTCCGCGGCGGGGATACGCTATTCGGCCCTGCCGGCCCACACCCAGGAGCTGTCCATCGCCATGAACGAGGTGCTGTCGACGCAGTGGCGCGACACCCGCGGCTTGGAGCTGGTCTCCTTCGGCGTCAACTCCGTCTCGGCCTCGCCCGAGGACGAGCAGATGATCAAAGACCTGCAGAAGGCCGCTGTCATGCGCGACCCGAACATGGCCGCCGCGACGATCACCTCCGCCCAGGCCGACGCCATGCGCGACGCCGCCAACAACACCGCCGGGGCCGTCACCGGGTTCATCGGCATGGGCTACGCCCAGAACGCCGGCGGCGCCAACCCTGGGCAGCTCTTCCAGGCCGGGCAGGCCGGCGGGCCGCAGCAGTACCACGTGCCGCAATCGGCCTATCCGATGGCCCCAGGCGGCGGCTTCCCGGCGCCCGACCCGGCGCCCGGCCAGTACCAGCAGCCGCCCGGGTCGCCCGCCCCCGAACCGGTTGCCCAAGCACCCGCCGCGCCAACCGGTCCGGCCGCTTCGGCTGGGTCGGCGGCCCCGCCAGCCGCCGGGTCGTGGTCGGCCCCGTCCGCAGCCCAGCCGTCGACGCCTGGCGCGCCCGCCCCCGAAGCGCCGACTCCGGCCCCGGCGGGCGTCCCCGCCCAAGGAGCCGCGCCGGCTGCCGAGGCCGGTCCGTCGGACGTCGCGAGTTGGACCTGCCCGGCCTGCGGCCACGCCGGGAACGTTGGCAAGTTCTGCGAGGAGTGCGGGCAGGCCCGCCCGGCCTGACACCCTGGCGCTCATGGCGATACTGGAGTACAAGTGCCCGAACTGCGGGGCGGCGATCGTCTTCGACGCCACCACGCAGAAGATGACCTGCCCCCATTGCGGGTCGTCGTTCGACGTCGCCCAACTGCAGAACGCGAGCGAGCCGGGCGCCGAGCCGCAAACCTCCGAGGCGATCGACTGGGGCTACAAGGGCACCGACTGGGCGGCCGGCGAGCAGGCCGGCATGCTCGTCTACACCTGCTCGTCCTGCGGGGGAGAGGTGGTCGCCGACCAAACCGTCGGCGCCACCAAGTGCCCGTTTTGCGACAACCCGCTGGTGGTCGGGTCGCAATTCTCCGGGACGCTGCGCCCAGACGTCGTCATCCCGTTCAAGTACGACAAAGACGCCGCCGTCAAGGCGCTCGCCAACCATTACAAAGGCAAGCGCCTGCTGCCGAAGGTGTTCGCCGACCAGAACCACCTCGACGAGGTGAAAGGCGTCTACGTGCCGTTCTGGCTGTTCACCGCCGACGCCCACGCCCGCGTCGAATACGAGGCGACGCGGGTGCGGATGTGGTCGGATTCGGACAACAACTACACCGAGACGCAGTACTTCCACGTCGTCCGCGAGGGGCAAATCGGCTTCGACAACATCCCCGTCGACGGGTCGTCCCAGGCCGACGACACGATGATGGAGTCGTTGGAGCCTTTCCGCTACGCCGATGCGGTGCCGTTCCAAACCGCATACCTGTCGGGCTATCTGGCCAACAAGTACGACGTCGACGCCGCCGCCAGCGTCGACCGCGCCAACGTCCGCATCTGGAACACCGCCGCCGAGGCCTTCCGTGACACCGTGCAGGGCTATGCGACGGTCGTGCCCGTCCACACCGACATCCGTCCGCTGTCGCGGTCGGTGCAATATGCGCTGCTGCCGGTGTGGCTGCTCAACACGTCCTGGCAAGGCAAGAACTACCAGTTCGCCATGAACGGCCAGACCGGCAAGCTGATCGGCGACCTGCCCGCCGACAACAAGGCGATGGCGCTGTGGATCGTCGGCCTGTTCTTGGCCGTCGGCGCGGTTCTGGTGGTGTTGTGGCTGCTGATCAGCACCTACGCGTTGGGAGGCGTCGGATGAAAGCTCGACTCTTGGCCGTCTCGCTGCTGGCGATCATGCTGGCTTTTCTGTGTCCGAGCGCCCACGCCCAGACGCAGCGCGTCTTCGACGCCGAGGGGCTGTTGACCGCCGCCCAACAAGCCGACTTGGAGGCCAAGTTGGACGACATCAGCGCCCGCCACGACTTCGACCTGGTCGTCGCGACGGTGACGTCGATGAACGGCAAGGAGCAGCGGGTGTTCGCCGCCGACTACTACGAGGCCAAGGGCTTCGGCGCCGACGGGGCCATCTTGGCGGTCTCGGCCACCACCAGGGATTGGGGTTTCGCCGCCACCGGCTTCGGGCTGACGGCCTTCACCGACTCCGGCCAGGAGGTCTTGTACGACAGTTTCCTGTCCGACTTGAGCGACGACCGCTTCTACGACGCCTTCGTCGCCTTCGCCGACGCCTGCGACAAGTTCCTGACGGCCGCCGAGGACGGCGATCCGATCACTGGCGACTCGTCGACGTCTGGTGGCGGCTACAACCCTGGAGGCTACGAGACCGACTCGCCGTACACCGGCTACCAGCCCAGCTACCCCGGTTATCAGCCGAACTATCCCTACGGCGGCGGCGATTCCATGTCGGACGACGAGAAGGCGACCATCACCGCTGGCGGCTACACCGTAGGCGGCGGCGTTGCGGCGGTCGTCGCGGCGGCCGTGCCATTGAGCTGGCGGCGCAAGCTGCGCTCCGTCAGGCCCAACACGACTGCCCGCGAATACGTCCGCTCCGGCTCGATGCGGTTGGACGTCCAAGCCGACGATTTCATCCGCCGCTCCGTCATCGCCACGCCCATTCCGAAGATGGACGACGACAACCGCCACCACGACTCGTTCATGGGTGGCAGCAGCTTTGGCGGCGGCGGTTTCGGCGGGGGCTCGTTCTCCAGCTCGAGCGGCGGCAGTTTCACCGGCGGCGGCGGCAAGTTCTAGCCGCCGTCCAGACATCGAACAGCGACCAAAGGAGGCGCCTCATGCAACTGTCCAGCACGTCATTCCAGCCCAACGGCACGATTCCACTCAAACACGCCGAGCCCGGCGCGGGCGGCCAGAACGTCTCCCCGGCGCTGTCGTGGAGCGGCGCGCCCCAAGGCGCGGCCAGCTTCATGGTGGTCTGCCACGACCCGGACGCCCCGACCGGCAGCGGCTGGTGGCATTGGGTGATGACGGACGTGCCGGCGGCTGTCTCGTCACTGCCGGAGGGCGGGCCCCTGCCCGAGGGCGCGCGCGCCTGGCCGACCGACTACGGCTACGCCGGCTGGGGCGGCATGTGGCCCCCGCCCGGACCCGCCCACCACTACAACTTCACCGTCTTCGCGCTCGACGTCGACCGCCTGGATGTGCCCGACGACGCCACCAGCGCCAATGTCCGCTTGGCAGCCAGCTTCCACGTCCTCGACCAGGCCAGCGTGACGGGCCTGTTCGGCCAGCCAGTCTGAGCCTTCGGGCAACTGCTTCCGGTTCCCGCGCCGGGGCGGGCCCGTTGCGCATGCCTGCGTCCACAGTTCTTTCGGGGCGAAAGCAGGACGTCCCCGCACAATTGGGGCGTGTCTGCCCAAATCCTCTCGCCAGAGAAGCGGAAGCGGTCAAACCTCACCCAGTGACGGTGTAGACTGAAATCCAGTGTGATTGAGCACTCCCGTGAAACTGTCCTGGGTGAAGTGCGCCCAGGCGGCGGCAGATGAGGAGGAGCCAATGACCAACGCCAACGTCTTCGATCCGGCGATGACCCGCCGGATCGCCCAGGACCCGGCAATCCGCAACAGCATCGCCACTGCGATCCAGCGCGCCACCCCAGGCGTCCACGAGCGGATGGTCCGCGAATGGGCCACCTCCAACGAGGGCGAATTCCCCACCTGGCAGGCGGCCCGCCAGGTTGCCGCGCAGGAAGTCGCCATCCTCTGCCGGGCTCTCGGCACCCTGGTGGCAATCCGCCGCTTCGACGTGGACAAGGCGTTCGACGCCTGCTCGCAGGACTACTTCTTCTATCCCTGAGTTCTACCCTCGCCGAGGGCAGCGGGACGGTTCGGCCAGACTCGCTGCCCGATGGCCGCCGCGACAGCTGGCTCGGACGGTAGAATCTGGTTCTTCCCTTCGTCTAGGAAGGAGTCAGTGATGCCTGTGTTGGAAGCTGTCGCGGCCCGGTTTGGCCGCGATGACCTGGCGGCGGTGTTCCCGGAAGCCGACATACCGGTGCTGTCCGGAGCCCAGCGTCAAGGGGACATCTTGGTGGTGCCGTGCCCGTCGCCGTGCCGCTGGCCGTCGGACGCGCGCCCGCTGGCCGGCCAGGACGTCGCTCGCCAACCGGATGGCGGCCACGAGCACGTCCTGTACGGCGACGGCGAAGTGCTAGTGGTCGCGGACATGTCGCCTCAGCGGGCCATGTGGTGGCAGACTGAGCCGAACACGGCAGCGTGGCTGCGGGTGCCAGACGGCGGGGAGGCATTCTTGATGCACCCCGAACACGGGGCGCTGGGCATCGGGCCTGGGGTCTACGAGGTCCGTTCTCAGATGGAGTACGCGCCCGAGGGCTTCTGGGTCCCGGCAGGAGACTGACCGGTGGCCGACCCCGTGCCGCCGGATTGCCGCCCAGTGGCCGAGATTCGCGCCCGGTGGATCGATGAGGCCAGGTCGCTGGTTCCGTGCGACCACGAGGCCGCCGAGGCGGCGGCGCGGGCCGTGTACCAGCGGGCCGGGCTGGAGCGCCCGGACGTCGTGTGGGCCGATTCGCCGTACCAGGTCGCGATGGCGGTGGACGCGGCGCGCCTGTTCGATTGCGGCGCCGCTATGCACCCGCGACCGGACGGCCCCACTCTGGCAGGAGGCCTGCTGAACCGGCTGCGCCAGGCGGGAGCCTGCCGGTGGATTGGGCGCACGCCTGTGTTGCACCGCCTGTGGGACGCTCCGCACCAACTCATCGGGGAGACGCCCATCCCGTCAGCGGTGCGCTGGGCGGTGGACGACGCGCTGGCCGGGTCGCACTCCCTAGACCCGGTTGTCGCGCGCGGTCGAACACTGTGGAGCAGTGTCCTCCACGATCTCGGTATGGGTGGCGGCGCGCCGGCGCTGTCGGCCATCGCGCACTGCGACCAGGCGGTGCTGTGGGAGGCCTACCTGGCACTGTCGGGGGTGGCCGATCCGGTGATCGAGGGCATGCTCGACGTGCTTCGGCTGGCCGGCTGGATTGTCCCGCTGGACGGGTTGGCCGTTCTCGGCGAACGGCCGGTCGCCGCCCGTGCCCACAGCCCTTTCGGAATGGACCAGCCGTGTCTGGTGTGGGCGGACGGCTCCGTGGCGCACGAGGCGGACGGCGACACGGCTTTCAACGTGGCGTCCAACGCCGCAGGCGAGGCGGTTTATCGGCGGCACGACGCGCCGATCACGCGCCTGGCCGCCGACGGGGTGGCGATCCCCGCCGACATCTGGAAGTGGACGCTCGCCGACATCCTCGGCTGCCCCGACCCCCGGCTGCGCCGGGCTATGGTCATCGGCGAGGGCTACGCCGACCCTGGCCCCGACCTGCGGCCGCTGGCCGTCGCGGACGACCCCGGCAACCCGGGCAACGTCATCGAGCTGTACGAACTTCGCCGCCCGCCGCCGTTTGGCTCGGGCCTGCCCAGACGGATCGTCCGCGTCGCCGACGCCACCTGCGGGGTGGACGGCGTCCGCCGACGCCACACCCTCGCCGTGCCCGACGACATCGACGACCCCATCGCCGCCGTCGCCGCAACTTTCGGCCTTGACGCCGACACCTACCGCCAACTGGTCCGCGCCTGCTGACCATGGCATACCCCCTGCTTGGCTCCCAGAAACCTGGATGCACGGGTCGCCGGGTGGCAGCCCTAACGCCCGACGTCGGCCGGCGAGGCCGGGGCGGGAATGGTTGCCGCGATCACCGCCTTGTCCACCGGGGGCTCGCCGACGGCGAACTCCACGACGAAACTCGATGACCATGAAGCTCACAGCGCCTCCACAAGGCGCGTTGTCTGTCGCCTGGTCAGTCGGAATAGTTGTAGCGAGCCTGGAGGATCAGGAGGTCGCCGTGCTCAACGCGGTAGACCAACCGGTGTTCGTCGTTGATGCGCCTGGACCAAGCGTCCAAGTATCGCAGGGCCTCCGGCTTGCCGATGCCCGCGTAAGGATCATCCCGCGTGATGTCGTCAATCAGAGTATTGACGCGCTTCAGGATTTGTCGGTCGTTGGCCTGCCAGTGCCGATAGTCCTCGAAGGCCTGGGGCGAAAAGATGATGTGCACCTTTCAGAGCCGGTCGAGCTCCGCTGTCACACCCTGGCCGCGCCGTAACGCGTCATCCGCCAAGAGCAGGCGCCGAGCGTTGGCCGGCGAGCGGAACAGATAGGCGGTTTCCAGCAGGGCGTCGTAGTCTTCTTCGGCGATGAGCACGGCGTTGCCGCGTTTGGACGTGATGCGCACCGACTCGCGGTCAGCGTTGACTGCCTCGATCAGCGGGAAGAGGCGCTGACGGGCCTCCGACACCGTGAGCGTCATACTTCCTCCTTGATTACGGTACGTTACTTGTACAGGATTACTGTGCCATAATGAGGCTCCCTTGGGCTCGCACCACAAACACCGCCCTGCGGCCACTACCCAACTGCGGCCGAGCTATGCGGGCTGGGTTTCCATCCGCAGCGGTGCGCGCCCATCTTTGCCGTCTGCCGGGCGACCCCAGATGGGCCTGGCCCATGCCGACGGCCCCGTGTGTGGCGGGCGACGGGTGTCAGCCGACGACAGGCCTCAGCCGACTTTGAGGCTGATGCGCTGGGCGCTGCGCTCTTGCTGGCGGGCGGCCCGCAGGCGGCGCAGGCGCTTGACCAGCAGGGGATCGTAACGCAGGGCGGCCTCGTCGTCGAGCAGGCCGTTCAGAAGCTGGTAGTAGCGGGTGGCGGAGTAGCCGAACCGCTCGCGGATCTCGCTGTCTTTGGAACCGGACAGCGTCCACCAGGTCTTCTCGAAGTCGAGCAGCGCCTTGGCCGCCTCGTCGAGTTCCACAGTTTCGCCCATGGCTACATCATAGGCCCCGAATCACAACGATGTCATTCACGATCCCAAGGCGAGCGGCTAAGCTGGGGGCAGTCACAACGCTGTCTCTCGAAAGGTGCCCGCATGCGGTTACTGGAAGGCACGATCCAGCGCTACGACTGGGGCGGCAAGGACGCCATCCCGCGACTCCTGGGCCAAGAGCCGGACGGTGGACCCTACGCCGAGTATTGGCTGGGCGCCCACGAGCTGTCCCCGTCGCGGACCAGCGATGGAGCGTTGAACGAGCTTGTCAGACGCCATCCCGACGTCCTCGGGCAGGCCAGCGAGGACACCTGGGGCAGCCAGCTCCCCTTCCTGATGAAAGTCCTCTCGGCCGCCCGCCCGCTGTCGTTGCAGGCCCATCCCAGCCGCGAGCAGGCCGAGGCCGGCTTCGCCCGCGAGAACGCCGCCGGCATTCCGCTGGACGCTCCCAACCGCGTCTACGCCGACGATTGGCCCAAACCGGAGACGATCATCGCCCTGGAGGAGTTCGAGACGCTGTGCGGTTTCCGCGACCCCGCCGAGACGGCTCGCCTGTTCGCCAGCCTGGGCGTGGCAGACGAGTTGGAGTCGATCATGCGCCCCTTGACCGAACGCGGCGGGGCCGCCTGCCTGGCGCAGGTCTTCCTGGACGTATTGAGCCTCGACGGCGACCGCCAGCGACTGATCGACCTGGTGGCGGCAGCGGCCATGGAGCACCGCGACGACGCCGGCCCGGTCGGCGAGTTCGCCCGCACGGCCGTGCAACTCGACAGCGCCTTCCCGAGTGATCGCGGCATCCTGGCGTCTCTGTTGCTCAACCGCGTCAAACTGCAACCGGGCGAGGGCCTGTTCCTGGCCGCCGGGCAGATGCACGCCCATCTCAGCGGCACCGGCATCGAGGTGATGGCGTCGTCAAACAACGTCATCCGGGGCGGCCTGACGGCCAAGCACATCGATGTCGGCGAGTTGGTGTCGGTGGTCGACTTCGAGCCCGTCACGCCGCAGATTCTGTCGCCGGTCTGGATCCGCCCGGCGGTGGAGCGCTATCCGACGCCGTGCCCGGAGTTCGACGTCTGGCGGGTGCGCCCGACCTCCGAAGAGCAGTCGGTGCGGCTGCCCGGCTCCCGCTCGGCCCGCATCTTGCTGGTGGTCGACGGTTGGGCCGACGTGTCCGCCGACGAGCAGTCGGCCACGCTCACCCACGGCCAGGCGGTGTTCATCGGCGCGGCCGAGACCGACGTCGCCATCAGCGGGCAGGCGACGGCGTTCCTGACCGCCTCCGGGCTCCGCTAAGATGGCACCGCGCCAACGCGCCGAGTTGACGCCGCGCCACCATAGCTCAGCTGGCAGAGCTCCCGCCTTGGAAGCGGACGGTCATCGGTTCGAATCCGATTGGTGGCTCCGTCCCAGGGCTCGACGCAGCCGCCACCGCAACGCCGCTGGGCCCCAACCGCTTCGCCGCCCGCGTAGTCGCAGGGTGAAACCAGGAGGCGCAACAACCAAGAGGTGCGGGGCCGATGGCGACTCGCTACTGCTGGACCATCGCGGACCGGCCCAACCCCGAAAACGTGGAAGCGCCGGACCAAGTATGAGTTGGTCCGGCGCCCCGGATGGCTGGAGCGGTCCCAATTCCAAACCCGGTACTGCTCGCCTTGCCCGC
>JAISUF010000165.1 GCA_031272195.1 Propionibacteriaceae bacterium
TCGGCGTCGAGCAGCGCGCCATGCTGACCGACAAGGCCGACCAGCGCCCCCACACCCTGGTGTTGACGGCCACTCCGATCCCGCGCTCGGTGGCGATGACGATTTTCGGCGACCTGGAGGTCTCGACGCTGGCCGAGCTTCCGGCCGGGCGGGCCGAGGTCAACACGGTCGTGGTGGACCAGGCCAACCGTCCCGCCTGGGTGGAGCGGGTTTGGCAGCGGGTGCGCGAGGAGGCGGCGGCCGGGCGGCAGGCGTTCGTCGTCTGCCCGCGCATCAGCCGCCTCAAGCCGTCCGACGAGCCCGGCGTCGAGGAGGTGGCCGCCGAGTTGGCGGCCGGCCCGCTGGAGGGCTTGGCGGTGGGCGTCTTGCACGGCCAGTTGTCCCAAGAGGCCAAGGACGCCGCGATGGCCGGTTTCGCCTGCGGCCGCATCGACGTGCTGGTGGCGACGACGATGGTCGAGGTCGGCGTGGACATCCCCAACGCCTCGATGATGGTGGTTTGCCAGGCCGACCGTTTCGGCATCTCGCAGTTGCACCAGTTGCGCGGGCGCATCGGCCGGGGCGGGTTCCCCGGCGTGTGCCTGTTGTTGACGAAGGCGCCGCCGGGCGATCCGGCCCGCCAGCGGCTCGATGCGGTGGCCTCGACGCGCGACGGCTTCGCGTTGGCCGAGTTGGACTTGGCCCAGCGCCGCGAGGGCGATGTGCTGGGCGCCTCGCAGCACGGCGCCCATTCGACGTTGCGGCTCCTCAAAGTCTTGGAGCACGCCGACATCATCGAGCAGGCCCGAGCTTTGGCGCAGGAGTGCGTTCAGCGCGATCCGGACTGCGCCACGCCGGGGTTCGCCGACGCTGTGCGGGCCACGCAGTTGTTGGCCAGCCCCGACTGGCTGGAGCGGACGTGAGGATCATCGCCGGGCGGGCCAAGGGCCGGCGGTTGGCCACGCCCAAGGGCCGCGACACCAGGCCGACGACCGACCGGGTGCGCGAGGCGGTCTTCTCGATCGTCACGGCTTGGGCGGGTGGCGGCGGCGAGGCCGGTTTGGCGGGCCTGTCTTTCCTGGATCTGTACGCCGGCTCGGGGGCGATGGCGTTGGAGGCGGCCAGCCGCGGGGCGGCGCCGGCGGTGGCCGTCGAGTCGTCGAAGGCGGCCGCCGCCCTGATCGGGCGCAACGCGGCCGCGGCCGGATTGGCGCTCGAAGTCGCGGCCCGGCCGGTCGAGCAATACTTGGCCCGCACCGGGCGGCCGTTCGACGTGGTTTGGGCCGATCCGCCCTACGCCCTGCCCGACGAGGCGCTGGCCGGGGTCTTGGATCGGTTGGCCCACGGCGGCTGGCTGGCCGACGAGGCGCTGGTGGCGGTGGAGCGGTCGGCGCGCGGTCCCGGCCCGGTCTGGCCCAGGGCTTTGGCAGGCTACGATATACGAAGGTTCGGTGAGACGAGCGTCCACCTGGCCGTGTTCTCGGAAGGCTGAAATGGTCGCGGTGTGCCCAGGCTCGTTCGATCCGGTGACGTATGGTCATCTGGACGTGATCGCCCGCGCCCGCGACTTGTTCGGCCAAGTGGTCGTGGCAGTCGGGCGCAACAGCGCCAAGAACAGTCTTTTCGCGCTGGAAGAGCGGGTGCGCTTGGTGGAGTCGGCCACGGCCGGCTGGGACGGCGTGCGGGTCGCGCCCCTGGAGGGGTTGCTTGCCGACTTCTGCGCCCGGGTCGGGGCGGGCGTGGTGGTCAAAGGCCTGCGTTTCGGGTCGGATTTCGATTACGAGCTGCAGATGGCCCATATCAATTCCGCGATCGGCCATATCGAGACGGTGCTGCTCCCGGCGGGGCCGCGCTGGGGCACATTGTCGTCCACGATGGTGCGGGAAGTCGCCCGAAATGGCGGGGATGTTTCGGGTTTCGTGCCTCCCGAGGCGGCCGAGCGGGTCAGAATGGTACAGGCGAAGGAGGAGTCCTGATGGATGAACGCACCGAGGTGCTGCTGGGCAGGCTGCGGGACCAGGTCCAGAATGCGAAATCAGTGCCGATGTCGGCTTCTTGCATGCTGAACCGCAAAGAGACTTTGAGGCTGATCGACCAGACGATGGAGGCGCTGCGCCAAGACGTCAGCGAGTCCCGCCGGGTGACGGAGAACTCCCTGGCCACTTTGGAGCGGGCCCAAAGCGAGGCCCAGTTGATCATCAAAGCGGCCGAGGAGAGGGCGGCCTATCTGGCCGGGCAGACCGAGGTGATGGTGCAGGCCAGGGCCCGCGCCGCCCAGTTGCAGGCCCAGTCGCTCGACGAGTCGGAGGCCCTCAAACGCGAGACCGACGCCTACATCGACCAGCGCATCGCCGGTTTCGAGGCCGCTTTGCAGAAGACGATGAGCCAAGTCCAGACGATGCGCGCCCGGCTGGCTGACCGCTCCAACCTGGACGCCAACGACACCCAGGCGCTGCCCCGCCTGGCCATCTGAGGCGGCGGACGCCTCGGCGACAGCCGTCGGCGGACGGACGGAGGGGCGCCTGCTCGCGGCGGCGGGCGCGGATCGCGGATTCGGCTTTGCCCCGAGTCGGCCTCGGTAGTAGGCTGTACCTTCGGCTGTGACGAACGGCCGGTGTGGAAGGGAGCCGGGAATGTCTGCCCTCGACCCGCGTTCCGAATTCGTGTTCGATGTTCACGAGTTGGGAAGGCGTCCGGGTCGGTCCAAGCAGATGACGCGGGTCGTGGAAGCGCCGGACGGGATCGGGATAGCTGTGATCGGTGTTCCGGCCCGTTCGCCAATCAGGCTCGAAATGCTTTTCGAGTCGGTTGTCGAGGGGGTCTGGGCCACCGGCGCCGCCGAGGTCCAACTGCGCGGCGAGTGCTCCAGATGCCTGGAGGACGTCGAGGCGGGGTTGGCGGTCGAACTCCAAGACCTGTACTTG
The DNA here is from genome assembly GCA_031272195.1 of Propionibacteriaceae bacterium. Taxonomy (GTDB): domain Bacteria; phylum Actinomycetota; class Actinomycetes; order Propionibacteriales; family Propionibacteriaceae; genus Propionicimonas. Next base: position 2,904 of record JAISUF010000165.1, read on the forward strand.
TATCCGGGCAAGGAGTCGGACGACGAGCAGGCCGCCCGAGTCGAGGGGGATCTCATCGACATCGAGCCGCTGCTGCGCGACCAGGTGGTGCTGGAGCTGCCGTTCGCACCGCTGTGCCGGCCCGATTGCGCCGGATTGTGCCCGCAGTGCGGCGCCAATCTGAACCGCGACCCGGACCACAGCCACCCGGCCGGCGCCGACCCGCGATGGTCGGCCCTGGCAGGCCTGATCGAGGACATTGAGGAGTAGAAGATGGCAGTCCCGAAGCGGAGGATGTCCCGCGCCAACACCCGCGCCCGCCGCGCGCAGTGGAAGACGGCCGCGCCGACGTTGGCGACGTGCGCCAATCCGGCCTGCGGAGCCAAGCACCTTCCCCACACGGCGTGCCCGTCTTGCGGCCAGTACGGCGCGCGCGGCGCGCTGCGTCAGGTCCTGGAAGCCTAGCATCGCGCGGTGGGCCAGGTGCTCACGCTTTTCTCCCAGCTTGGAGTCGAGGTCGACCCCGAGCTGTTTCGGCTTGCCCTGACGCACCGCTCCTACGCCTACGAGAACGGCGGCCTGCCCCACAACGAGCGCCTGGAGTTCCTCGGTGACTCGGTGTTGGGCGTCGTCGTCACCGAATACCTCTTCACCCACTTCCCCGACCATCCCGAGGGGCGGCTGGCCAAACTGCGGGCCGCCGTCGTCAACACCCACGCCCTGGCCGATGTGGCCCGGTCTTTGGAGTTGGGCTCGGAGGTGCTGCTGGGCAAAGGCGAGACGGCGACCGGCGGCGCCGACAAAGACTCGATCCTGGCCGACTGCCTGGAGGCCGTCCTGGGGGCGGTGCGGATCTCGGCCGGCCGCGACGCCGCCGACAAGATCGTCCACCACTTGTTCGACCCGCTGGTCGAGGACGCCGCCCGGCGCGGGGCGGGGCTGGATTGGAAGACCAGCCTGCAGGAGCTGGCCGCCGAGCGCGGCCTGGGCGTGCCGTCCTACCAGCTCGAGGAGACCGGACCGGACCACCGCAAACATTTCACCGCCGCGGCGGTGCTGGGCCAGCGCCGCTTCCCGGCCGGGGAGGGGTCGAGCAAGAAGATGGCCGAGCAGCACGCGGCCGAGGCGGCCTTCCACGAGTTGGACCCCGATGCCTGACGTCGTCTGTTCCCCGGCGGCGCGGTAGGCCGTTGTGAGCACTCCGCCCAGCCTTTTCGAGCGCGCCAGCCTCGGGCAATTCCTGCGTTTCGGCCTGGTCGGCGCGTCGGGCGTCGTCGTCAACCAGTGCGTGGTGGTTTTGCTCAACGTCGTCGGCCGCGACGTTTTCGGCTGGCACCAGGAGGCCGCCGTCTGGCAGCTGTGGGGGACGGCCTACAACGTCCGCAACTACCATCTGTACGCCATGGGCGGCTTCTTGGTGGCCAACCTGTGCAACTTCATGCTGAACCGCCACTGGACGTTCCGCAACGGAACAAGGGGGCCCATTTGGCGGGAGTACCTGCCGTTCCTGGCAGTCGGGCTGGTCGGCCAGGGCATCGGACTGCTGCTGCTGACGGCGCTGATGCACAGCGGTTCGCCGATCGCCCTGCCGTCGGACGTCTTCGACGGCTCCAGCGGGTTGCGCAACAAGCTGTATTGGGCGAACCTGATCGTCATCGTGGTCGTGACGCCGCTAAACTTCGTCGTCAACAAGCTGTGGACTTTTCGGAGGGCGGGATAGATGTATCTGAAGTCCTTGACGTTGCGCGGCTTCAAGTCGTTCGCCTCGGCGACGACGCTGGCCTTCGAGCCGGGCATCACCTGCGTGGTCGGCCCGAACGGCTCGGGCAAGTCGAACGTCGTCGACGCCCTGAGCTGGGTGATGGGGGAGCAGGGCGCCAAGACGCTGCGCGGCGGCAAGATGGAGGACGTCATCTTCGCGGGCACGTCGAAGCGTTCTCCGCTGGGCCGCGCCGAGGTCGTGTTGACGATCGACAACACCGACGGCGCCTTGCCGATCGAGTACACCGAGGTGACGATCTCGCGCACGATGTTCCGCTCGGGCGGTTCGGAGTACGCCATCAACGGCCACTCGGCCCGCCTGTTGGACGTCCAGGAGTTGTTGTCGGACTCGGGCATTGGGCGGGAGATGCACGTCATTGTCGGCCAGGGCCAGCTCGACTCGATCTTGAACGCCACGCCGGAGACGCGGCGGGGTTTCATCGAGGAGGCGGCCGGCGTCCTCAAGCACCGCAAGCGCAAGGAGAAGGCCCAGCGCAAGCTCGATTCGACGGCGGCCAATCTGAACCGCTTGCAGGACTTGCTGGCGGAGCTGCGCCGCCAGCTCAAGCCGTTGGGCAGGCAGGCCGAGGTGGCCCGCCGGGCGGCGGGCGTCCAAGCCGAGGTGTTCGACGCCAAGGCCCGGTTGCTGGCCGACGACTACGCCCAGGCGCGGGCGGCCTTCGACTCGGACAAGGCCGCCGAGGACGAGTTGAAGGGGCGGCGGGTCCGCGTCGAGGAGGCCCTGGGGCGGGCGCGGGCCGAGGAGGCGGCGGCCGAGCAGGAGGCCGTCGACGCCGTGCCCGAGTTGAACCGCGCCCAGGAGACCTGGTACGCCCTGGCCGGGCTGCGCGAGCGGGCGTCGGCGACGGCGGCCATCGCCGCCGAGAGGGTCCGCAGCGCCGAGGCGGCCGGCCAGGCCGACCGTCCCGGCCGCGACCCCGAGGCGATCGAGCGGGAGGCCGAGAATGTGGCCAGGGCCGAGGAGGCTTTGGACAAGGAGGTCTTGGAGAAGCGGTCGGCGCTGGAGGAGGCGTCGCGGGCGCTGGAGGAGGCGAGCGGGCGGCACGCCGATGCCGAGCAGGCCTACACGGCCCAGCAGCGGGCTATCGCCGACCGGCGCGAGGGCCTGGCCAAGCTGGCCGGGGAGGTCAACACGCTGCGCTCGCGGGCCGAGCTGGCCGACGCCGAGATCGAACGGCTGGGCGTCGCCATGGGCGAGGCGAGGCGGGCCGCCGAGGCCGCGCAGGCCGATTTCGCCGGCTTGGAGGCGACGCTGGCCCAGTTGGGCGACGGCGAGTCGGGCTTGGACGAGGCCCACGAGGCGGCCGAGGCGGCGTTGGAGAGGGCGCGGGAGGAGTTGTCGTCGGCGCGCGAGGCCGAGCGGTCGCTGTCGGCACGGGCGGCGGCCCTGGCGGCCCGCGTCGAGGCGCTGCGGCTGGGCGCCGACCGGAAGGACGCCGAGGGGGCGTTGCTGGCGTCCGACTCGCTTGACGGCGTGTTGGGGGCGGTGGCGGCGCTGGTCAGCGTGCCGAAGGGCGACGAGGCGGCGGTCGCGGCGGCGCTGGGGACGGCGGCCGAGGCGGTGGCACTGCGCGGCGTGGACGCCGCTGTCGATGCGCTCGGTCGGCTCAAGGCGGAGGACTTGGGCCGGGCCGGCATGCTGCTGGGCGGCGCCGACCCGGTCGACGGCGAGGCTTGGCCCGAGTTGCCGAAGTCGGCCCGCTACGCCGCCGACGTCGTCCAGACCAGCGGCCAACTGCGGGCCTCGCTGCGGCGGCTGCTGCGCCAGGTGGCGCTGGTGTCCGATTTGGACGCCGCCCGCGCCTTGATCGCCGACCAGCCGGAAGTGGTCGCCGTGACCCCCGAAGGGGACGTTCTGAGCGCCTGGTTCGCCTGCGGCGGCTCGGCGGCCAAACCGTCGTCCCTGGAGATCCAGGCGGCCGTCGAGGATGCGGAGGCGGCCTTGGCCGCGACCCGCACGGAGTGGGACCAGGTGCGTGCGCAGCTCGCCAGCCGCGAGGCGGCCGTGGCGGCCGCCAAACAGGCCGAGCGGTCGGCCCTGGCCGAACTCAACGAGTCGGACGCCAAGCTGGCCGCCGTCTCGCAGGAGGCCAACGCGCTCAAGCAGGCGGCGCATTCGGCCCTGGCCGAGTCGGGGCGCCTGGAGACGGCGATCACCGCCGCCCGCCAGGCCAAGGAGGCCTCCCTGGAGGGGCTGCGCGAACTCGAGGAGCGGCTGGAGCGGGCCAATCAGGCGGCGCCGGTGTCGCAGGCCGATTCGACCGAGCGCGACGACTGGGCGGCCCGCGAGCAAATCGCCCGGGCGGCCGAGATGGACGCCCGCCTGGCTTTGCGCACCTTGGAGGAGCGCGGGCGGGCCCTGCGCGGCCGGGCCGAGTCGCTGCGCAACTCGGCTCAGGCCGAGCGGCGGGCGCGGGCCGAGGCGGCGGCCAGGGCCGAGCAGCTGCGCCGCGACGGCGAGACGGCGCGGGCCGTCGGGCGGGCCGTCGCCTGGCTGGCCGAGCAGTTGTCGGCCTCGCTGGGGCTGGCCGAGGCGGCCCGGTCGAGCGCCCAGGCGCGGCGCGACCAAGCCGAGGCCAGGCTGCGCGAGGTGCGGGCCGCCGGCCGCGAGCTGGCCAAGGAGTTCGAGGGGTTGGTCGACTCGGCCCACCGCGACGAGCTGGCCCGGGCCCAGCGCCAGATGCGCTTGGACCAGTTGGCCGAGAAGGCCATGGAAGAGCTGGGCTACGAGCCCGACGCCTTGCTGGCCGAGTTCGGCCCGGAGGTCTTGGTCGGCGTCGGCGCCGGTGACGACGGCGAGCCGTTGGAGCCGGTTCCCTACGTCAGGGCGGAGCAGGAGCGCCGCCTGCGCGCCGCCGAGCGCGACTTGGCGGTGCTCGGCAAGGTCAACCCGCTGGCCTTGGAGGAGTTCGAGGCGATGCAGGAGCGCCACGGCTACCTGGCGGGCCAACTGGAGGACCTGCGGCAAACACGGGCCGACTTGGTGGCGATGATCGAGGAGGTCGACGCCCACATGGAGCAGGTCTTCATGGAGGCCTACGACGACGTCGCCCGCGAGTTCGAGACCTCGTTCGACCGCCTGTTCCCCGGCGGCGAGGGCAAGCTGGTGCTGACCGAGCCGGACCAGTGGCTGACGACCGGCGTCGACGTCGAGGCCAGACCGGCCGGCAAGAAGGTGAAGCGGCTGTCGCTGCTGTCGGGCGGCGAGCGCTCGCTGGTGGCGGTGGCGTTCCTGGTCGCCCTGTTCAAGGCCCGGCCCAGCCCGTTCTACATCTTGGACGAGGTCGAGGCCGCCCTCGACGACGTCAACTTGGGCCGCCTGTTGGAGATCTACGAGGAGTTGCGCGCCAACTCCCAGTTGCTCGTCATCACCCACCAGAAGCGGACCATGGAGATCGCCGACGCCCTCTACGGCATCACGATGGGCAACGACGGGGTGTCGGTGGTGATCAGCCAGCGCCTGCGCGAGGACTGAGCCACTAAGAGTTTTTCAGCGCTTTCTCAGAAGGACTGTGCATAATGGTTGTGTGTTTGTGGCATTGGTGGTGATGGTCGCCGCATTGGCCTTGAGCTTGATTGTCGTGGCTGTGGCGGCCGTTGCGGTGCGCTCGGACCGCAATTCTTCGGGCGTGGTCGCGAAGATGGCCGCGGCCTCCCGCCATTTGAACGGCGAGGCCGCCCCCCCGGCCAAGGTCGTGACATTCTTCGAGGAGCTGCCCATACCGCACTCGGCGGCGTCGGCGGCCGACAAGCACGACCTGATGTAGGCCGCCTGGCTTGGGGTTTTAACGCGTCTGCAATATTGGCGCAATGCCGTTGAGATTTCGCTGAGCGGAAGCCGCAACATTCTCGAACCTTGCGCGTAATGGCTCCTTGGCAAAGTCTTCGTGTCCGAACAGGACGCGACCCCAAGGAGGAACCAATGACCAAAACCGCAAAGGCGGCGATCATCGCCGCTGTTGCAGCTTCGGTGGCTCTGGCAGGCTGCGGGACCCGAGACGAGTCCAACAGCGCCGGCGGCGACACTGTCGAGAAGAAGGTGGTGACGATCGGCACGATCTCGCCGCTGACCGGCGATCTGTCGGCTGTCGGCAGCGGCATCCGCAACGGCGTCGACTTGGCCGTCAAACAGGCCAACGCCAGCGACGCGATCCCCGGCTGGGAGATCAAGATCGAGCCGATGGACGACGAGGCCAAGCCCGACACCGGCAAGAACGCCGCCACCAAGCTGGCCGCCGACGACACCGTCATCGCGGTGGTCGGGACGATGAACTCGTCGGTCGCCCAGCCGGTCGCCCCGGTGTTGAACGCCGCCGACATCTCGATGGTTTCTCCGGCCAACACCAGCCCCGCGCTGACCAAGGGCGCCGACTTGAACGCCCCGGTGCGCCAGAACAAGTCCTTCTTCCGGTTGTGCGCCTCCGACGACAAGCAGGGCCCGTTCGCGGCCGACTACCTGCTCGAGCAGGGCATCAAGAAGGTCGCCACCATCCACGACAAGAAGGTTTACGGCCAGGGCCTGGTGGAGGAGTTCACCAAGGCGTTCACCGCCGGCGGCGGCGAGATCGTGGCGGCCGAGACGATCAACCCCGAGGACAAGGACTACAACACCGTCATCTCGAAGGTGAAGTCGGCCAGCCCCGAGGCGATCTACTACGGCGGCGAGTATCCGCAGGCCGGCCCGCTGTCGCAGCAGGCCAAAGCGGCCGGGTTGAAGATCCCGCTGATGGGCGGCGACGGCCTGTACGACGCGGCCTACATCGAATTGGCCGGCAAGGACGCGGCCGAGGGCGACTTGACGACGTCGGTGGGCGCGCCGGTCGACTCCCTCGAATCGGCCAAGGCCTTCGCCGAGGCTTACGCGGCCGGCGGCTACGCCGAGGGCATCGGCCCGTATGGCGCCTACTCCTACGACGCGGCCAACGTCATCATCTCGGCTCTGAAGACGACGCTCGCCTCCGCGACGGACGCCAAGTCGGCCCGGGCCGCCACGGTGGACGCCATCCAGTCGTTCACGACCACGACGGCCGCCACCGGCGACATCTCCTTCGACGAGTTCGGCGACAACACCAACCAGGTGATGACCGTCTACAAGGTCGAGGGCGGCGAGTGGAAGGCCGCCTACACGGGTACCGCCATGTAGCACACACTTCCGCTTCGGCCGCGCCCCATCCCCAAACCGGGGCGCGGCCGGAGGGGAGCCTTCGCCATGACTCCAGACCTCTTCTTCGAACAGCTCGTCAACGGCCTCTCGCTGGGTTCGCTGTACGCCTTGATCGCCGTCGGCTACACCGTCGTGTACGGCATTGTGCAGTTGATCAACTTCGCCCACGGCGAGATCTTCATGATGGGGGCGTTCGGCGCCTACACCGTCTGGCTGCTGGCGGGCTCGCCGACCGAGCTGTCGGCCGCCGCCGCCCTCGGCCTGCTGCTGCCCGCCATGATTCTCGGCGGCATCCTGGTCGCGGTTGGCACCGCCTTGCTGACCGAGCGCTTCGCCTATCGCCCGCTGCGCGGCGCCCCCCGCCTGGCCCCGCTGATCTCCGCCATCGGCATCTCCGTCTTCCTGCAGGAGTTCGTCCGCCTGTTCTACGGCCGCATCCCCGGCTTCCCCGACTCCAAGCGGGCCATCCCGTTCCCGCACATCGAGGGCATCTCCGGCAACTCGATCCAGTTGGGCGACGTGTCGATCAAGATGACGTCGGTGTTCACCGTCGCCGCCCTGCTGATCTGCACGGCCTTCTTGTGGTATTACATCAACCGGACCAAGACCGGCCGGGCGATGATCGCCACCTCGCAGGACCCGGACACGGCCCGCCTGATGGGCATCGACGTCGACCGCGTCATCATGTCGGCCTTCGCGGTCGGCGCGGCCTTGGCGGCGGTGGCCGGCGTGGCCCACGGCATGTACATCGGCAATATCGACTTCAAGATGGGCTTCATGGCCGGCCTCAAAGCGTTCACGGCGGCCGTCCTCGGCGGCATCGGCAACATCAACGGCGCGGTTGTCGGCGGGGTCGTCCTGGGCTTGGTGGAGGCGTTCGCCGGCCAGGTCGGCGACACCGCCTGGAAGGACGTCTGGGCGTTCGTCATCCTGATCCTGGTGCTGGTCTTCCGGCCGCAGGGCCTGCTGGGCGCGAAGGTGGTGGACCGCGCATGATCGCCAGATTGAGCGCCTACGAGCGCGTCGGGCGCTTCGCCGCCATCGCGGGGGCGGCGCTGGTCCTGCTGTCTGTGATGTTGCCTTGGGCGTACGGCAAGCGCGCCCTCGACGACATGACGTACTTCTTCGGCCCCTCGCCGCTGCAGCTGTGCGGCGCCGGGGTGGCCGCGGTTTGCCTGGCGGCGCTGATCGCCGGGCTGGTCGCCCTGCCCGGGCGCGGTCCGACGATGCTGTGCTGGAACGACATGGCCCGCGTCGGCGGGATCGGCTTGGCGTTCTACGTCGGGGCGGTCCTGGTGGCCGTCGCCGTGGCCACCGGCGGCCTGGTCAACGTCGAGGCCGGCGGCTGGCTGGCCTTCGGCGGCGCCGTGTTGGCGGCCCTGGGCGGCTTGACGCTGCCGGACTCGCCGCAGGCGACGCTGTCCCACTTCTTGACGCCGTCCTGGGGCCAAATCGCGGCCATCGTCGTCGCCATCGCCTCGGCCCTGTTCGCGGCGGCCGCGGCCGTCAACCAGGGCGACGTCGAGGACTTCGTGGTGTTCGGCGTCTGGCTGGCGGCGGCCATCTTCCTGGTGCGGGCCTCGGGCGTCTTCGCCTGGCTGTCGCTGGCGGCGGCCGGCAACCGGCAGGTGTTGGTGATGGCGGCCTTCGTGGCGGCGTTCGCCTTTCCCTTCACCCAGAACGGCTCGGACGCCAACATGTCGGTGGCGGCGCAGGTGCTGACGTTCGCCGGGACGGCCATCGGGCTGAACATCGTCGTCGGCCTGGTCGGCCTGCTCGACTTGGGCTACATCGCCTTCCTAGGGGCGGGCGCGTTCACCGCCGCGGTCTTGTCGAAGTCGGCGTTCGCCACGCTCAGCGTCGACTTGCCGTTCCCCGTGGTCGTGGTCATCTCGGGCACCGTCGCCTCGCTGCTCGGCCTGCTCATCGGCACGCCGACCTTGCGCGTGTCGGGCGACTACCTGGCCATCGTGACGCTGGCCTTCGGCGAGATCTTCCGCATCACGATGAACAACCTCGACGGCACCGACGGGCCCAACATCACCCATGGCTCCAACGGCGTGCCGGGCATCCCCAACCTCAACCTGTTCGGCTTCGACTTCGGCCAGTCGCACGAGATTCTGGGGGTGACGCTGACCCGCCACGCCAACTACTACATGCTGCTGCTGGTGGTGATCGCGCTGATCATCGTGGTCTTCACCAACCTCAACCACTCGCGCATCGGCCGGGGCTGGGTGGCCATCCGGGAGGACGAGATGGCCGCCGAGGCGATGGGCGTCAACACCTTCGCCCTCAAGCTGCTGGCTTTCGCCGGGGGCGCCTTCCTGGCCGGCGTGGCCGGGTCGGTCAAGGCCTACACCGACACGTCGGTCTCGCCCGACCAGTACGTCTTCCTGGAGTCGGCCTTCCTGCTGGCGGCTGTCGTGCTGGGCGGCATGGGCACCGTCATGGGCGTGCTGATCGGCGCCACCATCTTGAAGCTGCTGCCGGAGAAGCTGCGCTTCTTCGACGACTACCGCCTGCTGCTGTTCGGGGCGCTGATGGTGCTGATGATGCGCTTCCGCCCGGAGGGCATCATCGCCGACGAGCGGCGGCAGTTGGAGTTCCACGACGAGGACGAGGAGCTGGCCGAAGACGTCGAGACGGAGCTGGTCGTCCACCAAGCCCACCACAACCTGGAGGGAGGCAAGCGCTCATGACGATGACCGTCCACGAAGCCGTCGCCCGCCGCCGCACCGCCGACCGCACGGTGCTGCTGGAGGCCAGCGACGTGACGATGCGTTTCGGCGGCTTGACGGCCGTCAACAACGTCTCGCTGAAAGTCCACTACGGCGAGATCGTCGGCTTGATCGGGCCCAACGGCGCGGGCAAGACGACCTTCTTCAACTGCCTGACCGGCCTTTACAAGCCGACCTCGGGCCGGGTCGCGCTGGAGGGCGAGAAGCTGCCGCCGAAACCCCGCCAGGTGGTTGCGGCGGGGGTGGCCAGGACGTTCCAGAACATCCGGCTGTTCCACAACATGACCGCCTTGGAGAACGTCATGGTCGGCATGTACTGCCGCACCAAGGCCAACGCCGTCGACGCCATCCTGCGCCTTCCCCGCCACCGCGCCGAGGAGCGGGCGGCCACCAAGGCGGCCCGCAAGTGGCTGGCGTTCGTCGGTTTGACGCCGGCCGCCGACGTGCTGTCGCGCAACCTGCCCTACGGCGACCAGCGCCGCCTGGAGATCGCCCGGGCGCTGGCCACCTCGCCCAAGCTGCTGCTGCTGGACGAGCCGACCGCCGGCATGAACCCGAACGAGACCAGGCAGGCCGAGGAGCTGATCTTCCGCATCCGCGACCTGGGGTTGGCGATCTTGGTGATCGAGCACGACATGCGCTTCATCTTCAACCTGTGCGACACCGTCTCCTGCCTGGTCCAGGGCGAGGTGCTGGTCTGCGGCACGGGGGCCGAGGTGCAGTCGGACCCGCGCGTCATCGAGGCCTATCTGGGCAGCCCCCAACTGGAGGACGAGGACGATGCTTGAGGTCAAGGGTTTGGAGGTCGCCTACGGCCGGGTCAAGGCCGTCAAAGGCATCTCGTTCGGCGTGGAGTCCGGCCAGGTGGTGACGCTGCTCGGCATCAACGGCGCCGGCAAGTCGACCACGCTGCGGGCCATCTCCGGGCTGGTGCCGCCTGCGGCCGGCGAGATCTGGTTCGACGGCGAGCGCATCGACTCGCTGCCGGCCCACAAGATCGTCGAGCGCGGCATCGCCCAGTCGCCGGAGGGCAGGCGGCTGTTCAAGAACATGTCGGTCGAGGACAACCTGCTGCTGGGGGCGTTCTCCCGCAAGGACGCCGACGGCGTCAAACGCGACTTGGACCGCGTCTATGGCATGTTCGACGTGCTGAGTCGGCGCCGCGACGAGCTGGCGGGCCTGTTCTCCGGCGGCGAGCAGCAGATGCTGGCGATCGGGCGGGCGATGATGAGCCAGCCCAAACTGCTGATGTTGGACGAGCCGTCGATGGGCCTGTCGCCGATCATGACCCAGCAGATCATGGCCACCATCAAGGAGCTGCGCTCCGAGGGCGTGACGATCCTGCTGGTCGAGCAGAACGCCCAGGCCGCGCTGTCGCTGGCCGACAAGGGATACGTTCTGGAGGTCGGGAACATCGCGTTCTCCGACACCGGGAAGGCGTTGTTGAAGGATGATCGCGTTCGGCGGGCGTATCTCGGCGCGGACTGAGCCCTTGCGATACGGTTGACCCGTGACAGGATTGTATTGGGCCATTGTTTGGATCGTCGGCGGCGGTATCGTCGCGGCGATAATCGTGGCGACCCTCGTCATCACCGTTGGCAACCGCAAAGCCAAATTGGGGCGCGCCGCCGAGCCGCCGCAAGCGCCCCCCGCCCCCGAACAGCCGCAACTCGCTGCGCCCGAGCCGTCTGACGGCCAGGCCGCGGCGTCCACTCCAGCCGAGCCGTCGTCGTTGGACGTCCCCGAGGCCCCGGCCTCGCGCCTGACAAGACTGCGGCGCAAACTGGCCGCATCCGACAACGCCTTCGCCCGCGGCCTGTTGTCGCTGTTGAGCGCCGACAAGCTGAGCGAGGAGACCTGG
>JAISUF010000168.1 GCA_031272195.1 Propionibacteriaceae bacterium
CGTTCTTTCGCGCCGAGGCGTCCGACATGACGCGGGCGATCATCCTCGGCACCGTCTGGAACACCGACACCTTGAACTCGAACCTTTGCCTGGCCCCAACAGCCGGCTGACCCTCCACCGACACAACAACATCGCCAACCCTGTTCGCCGTCAACGTCCCGTTCTGGTCAACAGACACGATAGACGGGTCCGTGGACGCCCACACGGCCGGGTCCGTCCCGGCGGGGGTGATCTTCACACCCAACGGCTGCGTTTGGCCGACCGCAAGAACCAGGTCGGCGTCGGTGATCACAATGTCCGCGTTGACCTCGGAGGCTTGTTTGGGGACGAAGCCGCGCACACCGCCGTGCTCCACAAACAGATAGTCACCGGCCTTCCCCAACACGGCCATCGTGTCGCCCTTCGCGACACCATCATCAACCCTGGACTTGTCGTCAGCCGCCGCGCGGACGCTCAAAGCCTGCTTGGCGACCGCCCCGACCCTCTCGATCGGCGTGTACACGGATGCGGTTGCGCTGCCGGTGACAGGGTCGGTGAACGACCACGAGCCAGTCGCCGACACCACCGCCACACCCTCGCCCTTCGCTGTCGCCTTCCCGCCAGCCGCCACAACCAGGACACCGGACGCGCTGGACGACCACTCAATCGCGTCCGGGTCCGGGGCGGCGTCAACCGTCAACGTGGTGTTGTCGCCAACCTGGAACACCAGGTACTCCGCCGACAAATCCACCCTCGTCAACAACTTGACGTCGGCCTTGGCGACGAAACCCGGCACCCCGGCCGAATCAACCACCCACCAACCGCCGAGCCTCCCGACAACCGAAACCTGAACACCCTTGTCCAACCGCTCGAAGTCAGCGGCAGGATCGGCCCAGTACAGCAACGCCGTGTCGTTGAGAACCAAACCAGGCGTCTGCTTGATCGGATCATAAACAGACACCTTCGCCGACGCCGACCAGGGGCCCCAATACGGCCAACTAGCCGACGCCGTCATGTCGGCCACGCCCTCGCCCACACCAGAAACTTTGCCGTTGTCAACAGCGGCTATCCCGCCATCAGAAGACAACCACCCAAGCGTCCCGCCGCCAGGCGACACCGACGCCGACAACTGGCCAGACGCCCCCTTCGCCAACACCACATACGCCTGCGACAGCACGACCGACATGTCCACGGCCACGGCGTCCTTGGACACGTAGCCCATGCCGCCCTCGACAGGCACAGCCCAAAAACCGCCAGACACACCCGCCAGCACCACGCCCTCCCCGGCCGACACCGAATACAGAGCCGCCGCCGAACCGTCCGGCCACGCCACACCAGGCTGCACACCCTCAACCGTCACAAAACCCGACCGAAACACCCCAGACCCGTCATCCGCCAACCCCGCCGACCCAGGCCCAACCACATGCAACACCGCCTCATTCGACGACGACCACGACGCGCTCGCCGAACCCGTCACCACATCCGCCGTCACAAAAAACGACCCATCCGCGACATCAACCTCCGCCTGCCGACTATCACTACACTCAGTCACACCAGCCGCGTCATACCGAATATGAACCCCCGAAACCGCCAACGCGCCAGACACCGGCGCCAGCGACGACCCCACAAGGCCCACACAAACCCCCACCGCCAACCGCCTCAGCCAACAGCCACCCGGCCTACCGTGTGTGTGTGTGTGTGGCGCTGCGCGACAACACCGACGTCAAACCAACAAACCCAATCCGGCTAGCGAACATGTCCCCTCCAGCGGTCAAACCGCCCGGCGCCGCCATCGGCCCCCGGGCGAAACAGAAAAGCCCTTGACAGCAACCTAGCACCACCACCAACCGCCACAACAGGCATTACAACAACCCAAAAAGTAACGATTTGATAACGAGCGGCTGCCGGACCATCGCCGCGCCCGCCGGGCTCGGTCACCGGCAGCAGCGGACCTTGGCGTCAGGTGAAAACCCACGGATTGGGCAGACAGCCTTTGAGGTTGGACCATTGCGGTTGCATGACGGGGGCGGGCAGGCCGTCGCCGGGGCATTTCTCGGCCGCTTTCTTCAGATAGAGGCCGACGCCGTAATTGATCAAATAGCGCTGGTAATTGTCGAGGTCGTCGGGATAGGTGGCTGGCGGCTTCGCCCACGCCTCGGCGCTGATGACGACGCGCTTGCCGTGCAGGCAAACCGGCTTCTTGCCGCACCACGCCTGCTGCCGGGCGGCGGCGTTGAACGAGATCACGAAATGGGCGTTGGATCGATTCTTGACCAGGCTGAAACGCACCTTCCCAGTGCCCGCCCAACTGCGCGGATCGACCAGCACTTTGTGGATATCGTGGGCGACGATGTCGACGGCCATGTCGACGGCGACGTCGGCCTCGACCTGGTAGGCGTGGCGGGTGCCGGTGTTGTTCGTCGGCGGAATGGAGACGTGCGAGCGGATGTATTGGACTGCGGCCGTCGCAGTGGCGGTCGGCGTCGGCGTCGGCGTCTCGTCGGCGGCACTGGACTCGACGTCGGCGGTTGATTCGCCCGTCGCGGAAACGCCGGACGCGGCCTGCGGCAAGCTGGGATACGCCGTTGCGGTGGGGGTGCCGTCGCGGTGGACGGGAGCGCTCAGCGCCCGTACCCAGACGACCGAGGCCCCCGCCACGACGAGCACGACCACGCCCAGCGCCACCCACGGCGCGACCGGCCTCCAGTGTTTGCCCACCCCCACAGGTTAGCCGACCGGCGCGACCGAGGGTTCGGAGTGCCAAGGCGGCAGGTGGGCTAGCATTCATGCCATGGAGGATGCCGAGCGCGCCTATCAAGTGGTGCTGCGCCACATCGAAACAGGCATCTTGGAGGGACAATACGCTCCAGGCCGCCAGTTGCCGTCCGAGCGCGACCTGGCCGAACAGTTGGGCGTCGGGCGTCCAGCGGTGCGCGAGGCGCTGCGGGTGTTGGACGCGCAAGGCGTCACGCAATCGACGCCGGGACGCTGGGGCGGGACGCGCCTGGCCCCCGCCCAGGGCGACGCCCTGGCCCGCATCTTCAGCCTGCATCTGGCGATGTCCGGCCACGGCATCGCCGAGCTGACCGAGCCGCGGGTGGCGTTGGAACGCGCCTCGGCGTCGATGGCGGCCACCTTGTGCGAGGACCGCACGACCGCCGAGCTGGACCGCATCCTCCACCTGATGGGCCAAACGCCCGACCCGGACCAGTTCAACAACCTCGACACCGACTTCCACGTCGCCATCGCCCGGGCCGGCGACAACTCGCTGGTCGCCGACTTGACCGTCGCCATACGCCAAACCCTGCGCCGCCAAATCCTCGACTTGGAACGCCGAATGGAGTCGTGGCCGGCCTTCCGCGCCACCCTGATCGAAGAGCACCGCGCCATCCGCGACGCCATCCGCGCCGGCGACCCCGCCGAAGCCGCCACCCTGATCGAAGCCCACATCCGCTCCGCCTACCGCCAGTTGTCCAGCCAATCCTGACGAGACCAGCATGGCGAACGACCAGACCGCGCAAGGCCCCCGCGCCGTGTGACGCGGGGGCCTTGCGGCCGGGCTCGGCGCGTGGCCGCTAACGGTTCGCTTCTTGCACGTCGCTTTCCGTCACCTCGGTTTGGTCGCCGCCGACTGTCTGGCCAATCGGCGCGGAGCCTCCCACCTCGCCGGCCTGGTCGACTGCGCTGCCGTCGCCGCTGCTGATGGAGACGGTGCCGCCATCGCCCGGCGCGTCAGGGCCGGGGAGGTCGGCCGGCGCCAGGATGTCGTTCCCGGCTGGGGCGCTGGCCCACTTGCCGTCTGAGCCGAGCTGGAATTGGCCGATCTTGTCGGCGAGGGCTTGCGGGTCGGTGCCGGTGCCTTCGATGGTGAACAGCTCCCCTTCCGGACCCGAGGACGACGTACTGTCAGTGATGTCCTCGGCGAAGGTTCCGTCGCACAAGAGGACGGACGACTTCACGCCCTCGTCGCTGCTACTTGCGACGGCTATGCCATTGCCACCCTCGGGAGACTTGCACTCCTCGGAGTTCGGCCCGTAGAAGGCCAACTCGAAGTCGCCGAAGGGGAAGTCGACCGACTTGTAGACCGCCGAGTCGCCGTCGCTGGCCTGCTTCTTGAAAGTCACCTTGTCGGCGGTGATCGGCGTCGCGCCATCCTTCAGCCAAAAGCGCAGCACCCGGTAGCCCTGCTTGCCGTCGACCACCGGCAGCGGCAGTTGCAGCGTGCCTGTCGTGCCCCACTGGCCCGGCGACGTGTCCGCCTCGATCACCTTGGCGTCGAACCCGTCGGCGTAGGCCAGCGTGGTGCCGCCGCCGGCGATCGGCCAGGCAACCAGCCCGATGCCCAAGGCGATGGCCAAACCGCCCGTGGCCAGGCCCGCCACCAGTCCGCGACGCCGCTTCGGCGCGGCCATGACTGGCTGCTCGACGACGCCGGTGATCGAACGCAGCGTGGCGCGTCCTTGCGGCGACATTTCTTCCGTTCGGCCGACCAGCGGGTCGGCGTTTCGCAGTTGTTTCCCAATTCCCATGATTTATCCTTTGGTCAGTTGCCGGCGAAGGTTGGCGCGGGCGCGGTGCAGCGCCACCCAGACACTGCCGGGAGAGCATCCGACCAGCGCCGCGCACTCGGCGCCGCTCAGACCGTCCCAGTAGTGGGCCAGCAGTAGTTCTCGTTGGCTGTCCGGGAGCGTTTCGATGGCGTCCAGCAAGGCGTCGTTGGCGGCGGGCGGCTCGGCGGCGCGTTCCATCCTCAACCGATTGTGCAGCTCGGCCAGACGGGCATTGGCCCGGTGGTGGTTGCGCAGCAGATTCCGCGCCGTCACGAACAGCCAGGCACTGCCGGGCGTCTCGTCCTGCTCCCAGGCGATGCGGAAGACGTCGGCCGCGATGTCCTCGGCGGCACCGACGGCCCCGGCTCAATGCCGCTCGGTGTGGATGGAGTCGAGCGGAATCTCGTCGGGACGGGCGCGCAGGCGGGGCCAGTCCCAGCCGTTGCGGGCCAGGACGTACAGCACCACCAGCACGACCGTCACGGCGGCGGCGATCGAGCCGACGGCCAGCGTCCAGCGCGGGCCGAGGGCGTCGCCCACCCATCCGATCAGCGGCGCGCCGATGGGGGTGCCACCTTGGAAGATCGCCATGTAGATGGCCATGACGCGACCGCGCATCCGGGGCGTCGTGCCCAATTGGACCGAGGCGTTGCAACTGGTCATGACGGTCAGGCAGGCGAAGCCCGTCGGGGCCAGCACGATGGCGTAGAACCAGTAGTTGGGGGCGGCGGCCAGCAGTGCGGTCGCCACGGCGAAGCCGACCATCGACAGCAGAATCCAGCGCAGCCTCGGCTGGGTGCGTTTGGCGGCCAGCAGTCCAGCCGACAGCGAGCCGATGGCCATCACCGAGCCGAGATAGCCGTACTCCTCCGAGCCGACGCCGAAGGTCACCTTGGCCGCCAGGGCATTCGTCACCTGGAAGTTCATGCCGAACGTTCCCAGCATGAAGACGATGAACATCAGCGTCATCAAGTCTGGGCGCTTCGAGACGTAACGCAGGCCGTCGCGGACGGCGTGCTTCTCCAACACGCGCTTGGGGGAGTGCAGCTCGCCGGGCCGCATCAACGCCAGCGCGCCGATCACCGGCAGGAAGCTGAGGCCGTTGATCAGCAGCGCCGGTCCGACCCCCCACCAGGCGATCATGACGCCAGCCAGCGCCGGGCCGATCAGCCGAGCGGCGTTGAACGAGGTGGTGTTCAAGCCGACGGCGTTCGGGATGAGGTGCTCGGGCACCATCTCGGGGGCGAACGCCTGGCGGGCCGGGGCGTCGAAGGCGCCGAAAATGCCCGACACGAACGCCAGGACGTAAACGTGCCACAGGGCCGCCACCCCGCCGAGCGTCAAACCGGCCAGGGCGAGGCCGGTGGCCATCATGCCGGCCTGCGTCACCATCAGCACTCGGCGCTTCGGGAAACGGTCGGCGACCGCGCCCGCCCACGGCGCCATCAACAGCACGGGCAGGAATTGCAACGCCGTCGTCAGGCCGAGGGCCATCGACGACTCGGCGGTCAAGATCGTCAAGACCAGCCAGTCTTGGGCCACCCGTGCCATCCACGTGCCGACGTTGGACAGCAGCCCGCCGAAGAAGAACAGCCGGTAGTTGTGTATGGACAGCGAGGCGAAAACCGAAACCGACTTCGCCATGGCTCTCCTTCAACTCCGGGCCCGCGGCTGGCCCACTCGAAACACGTCAATACTACGACCACAAGGGCAAACGCCCGGCAGGGGTTCCGCTGTTGGTCACGTCGAGCACGCCCGGCCAGCCCCGCGCCCCAACCTGGTCGATCCCCGATCGCGCCTCAAGGCTCCGGGCCTCGCCAGGCCGACGTTGCCAAGGGTTGCGGGATGGCATGGCGCCGATCCCCGATCGCGCCGGGAGGCGGGCGTCGTCAGACGGGGGCGGCCGCGTCCTGGCTGGACTGGACGGCCATCGCCTGCCCGGACACCAGGCCGGACAGGCCGCGATGGTCGCGGTTGACGAGCAGCGCGACGATGGAGACGACGACGAACACCGCGACGGGCAGCCCGGTGATCCACTCGGTGGTGGCGCTGAGCGCGACGTAGCCGCCGATGCCGCCCAGCAGTTTGGCCGTCCGCCGCAGCGGCTTGTAGTTGCCCGGCTCGACCGGTTGCAGGCCGACGATCGCCTCGCCGACTGTGCGCCCGCCGGTCAACACCGCCAGCGTCTGGACGAGCAGCGCGGGCACCCAGCCGAAGAACCAGTCGCCGCGCGGGCTGATCTGCTCCACCGGAACGCCCAGCACGTACAGCTCGACCGCCCGCCAGATGACGAACGACGGCGCCGTCACGAACGCCAGCACCATCAGGTCGGCGACAACCCCCATGACGCGGCGTCCGAACGTCACGACCGTCGGCAGGGGGCGCGGAGCGCGGCTGTCGAGCAGCACCGCCACCGGCCAGGCCAGAATCGACCCGCACAGCGCCCCGGTGGTGTTGAGGAACAGGTCGTCGACGTCGAACATGCGGTACGGGCAGGGGAAGATGCCCCAAACCGCCGAACCCTGGGTGGTTTCGATCAAAGCCGTGACGAGCAGGCCGACCATTGTCGCCACGACGACGCCGCGCTTCCCCACCCAGCGGATGAACGCCCCCAGCGGCATGAAGAAGACGAAATTGAACAGCACCTGCAAGACGACCTTGTTGCGGATCAGATGCCCGCCGTTGGCCCACGACTTGCGGATGTCGGAGACGAATTGGAACAGGTGGTAGTTCGGTTTGATGCACTTGTAGTGGGAGGTTTCCGGGATCGGCACCAGCGTGTACGTCCACAGCGACATCGCGTACACCATGACGGCCACCAGCATCACCATGTCGATCAGCCGCAGCCGCCCGGCTTTGCGATAGCGGTAGGCGACAACCGGCAAGAACACCACCACCGCCAGCACCCCGCCGCACAGAATCGCGATCAGCGTGCTGGGTCCAAACTGCTTCAGCACCGTTCCCCCAATCGGTCCGCCCCCAAGATAGCAGAGCACCCGAAACGCCTGTCGGGCCGCTGGTGGCTCGCCGTCAGGCCGCAGCGGGCCCAAGTGGCCGTGTGGGGGAGGCCGACGGCAGCGCCACCCGACGGCGGGGCACAGCCCGGCCAGCGCTCGTGCGCTTGGTAGACTGAGCGGCGGTTCTTTGGGCGGATAGGACACCATGGGCATTCCTCGACGATTGCGGCGCTTGGCGCCGAAACGGTTGCGCCGGGCGGGCGCGGTGGCCTTGCGGCAGGCGGCGTACGTGCGCAGCCATCTGAACAGCGCCGGCGGCTACGCCTCCGAGCTGGTCTCGGTTGTCGTCCTGGGAGGCGAGTCGGCCAAAGACTTGGCCCGTTTCACCAGCCACCTGCAGCGCCAGACGTATCGCCGCCTCGAACTGGTGATCGTCGCCGACCCGGCCCAGGCGGCCGTCTGGCGGCTGGCCAAACACTTGGCCCGCACCAGGCTGAACACCTTGGCCGTCGCGGCGGCGGGCGACGATTTGGGGCGCGCCCGGCAGGCCGGGGTTGACGCCGCCAGCGGCCAATACCTGCTGTTCGCCGAGGTGAAGAACCGCCTGGCGCCGCAGGCCGTCTCCAAGTTGGCCGCCAGTTTGCGCAAGACCGGATCAGACTTCGCGCTCGCCCGCTATTCGCGTCTCGACAACGCCGGCAAGCAGCGTTTCCCGCCGCGCTGGATCAGGCTGGCCCACGCCGACCTGCGCCAGCGGACCACCGTCGACGAGTTCCCGCAGGCCCAGTTCAACGTCTTGCTGTGGACGCGGCTGTTCCGCCGCAGCTTCTTCGACCGGGCCGAGCTTCCCCTCGGCGGCCTCAAGCCCTACGAGGACCAGCTCGCAACGACTCGGGCCTACGCCCGGGCGACCGCCTTCGACGTGCTGCCGGACACGCTTTTCCACTGGGCCTTCGACTCCGGCCAAGCCATGAAGGGGCGGGTCGGCGATCCGGTCGAGCTGCGCCGTCGCCAAGAGGTCGCCGAAACCTGCCTGGACGAGCTTCGCCAAGGCGGACACGAGACGGCCGCCATGGCCCGCGGCCTGCAAATCCTCCAAACCGACGTCTACCGCCAACTGCTGCTGGCGCCCGGCTCGAGCCGCGAGTGTTGGGACATCCTCAAGCGGTGGGCCGACGCGATGGCGGTCGGCCACGACGACGTGTGGCAGTCGATGACGTCGCAGTCGGCGGCGATGCTGTGGCTGCTGCAGCGCGACCTGCCCGACCACCTGGAGCAGTTCTTGAACCGGCGCGGCGACCGTCCCGAGACGCTGGAGCCGTTCGTCTTGGAGGGGCGCCCGGCGTTGAAGGCCCCGTTCTGGGACGACCCCGAAGTCGCCTACCCGCCGGAAGTCTTGTGGCTCAACGAGGCGCAGCTCGGCTTGGTGTCGATCCTTTGCCGCTGCCGGGCGGTGGACGGCAAATTGCGCCTGACGGGTTACGCGGCGGTCGGCGGCATCGACCCGGCCGCCCATCCGATGGACATCCAGGTGGCGGCCGTCGGCAAAGGGGCACGGGTCGCGTTGGCGGTGTCGCCCGAGCGCATCCACTCCTCAGAGGTCCGCTCGACCAGCGAGTTCAACGACTACCGCGCCGCCGGCTGGACGGTCGAGCTGGCCCCCGAACAGCTTCCCGGACCTGGCAAGTACACCCTCGAGGTGACGGCGTCGTGCCTCGGTTTGACGCGGACCGCCACCTTGCGCGACTTCGTCTCGCGCGGCTCCACCACCCGCCCACCCCGACAGGTCGGCGACGGCCCGACCCGCCTGAGCCTGGAATTGACGCGCCACCGGCCCGTCCGCGTGGTCTGCTGCCCAGCCGCCGACACCGCCGCCGCGACGCCCGACCGGGGCCTGCTGGCCGACCGCGCCGAACTGACCCCCGACAGCCTCCTCCTGGGCGGCGAAGTGCTCGGAAAGCTGCCCAAGACGGCGCTGCGGATCGGTTTCGGCAACGACCGCTGGTCGGTCGGCGGCGACATCGAATGGCTGCCCGGCGAGCGCTGGCAGGTCCGCGTCCCGCTCACCATCGACCGCTACCACTACGGCCAACTCCCCCTGCCGATGGGCCAATACCCCTTCCTCAAGCCCGACGGCGTGGCCTGGCACGACTCCGACGAGCTGGTCTGGTCGACGCCGCTGTTCGTCGAAAGCCCCCGCTTCAAGGCCGAGCTGAACCACCTCGCCAAGGCCCCGCTGCTGCGTGTGCGGGCGCCGATCCCGGAGGTGCACTCCGGCCCGGTCATGAAACGCCGCCTGCAGGACGCCTA
>JAISUF010000195.1 GCA_031272195.1 Propionibacteriaceae bacterium
CTACCTCGACGCCGCCCAAGTCTCCGCGCCCGCCGCCGCCCCGGCGGCCGCCACGCCGACGCCCGCCTCGACCGTCCCGACCAAGTTCGCCAAGACCGTCAAGCCGACAATCACCGGCACAGCCAAAGTCGGCAAGACGCTGAAGGTCAAGAAGGGCACGTGGGATCCCAAGCCCGACAAGTTCACCTACCAGTGGTACGCCGGATCGAAGGCCATCAAGGGCGCCACCAAGGCTTCGCTCAAGCTGACCAAGAAGCAGAAGGGCAAGACGATCCTCGTCAAGGTCACCGGCGCGAAGTCCGGCCTCAAAGCCGTCACCAGAGCCTCGGCCCGCACCGCCAAAGTCAAGAAATGACCTGAGCCGCACGCCCCCGGCGGGCGCGAGTCGGTGGGACGGGTTGAGCCGGGCGGGCCGTAGCATGGAGGAGTGACCCAACCTGTTGCGCCCCAAAGCCGACGGCTGCTCAACGCCAGCGCCGTTATGGCCTCCGGGACGCTGGTGTCGCGGATCTTCGGCCTGGTCCGCAACATGCTGGTCGCCTTCGTGCTCGGCAACGCCTCCTTCCGCGCCGACGCCTTCCAAATGGCGATGGTCGTCCCCAACTCGCTGTATCTGCTGCTGGCCGGCGGCACCCTCAACAACGTGCTGGTGCCGCAAATCGTCCGCTCCATCCAACACGACGAGGACGACGGCGCCGCCTTCATCGACCGGATCATCACCGGCTTCGTCCTCATCCTGGCCGTGCTGGCAGCCATTCTGACGCTGGCCGTGCCCTGGGTGATGTCGCTCTACACCGACGCCGTCTGGCGCACCCCCGACATGGCCGTCCACTGGAACAACCTGCTGCTGATGGCCTACATCACCATGCCGCAAATCTTCTTCTACGGCGTCTTCTTCCTGGTCGGGCAGGTGTTGAACGCCCGCGACGTGTTCGGCCCGATGATGTGGGCGCCGATCGCCAACAACGTCATCTCGATCAGCGTCTTCGCGGTCTACATCGCCGTCTGGGGCACGAACGCCGCCAAAGGCGCCTCCTACACCCCCGAGCAGGCCGTCTGGCTGGCGGCCGGGTCGACGCTCGGCATCGCCGTCCAGATCGCCGTGCTGATCCCGTTCATGCGCAAAGCCGGCATCCGCTACCGGCCCCGTTTCGACCTCAAAGGCACCGGCCTGGGCAAGACGTTCCACATCGCCAAATGGATGGTCGGCTACGTCGCCCTGACCTCGCTGGCGCAGGTCGTCGTCACCAACCTGGCCTCCGGGGCCGTGCCCAAAGGCGTCGAGAACGGCGCCGGCGTCAGCGTCTACCAGAACGGCTACCTGATCTGGGTGCTGCCGCACTCGCTGATCACCGTCTCGCTGGTGACGGCCATGCTGCCGGCGATCAGCCGCCTGGCCGAGCAGAACCGGTCCGACGACGTGGCCCGAGAGGTGACGCGCACCGCCCGCATCGCCACCACCTTCATCGTGCCGGCCTGCGCCGGCTTCCTGGCCCTGGGCGGGTCCATCGCCTCAGTCATCTTCGGCTCCGGGCGCGGCTCGCTCGACTACCAATTCGTCACCTGGACGCTGTGGGGGTTCGCCGTCGGGCTGGTGCCGTTCACCCTGCAATTCCTCTACCTGCGGGCCTTCTACGCCCTCGACGACACCCGCACGCCGTTCCTGCTGCAAATCCTCATCTCCGGGTTGAACGCGGGTCTGGCCGTCGTGTTCGTGGCGGCCGTCCACCAGCCGGAGACGGTCGCCGCTCGGCTGGCGTTGGCATATTCGGCCTCGTACCTGGTCGGCGTGTTCGCCACCCATTTCACGCTGCGCCGCCGCTTGCCCGCCCTGCGCCAGGGACGGCTAGTGCGACACCTGCTCAAACTGGCCGTGGCCAGCGTCGTGCCCGTGTTGTTGGCGCTCGCCGTCACGGTCTTGTTCTCCGCCTCCACCGGGCGGGCGCTGGCCGCCGTCAGCCTGCTGTTGGCCGCAACCTGCGCCATCGCCGCCTACTTCTTCATCGCCTGGCGGATGAAGATCGCCGAGATCGGCGAGCTGGCCTCCGTCATCCGGCGGCGCCGTCCCACCGACGACGAGCCCGGCCCCGAAGACCCGCTCCTGCTCGAGGACCCGCTCCTGCTCGCAGACGACGCCGATTCCGGCGGGTCGGGCGATCCGCACGCCGACGGGCGCGCGCCAGACGGGGAGCAAGGCATGGCGGGACGCCTGCCAGAGGGCGGGCCAGGCCTCGCAGGCCGCCTCTCAGACGGCGGGCCAGCCATCGCAGGCCCCCTCCCAATCGACGACGAAACTTCCAACTCAAAGGCAGGGCGACATGACTGACGACCACCACGAGCCGACCGAGATCACCAACACCGACCCCGACGGCAAAGGCGTCTTCATCAAGGTGACCAGCCGTCCCCGCGCCTACCCGGAGCCGACGGCCGCCATCGAATCGCCCAGCGACGGCGTGGCCCGCCCCAACCAGATGGTCGGCAACCGCTTCGAGCTGCGCGTCGCCCTGTCCGGCGACTCCCCGCAGACCTGGATGGCGTTCGACGAGACGCTCGACCGCTACGTGCTGATCCGCCTGTTCGCCCCCAACGACGCCCGCGTCGCCGACACGCTGGCGATGGCCCGCAAAGCCGGGCAGGCGACCGACGCCCGCGTCCTGCGGCTGCTCGACGTCGGCCTGCCCACCTGGACGACGCCGGCCTACCTGGTCTACGAATACTGCGCCGGGCAGACGCTGGCGTCGATCCTGGCCGGCGGCAAACTACGCGAGTCGGAGGCCGCCTGGGTGGTGCGCGAGGTGGCCGACGCGCTGTCCGTGCTGCAGGGCCAGGGCCTCAGCCACAGCCAGGTGAATCCCGAGACCGTCGTCATCACGACCTCCGGCAACGTCAAACTGACCGGCCTGCTGGTCGACGAGGTGCTCAGCCCCGAGACCCCCGGCGGCTACGACGAGGTCGGCGCGCTCGGACGCCTGCTTTACGCCGCCCGCACCGCCCACTGCTGGGACGGCGACCACTACGGCCTGCCCGGCGGCGGGCCGCAACCCCTCAACCTGCTCGGCCACAGCCGGGTCGACGACCTGACCCGCCGCATCCTCGGGCCGAACCCCGGCGGCCTGCGCAGCGCCGCCGACGTCACCACCGCCTTGTCGATCGTGCTCGGCCCGGCCAGCGCCGCCCAAGACTTGCGCGCCCGCCTCGACCTGCCCTCCGGCGAGGTGCCGATCTCGTCGGTGGTGCCGCCGGTGCCGGTGCCGGCCGTGCCGCCGTTGGAGCGCGGGGCGCGTAGCGGTGTCGGCGGGACGATTGGCGGTGCTGGAGGGGACGCAGGGCGCGACGCCGCTGGGGGCGTCGGCAAGGACACAGCCGCGGCGGGCGGTTCGGTTGTCGGCGGCGGCGCGGCTGGGCTGGCGGCCGCAGGCGGTGGCTCGGCTGCGTTGGCGGCCGTTGGCGGCGCTGGTTCGGCCAAGTCCTTCTCGGCGGGCCGAGTGGGAGGGGCGCAGGTCGCCGCCGGATCGGCCGGGCAGGGTTCGTCCAGACAGGGTCCAACTGGGCAAGGGTCGTCCGGGCAAGGGTCATCCGGGGGAGGCTCGGCGTCTGGTGGCCCGTCTGGCGCGTCGACCGGACGGTCGACCGGCCGGTCGGCCAAGAAGAGCGAGAACGAGGACTCCCTGCCGTTCATTGACGACGCCATGGCGGCCGCAGCCATCTCGACGCCGATCCCGCCGCCGCGCCCGGCCGCGCCCGCCGAGGGCGAAATCCCCTGGAAGAAGCTGGGCATCCTGTGGGGGGCCGTCGTGCTGGCCGTCGTCGCGCTGGTGCTGCTGTGGCCGGGCGTCGGGCTGGTGCCGGGGCCCGCCCAAACAGCGGCGTCAACCCCAACCCCGACGCCCACCCCGACCTACACGCCGCTGTTCATCGCGGCCGGGCAGGACTTCGATCCGAAGGCCGACGGCGGCTCCGGCGGCGAGAAGCCCGGCGACGTCGACAAGGCCTTCGACCAGAAGCCCAAGACGGCCTGGCGCACCGAGCGCTACAAAGGCAAGGCCAATTACGGCGGGCTCAAACCGGGCACCGGCATCATCCTCGACCTGGGCGACGCCAAGACCGTCCGCCGCGTCGAGGTGAAGCTGGTCGGTGAGGGCACCGACCTGGAGATCCGCGTGCCCAAAGGCAAGATGAGCACGAAGACACAGGCCGACTGGACGGCCGTCGCCGCCGCCAAAGACCAAAGCGGGACGGTGACATTCGATGTGGACGTCAAGACCGAATACGTCCTGGTCTACCTGACCAAGCTGCCCAAGGACGGCACGATGTACCGTGGCGGCATCTACGAGGTCAGCCTGTTGGGGTGAGGCGCGCACGGAGCGCTGGCGCACGGAGCGCTGTCGTCCAACTTGATTGCCCGCCTTGCCTCGTCGCGCCGAGCCCCGGCGACGGGCGTTATCAATGGGGACGGCTTCGCCTGGCGCCGGCGATCGGGCGGCCGGTTTCGGCGAAGGCCGCCGGATGCGGTAACGTCATTGGCAGTATTGCCCGAAAGGAACGGCCATGGCCAAAGACAACGAACTCGCCCTCCACCTGTCGGAGCGCGAGCTTTCCGTCGTCGACCAGGCCCTCGCCCTCGTCGAGACGGACGCCGAAGACGAGGCCGCCGAATCCCCCAAGGCCCGCAAAGTGTTGCTGCTGATCCGCCAAACCCGCGCCAAAATCGCCGAGGTCCGCCCCGCCGACGCCCAAGTCGTCGAGATCGACTGGTACCGCTGAGCCAGCCTCTGCCCAGCCGGGCGCGTCCCGACCGTGCCCGCCGGGACGCGGGCTAGAATCGGGTTCCTGAGACAACGTGAGGAGATGTCATGGCGGCAGTTCAGCCGGTTGGGGACCAAGATTTCGAAGCCAAGGTGTTGCAGGCCGGCCAGCCGGTGCTGGTGGATTTCTGGGCGGGCTGGTGCCAGCCCTGCAAGCAGGTCGCCCCGATCGTCGAGGAGCTGGCCGGCGAGTACGCCGGGCGCATCCAGTTCTACTCGATGGACATCGACGCCAACCCGGCCACGCCGATGCAGTTCGGCATCGCGTCCATCCCGACGCTGATCGTCTTCTCCGGCGGCGCGCCCGCCAAAGTGCTGGTCGGCGCCCGTCCGCGCAACGCCATCGCCAAGGAGCTCGACTCCGTTCTGTGACCGCGCGCCGCGCCACCGGCTGAAGAGTCGGCGGCGCCTGGCGCGGTTGCCAGGCCGACGAGGCCAATCGGGGACGCTGGCCGCGACTCGGCGGTCGACGGACTTTCGCGGCAAAGAACAGGCCGGTCGGCCGCCGAGACTGCGCCGGTTACGCCTGGCGCAGCCAGTCCAAGTCGGCCCGCTGGCCGTCCAAGCCGCCGGGCGTCTCGACGATGACGGGGGCGTTCGCGTCGGCGACTACTCGCCGCAAACCGTTCGGGTCGCAATCGCCCTGGCCCAGGTTGGCGTGGCGGTCGACGCCGGAGCCGAACGCGCCGCGCGAGTCGTTGAGGTGGACCAAGTCGATTCGGCCGGTGATCTCCATGACGCGCCCGACCAGGCCGTCCAGCGCCAGTCCAGCGGCGTGGGCGTGGCAGGTGTCGAGGCAGAAGCCGACCTGTTCGGCGTTGTCACAGGCCGAAAGCAGGCTCCACAGGGCGGCCAGGCGGTCGAGTTGGCGGGCCATCGCGTTGGCCCCGCCGGCGGTGTTCTCGATCAGCAGCGGCACCCGGAGGCGAAGCCCGTCGACGGCCTTGCGCCAGTTGTCGAAACCCTGAGCCGGGTCGTCGCCCGCCTGGACGTGGCCGCCGTGGACGACCACCCCGCGCGCCCCGACGGCCGCCGCCGCGTCGAGCGTCTTCTGCAACAACCCCCGGCTGGGGATGCGCACGCGGTTGTTGGTGGTGGCGACGTTGATCAGATACGGCGCGTGGACGTACAGCCCCACCCCGGCCGCCTCGGCGGCGCTTCCGACCGCGTCGAGGTCGGCGTCGGGCCCCTTCCAAGACTGCGGGTCGGACAGCATCACCTGGCCGATACGGCCCTCCAGTCGGGCGGCGTCCTCGGCCAGCGTCTCCAGCGACAGCAAGCCGCCCATCGATGGCAGCGTCGGCCTCTGGGCGGGCTGGGGCGGCGGGTCGAAAAGCGTCATCGCCGACCGCCTCCAACGGGTGCCGCAGTTTGGGCGTCGGTGTGACGGGGCGGCCGCGTCATGGCGTCGCCCCGGCATTCGGCGATACGGCGGGCTGCGCGTCGGGCGCTGGGGCGTCTGCCGAGACGACATCGGCGGCCGCCGGGCTTGGCGGCGAGGAGGCGGCGCCCATCGGGTCCGGCGTGGGCTGACCAGACGCGGTGCCGGTCGCCGTCGGGCCGGTTGGCGAGGCCGTGGGCGGTGTCTGGTCGTGTGACGGGGGCGACGGCGGCACCGGCAGCGTTGGCCCCGGCTCGTCGGGCGTCACCGGCGTCGGGACGGTCTTGAGCGCCTTGATCTTGGCCGACAGCGCCGAGCGGGCCGTCACGCCTGAGGCCGAGCCGGTCACCTTGACGGTGATCCAGCGTCCGACGTCGGCCGTGCGCAGGGTGTAGCCGCGCTTGGTGGCCCCCTTGATGGCTTTGCCGTTGCGATACCACTGGTAGGCGAACTTCAGGCCGGTCGGCTGCCAGCCGGACGCCTTGGTGGTCAGCTTGTGGCCGAGCGCTGGCACGCCGCTGATGGCCGGCGTCGGCGCCAGCGTCACCTTGCCAGTCGTGACGGCGGTGGTGCCGGGCGAGTTCTGGGCGATGGTGCTGCCGTCGGCCAGCGCCGCCCGCAGCGCTACCTTGATCGCTTTGCCGCGCAGCGCCGTCGTGACGCGCAGGCTGGACGCCGTCGCGCCGCTGATCGGCTTGCCGCCGGCGTACCACTGGTAGCTGTAGCCGACGGCGCCGGCCATCGACCGGCTCGGCACGACGCCCAGCACCTGCCCGACCATCGGGCTGCCCTGGATCATCGGCACGTCGCCCGCCGCGGGTGTGAACGCGCCGACTTGGGCGTGGGCGAACGGCCAGGTCGGGCTGGCCGCCCGGTTGATGACGGGCAGGCAGGCGGGCTGGCCGGTTGTGCCGCAGGGGCCGAGCAGCGGCGTCGTCACGGGCACCCCCGTCCACCACGAGGTCTGCTCCATTGCCCCGTCCCACGTCAGCGAGATGTGGACGTGGTCCTTGTGGTTGGCGGTGTAGGAGCCGCGGTCGGAGAACGTCCGCCAGCCCATCTCCTGGTAGTAGATCGACCAGATGCGCTGGTCCCACATGATGTACATGATGCCGAGGCGGTAGGCGACCTCGCCGTTGTTGGCCGTCATCCATTCCAAAGCCTGCTCGACGCGGGCCTTCTCGGAGGCGTTGTTGACGTCCATGTGCCAGTCCAGCGCCCGGCCCTCTTTGTGCTCCGAGGTGCCGCCGGAGGCGCACGACCGTGAGATACCCCACGAGCTGCCGCCCCAAGTCTGGATCAGCAAGTCGAGCAACGCCTTCGTGCCGGGCTTGGCGGTCGGCGAGCAAGTCTTCTGCGGCTTGTAGCCCAGGTTGGCGTCGACCGCCAGCCCGCCGTCGGCCATTGAGGCCGGCGGCAGCGGATCTTCGGCCCAGGCGGCGGAGCCGGCCAGCAAAGTGACGGCGAGCGCCCCGGCCAGCGCCAACGCGCCGCGCCGCCGTGCGCGGCCCGTCAACAATCCGCGCAGCCGGACAGTCCGCATCCAAACCCCTTCCCCTGCTGGGCATTCTACCCAGCGCCAGAACGGCCCTCGACGCCGCCACACTTCGCCGCTTAACCATGGCCCAGTAGCGCCGCGTCAGCCGCGCGCACCGGGAGTGTATGACTTTCTATACGCCTATATGTCGTGGTATGCGCCTGTATGTCGTGGCGGCGCATACGCGGGATAAGAAGTCATACACGGCGGCGCTCGGCCTGCCAGGATTGCGCCGTCGGATTGGTGGCCGGGTGGTTGGCGGTGGCGGGCACGGGAGCGTTACCGCCGGCGTCGCGCGGCCGGGGTTAGTAGTCGGGTGGTGGTTCGGGGGTGTGTGGGATGTCGGCGAAGCGGCTGTAGTGGCCTTGGAAGGCGACGTTGATCTTGCCGGTTTCGCCGTTGCGGTGTTTGGCGAGGATGAAGGTGGCGGTGCCGCCTTTCTTGGCGAGGAAGTCGCCGCCGGGCTGGGTTTCGGTTTTGTCGCCGTACATGTCGTCGCGGTGCAGCAGGATGACGACGTCGGCGTCTTGCTCCAGGGAGCCGGACTCGCGCAGGTCGGCCAGTTGGGGCCTCTTGTCGTCGCGCTTCTCGGCCGAGCGGTTCAACTGGGACAGGGCGACCACGGGCACGTCCAGCTCTTTGGCGAGCAGTTTCACCTGCCGGGAGAACTCGGACACCTCGACTTGGCGGTTCTCGACGCGCTTGCCCGACGTCATCAGCTGCAGGTAGTCGATGACGATCAGCTTGAGGTCGTTGCGCTGTTTCAAGCGGCGGGCCTTGGCGCGGATCTCCATCATCGTCAGGTTGGGCGAGTCGTCGATGAACAGCGGGGCGGCCGAGATCTGGCCCATCCGGTTGGCGATCCGGTGCCACTCGTCGTCGCCCAGGTTGCCGGTGCGGATGTTGCCCAGGAAGACCGACGCCTCGGCGGCGATCAGCCGCATGACGATCTCGGACTTGGTCATCTCCAGGGAGAAGAACCCGGTGGCCAGGTTGTGGCGGATGGCCGCCGAGCGGGCGAAGTCCAGGCCGAGGGTGGACTTGCCGACGCCGGGCCGGGCGGCGACGATGACCATCTGGCCGGGGTGGAGGCCGTTGGTGGTGGCGTCGAGGTCGTGGAAGCCGGTCGGCACCCCGGCCATCGCGCCGTTGTCGCACAGCGCCTGGATCTCGTCGAGGGTGGGCTCCATCAGCTCGGCCAGGGAGGAATAGTCCTCGCCGCCGCGCTCGGCGCCGACACTGTAGACGAGCTGTTGGGCCTGGTCGACGATGTTGTGGACGTCGCCGGTCTGGGAGTGGCCCAGTTGGGCGATCCGGGTGGCGGCCTCGACCAGGCGGCGCAGGACGGCCTTGTCGTGGACGATCTCGGCGTAGTAGACCGCGTTCGAGGCGATCGACACCGAGGCGAGCAGCTCGTGGATGTAGATGTGGCCGCCCACGCCTGCCAGCTGGCCGCGCTTGGTCAACTCCTCGACGACCGTGATCGCGTCGGCCGGCTCGCCGCGGCCGTACAAGTCGATGACCGCCTCGAAGATCTGCTCGTGCGCCGGCCGGTAGAAGTCCGACCCCGACACGATCTCGACAACCTCGCCGATAGCGTCCTTCGACACCATCATCGCGCCCAACACCGCGGCCTCCGCCGCCACATCCTGCGGCGGAACCCGATCCGAAAACCCG
>JAISUF010000207.1 GCA_031272195.1 Propionibacteriaceae bacterium
GCCCCTCCCGCGTGACGCTGGCGCTGCGGGCGGCCAGCCTGCCCAACGGCGACACCGCGCCGGTCGAGTTGCGGCTGGAGGCCGGCGGCCAGCTATTGGCCAGCGGAACGGCCGCCTCGCTGCTGGGCAAGGCGCTGCCGTTGGGCGTGTTGGACGAGCAGCCCGTGACGGTCGAGGGCACCCTGTCTGTGCCGCGAACCGCCGGCAACGAGTTGAACGGGGCCGACATCGACTTGGTCTTCCGCCTGGCCGCCAACCTCGATCCGGGCACGCCCGTCGCGCCCACCCCAGGACCGCCGCCGACGCCGGTCCCGCCGGGCAGCGTCCCGCCCCCGGCCGTCCGCCCAACCCTTCCGCCGAAGGTCGACACCGGCGGCGATATCGCCCCCGCCTGGCTGGCTCCGGCCGTCGTCCTGGGCGGTTGCGGCCTGCTGGCCCTGACCGCGGCCGCCCACTTGTCGAGGCGGGGTGAGCGGCGATGAGCGCCTTCGGGTCGAACGCGCCCGACCTGAACACCCCCGGCGGCTCCCAGTCGGGCGCCCCGAAGCGGGCCATCGGCCGGACGCTGAGACGCCAGGGGCGGCCCCGCCGGGCCCGCCGCCACCGGCCCTGGGACGGATTCGCCGAGCGGGCCAGGGACGTCATCGCCCACCGCCTGCGGATGACGGGCGTCGGCCTGCTGACGGCGGTGGTTGGCGGCGCGCTGCTGGCCGCCAACACCCAGGCCGCCTTCACCGACGCCGCCTGGCTGAATCTGGCCGGCCCGCTGGGCGGCCCGCACACCTTCCAAATCGGACTGGTCGAGGCCGGCAAGTTCGAGTTGGGCGCGGGCGGGCCGCTCGACCTCGGCTTCCCCGACGAGGACGCCCTGGCTCCGGGACGGACCGTCGAGCGGGTTGTCCGGGTGGCCAACAACCATCCCGAGCTGGCGGCCGCCCTGGCCATGCGCGTGACGGCCCGACCGGTCGCCGGGCGGGCCGATATCAGCGGCTCCTTGCGGGTGACGGTCGTCGACGGCGCCGGGCGGGTCTTCGCCGGGGCCGACCCCCAACAGCCCGAGAAGGGGGCGGTGCCCGACGGCTCGCCGTTCCGACTCGACACCCTCAAACCGCGCGGCTTGGCCTCCCTGGCCGACCAGGCCGCCTGGGTTGACGGCAAGGCCGGCTCCGACAAGGCGTACACGGTGCTGGTGCACTGCCTCGACGACCCCGCTTTGGAGACGCAGACCGGCGGCTGGGCCGAGGTCGCCGTGGCCGTCGACGCCGCCTCGGCCAACTGAGGCCCGCCGTGAGCCGAGCGGTCGGGCGGCGGTCCAGCGATCTGCGGCGCGGCGACCCGTGGGGCCTGGGCCAATCCGAAGCCTCCCGCCCCGCTCAGGGACCGGCCGAAGTCCCGCCCCCCATAGACGTTGGACGCCGCCCGCCGCTGCCCCGTTGGCTGCGGGCCGTCGTGGTGGCGCAGCGGGCGCTGCTCGACTTGGCGGCGCTGGCGGGGGCGGTTTGCGGGCTGGTCTTCCTGGCCTGCCTGGCGACGGGATCGCGGGCGGCCATCGTCATCTCGGGGTCGATGGAGCCGTCCTACCCGGTCGGCTCGCTGACCTTCTCCCGCCGGGTGCCGGCCCGCTCGCTGCACATCGGCGACGTCGTCACCGTGCCCCGCAACGACGGCAACGGCCTGGTCACGCACCGGGTCGTCGACGTGGCCGACGGCGACGGCAAACCCGCGTTCGTCCTCAAGGGCGACGCCAACCAGCACCCGGACCCGCTCCCGTACGACATCGACGAGGCCGGCCTGGTGGTGGCCTGCCTGCCGCTGGTCGGCTACGCGGTCTCGTGGACGCAGTCCCACCTGTTCACCACTCTGGCGCTGTTGGCCGTCGTCACCTTCTGCGCGCTGTTCCCCGCGCGCGCCCTGTGCGCGCCCGACGCGCGATCCCCCACGGGTGGGCCCGCGCGACGGGCCGCCTCCTCGTCAACGCCGCCGCCCGGCCAGCCTCCCCCAGGCGGCCGGCACGGCGCCGCGCCTCCCGCGAGCGCCCCTCACAGCCCCCGGGCCAGTCGGTGGTAGGCCGCCTCCCAGCGCAGCTCGCGGGCGAACCCGGCGCTGGTCGTCGCCTCGTCGATGACGGCCAACTCGACACCGGCGATGGCGGCGTAGTCCTCGAACAGCTCGCGCGCCCCCGGCGCGGTGAACATGCAGGTGTGGTGCGGCGCTCCGGACACCAGCCAGCACTCGGTGGCAGTGTGGAAGTCGGGCGCGGGACGCCACACGGCGCGGGCGACCGGCAGCTTGGGCAGGGGCTGCTCGGGGACGACGTTCTCGACGACGTTCATCGTCAGGCGGAAGCGCTCGCCCAAGTCGGCCAAGCCGACCACCACTCCCGGCCCCGGATCGGCGGTGAACACCAGCCGCACCGGGTCGTCGCGCCCGCCGATGCCCAGCGGGTGGATCTCCAAGCTCGGTTTGGCGGTGGTCAGCGACGGGCAGACCTCCAGCATGTGCGCGCCTAAGATAACCTCGCGGCCAGGCACGAGGTTGTAGGTGTAGTCCTCCATCAGCGACGCGCCGCCCGACAGGCCGTCCCCCATCACCTTGGCCAGCCGCACCAGCATGGCCGTCTTCCAATCGCCCTCGGCGCCGAAGCCGTAGCCCTCGGCGGTCAGGCGCTGCACGGCCAGGCCGGGAAGCTGCTCCAGGGCCCCCAAGTCCTCGAAGTTGGTCGTGAAGGCGGTGGCCTGGACGCCCTCCAGGAACGAGCGCATACCCAGTTCCTGGCGGGCCCCGTACACCAGCGAGGCGTGGCGCTCGCCGCCTGCGCGAAGCTCTTCGGCCACGTCGTAGAGGTCCTCGTAGTCGGCCGCCAGCGCCTCCGCCTCGGCGTCAGAGACCTGCCCGATCGCCTCGACCAAGTCGTTGACGCCGTAGGTGTTGACCGACATCCCGAAGATCCGCTCGGCCTCCACCTTGTCACCCTCGGTGACGGCCACGTCGCGCATGTTGTCGCCGAAACGGACCAGCCGGGCCCTCCGGCCGGCGTCCCAGGCCAGCGCCGCCCGCGCCCACCGGTCCACTTTGGCCACCACCGCCGGATCGTTCAGGGACCCGGTGACGGTCTTGCGCGCCACGCCCAGCCGCGTCTCGACGGAGGCGAACTCGCGGTCGCCGTGGGCGGCCTGGTTGAGGTTCATGAAGTCCATGTCGATGCTCGCCCAGGGCAGCTCGTCGTTGGCCTGGGTGTGCAGGTGCAGCAGCGGCACCTGCAGGGCCTCCAGCCCGGCGATCCACATCTTGGCCGGCGAGAAGGTGTGCATCCAGGCGATGGCGCCGACGCAGTCCGGGTCGGCGTTGGCGGCCAGGATGGCGTCGCGGATGGCCTCCTTGCCGGTCAGGACGGGCTGCCAGGCGACGCCGACGGGCAGGCCGGCGGCGTCCAGGCGCGCGGCCAGGCGGCGCGAGTTGGCATCCACCTGGGCCAGCGTCTCGGGCCCGTAGAGGTGTTGCGAACCGGTCAAGAACCAGACTTGCTTGGGCATTGGGTCTCCTTGTTGTGCTGGGATCGCGCCTGCCGGGCGCGGCGGCTATTGTCCGTTATTGTCCGTAGACGTTTTGGTAGCGGTTGTAGAGGCTGTCGACCAACTCCGGCGGTATCGGCACGGGCTCGCCCAACTGGCGGGCGATGTGGACGGTCCGGGCCACCTCCTCGCACATCACGGCCGCTTTGACGGCAGCGCGGGCGTCGGCCCCGATGGCGAAAACGCCGTGGTTGGCCATCAGCACCGCCGGGGAGCGCGATCCGGCCAGCGTCTCGACGATGCCGCGCCCGATCGAGTCGTCGCCGATCAAGGCGAACGGCCCCACCGGCACCTCGCCGCCGAACTCGTCGCCCATCATCGTCAGCACGCACGGGATCGGCTCGCGGCGGGCCGCCCAGGCGGTGGCGTAGGTCGAATGGGTGTGGACGACGCCGCCGACTTGGGGCATGTGCCGGTAGACGTAGGCGTGGGCTGCGGTGTCCGAGGACGGCTTCAGCCCGGCGCAGGAGGCGGCCCACGGCCCGTCGGCCAGCTCGCCGTCCAGGTCGGTGACGACCATCTTGTCGGGGCCCAGCTCGTCATAGGAAACCCCGGACGGTTTGATCACCATCAGGTCCGCCCCCGGCACCCGCGCCGAGACGTTCCCGGCGGTCCACACCACCAGCTCGTAGCGGGTCAGCTCGGCGTGCAGCGCCGCGACTTGGCGGCGGGCGGTTTCGACGGCTTCGACGACTTGCGTATCCATGGCGCTCCTTCGCTCGGGCCGCGTCACTTGCTCTCGGCCCGGCGTTTGATCACCAAGTCGAAGGCCACCGCGACCAACAAGACCAAGCCTTTCACCATCTGGCGGTACGACTCCTCGATGCCCATCAGCTCCATGCCGTTGTTGAGCACTGCCATGATCAGGCCGCCAATCATGGCGCCGGTCACCCGCCCGATGCCGCCCAGGGTGGAGGCCCCGCCGATAAAGCAGGCGGCGATGGCGTCCAGCTCGAAGCCGTTGCCGGCCGAGGGTTGCGCCGACGACATCCGCGCCGAGTAGACCACGCCGGCCACGCCCGCCATGAAGCCCATGTTGACGAACACCCAGAAGTTGATCCACTTGACCTTGACGCCGGTCAGCTGGGCGGCCAGCATGTTGCCGCCAACGGCGTAGACGTGGCGCCCGAACGAGGTCCGCTGGGTGACCATCGTGTAGATCATGATCAGCGCCGCCAGGATGATCAGGATGTACGGCAGGCCGCGGTCTTGGGAGATCTGGACGCCGAACCACATGATGATGGCGCAGATGACGACCAGCTTGACGATGAACACCGGCAGCGGCGAAACCTCCTGGCGGTATTTGAGCTGGCCGGCCCGGGCTCGCAGCTGCGTCACCACGTAGAAGACCGCCGCGAGGCCGAAGATGACGATGGTGAACACGTCGTAGCCGTAGCCGCCCAGCAGGCCGTTGAGGAAGCCGTTGGCTATGCTGACGTACGGCGGCCCCTCCGAGCCGGGCGTGCTGGGGATCGTCAAGGAGATGTTGTTGAGCACGCGGTACGTCAGGCCGCGGAAAAGCAGCATGCCGCCTAGAGAGACGATGAAGCCGGGCATGCCGACGACGGCCACCCAGAAGCCCTGCCAGGCGCCGCACAGCAGGCCGACGCCGACCGCCGCCAACACGGCCGCCCACCAAGGGGCGCCCGCCTTGACGATCAGCGTCGTGGCGATGGCGCCGGTCAGGCCGAGCGTCGAGCCGACGGCCAGGTCGATTTGGGCGGCGACGATCACCATCAGCATGCCGATGGCCAAGATCAGCACGTAGGAGTATTGCAGGATGATGTTGGTCAGGTTGGTCGGCGACAGGAACTCGGCTTTGAGCACCGAGAACACCAAGAACACCACCACGAAGGCCATCAGGATGCCGCTTTGGCGCAGGTTCCGGCTCAGCAGTTTGACGACGGCGCCGCCCAAGCCCTGCGTGGGCGCTTCCAACGTGGTTGTCATCGGACTTCTTCCTTCTCTTGAGTCATGAGTTCCATCAGGTTTTCTTGGGTGGCCTCGGCGCGCGGGACGTTTCCGGTGATGCGCCCGAAGGACAGCGTGTAGATGCGGTCGCAGACGCCGAGCAGCTCGGGCAGCTCCGAGGAGATGACGACGACGGCTTTGCCGTCGGCCACCATCTGGTTGATCAGGGTGTAGATCTCGTACTTGGCGCCGACGTCGATGCCGCGGGTCGGCTCGTCCATTATGAGCACGCGGGGGTCGGTGTAGAGCCATTTGGCGACGACGACCTTCTGCTGGTTGCCGCCCGACAGCTTGCCGACCGGGTAGAGCACCGACGGCGTCTTGATGCGCATCGAGTCGCGGTATTCCTCGGCCACGCGCAACTCCTCGTTGGCGTTGATCCAGCCGACTTTGGTGAGCTGTTTGAGGCCGGCCGAGCAGATGTTGACGCGGACGTCCTCGATCAGGTTGAGGCCGTAGCGCTTGCGGTCTTCGGTGACGTAGGCCAGCCCGGCGTCGATCGCCTCCGAGACCGAGTTGAGGCGGACCTCCTGGCCGCCCAGCCACATTCTGCCGCCCTGGAAGCGTCCGTACGACTTGCCGAACAGGCTCATCGCCAGCTCGGTCCGCCCGGCGCCCATCAGTCCGGCGATGCCGACGACTTCCCCGGCCCGGACGTTGAAGCCGGCGTGGTCGACGATGACGCGCCCCGCCTGGGTTGGGTGGTTGACCGTCCAGTCCTCTACGCGGAAGGCCTCCTCGCCGATGGCGACGCCGACCCTCTCCGGGTAGCGGTGCTCCAGGTCGCGCCCGACCATCGAGCGGATGATGCGGTCTTGGGTGGAGGCGGGGTCGGCCATGTCGAGGGATTCGATGGTCTTGCCGTCGCGGATGACGGTGGTGGTGTCGGCGATCTCGGCGATCTCGGACAGCTTGTGGGAGATCATGATGCAGGTGATGCCCTGCTGTTTGAACTGCCGGATCAGGCCCAGCAGGTGTTCGGAGTCGGTGTCGTTGAGGGCCGAGGTCGGCTCGTCGAGGATCAGCAGCCGGACGTCTTTGTAGACGGC
This sequence comes from Propionibacteriaceae bacterium, assembly GCA_031272195.1. Classification (GTDB taxonomy): domain Bacteria; phylum Actinomycetota; class Actinomycetes; order Propionibacteriales; family Propionibacteriaceae; genus Propionicimonas. The sequence goes on from JAISUF010000207.1 coordinate 6,593, forward strand.
TTTGGCGATCTCGACCAGTTGCTGTTTGCCGACGCCGATCTGGCTGATCAGGGTGGTCGGGTTCTCGTGCAGGCCGACCCGCTCCATCAGCTCTTGGGCCTCCGAGTTGGTGCGGTTCCAGTCGATCAGGCCGAGCGAGTTCTTGCGCTCGTTGCGCAGGAAGATGTTCTCGGCGATCGACAGGTGCGGGATGAGGGCCAGCTCTTGGTGGATGATGACGATGCCCTTGGCCTCCGAGTCGCTGATCGAGGAGAAGGTGGCGGGCTGGCCGTCGAGGATGATCTCGCCGGAGTAGGTGCCGTGCGGGTGGACGCCGGAGAGCACTTTCATCAGGGTCGATTTGCCGGCGCCGTTCTCCCCGCAGATGGCGTGGATCTCGCCGCGCTCGACGTCCAGGTTGACGTTCTCCAGCGCCTTGACGCCGGGAAACGTCTTGGTGATCGAGCGCATTTGGAGTATCAAGTCGCTCATCGGGTTGTCCTTCCGCGTGGTGGTGCCGTGCTGGGCGGGTGGAGGAGTCGACCCGCCCAGCAGGCGCTGTGAGTGCTTGGCGCTGCCCCGCTATGAGGCGACGCCGGCGTCGACTTCGGCCTGGGTGTAGTAGCCGGAGTCGATCAGTTCCTTCTTGATGTCGTCTTTGAAGATGGTGACGATATCGAGCAGATATGACGGGACGACCTTCACGCCGTTGTCGTAGGTGGTGGTGTCGTTGGCCTCGGGCTCCTGCCCGGCCAGATACGCCTTGGCGACGGTGACCGCCTGGGCGGCCAGCGTGCGGGTGTCTTTGAAGATGGTCGAGGACTGCACGCCGTCGTTGATCAGCTTGACGGAGGCGACTTCGGCGTCTTGCCCGGTGACGACCGGCAGGCCGTCGGCCATCGTCGTGCCGTACTTCGGCTGCAGGGCGGTGATGATACCGCGCGAGATGCCGTCGAACGGGCTGAGGACGCCGGCCAGCGGCTCTTTGCCGCCGCCGTAGGTCGAGGTCAGCAGGTCTTCCATGCGCTTCTGGGCGCCCTCTTGGCTCCACCGCATGATGGCGACCTTCTCGAAGTCGGTCTGGCCGGACTTGACCACCAGCGTGCCGTCGTCGAGATAGGGCTTGAGGGTGTCCATGGCGCCGTTGAAGAAGAACTTGGCGTTGTTGTCGTCGGGCGAGCCGGCGAAGATTTCGATGTTCAGCGGACCCTTGGGCGCGTCGGCCTTCTTGGTGCCGTCGCGCTCGGTCAGGCCGAGGCCGGTCAGCAGCGCGTTGGCCTGGGCGACGCCGACTTTGTAGTTGTCGAAGGTGACGTAGAAGTCGACGTTGGCCGAGTTGTTGATCAGGCGGTCGTAGGCGATCACCTTGATGCCGTTCTTGGCGGCGTTCTCAAGTTGCGAGGTCAGCGCCGTGCCGTCGATGGAGGCGATGATCAGCAGCTTCTCGCCTTGGGTGATCATCTGGTCGATTTGCTGGGTTTGGGTGGGAATGTCGTCGTTGCCGAACTGCAAGTCCACCTTGTAGCCGGCTTCCTCCAGGCCTTTCTTGACGGCGTCGCCGTCGGCGATCCAGCGCTCGGAGGTTTGGGTGGGCATGGCCACGCCGATGGTGACGTCTGCGGGGGCCTGGCTGGCTTGGGTCGCGTCGCCGCCGGTTGCCGCAGTGGTCGCCGTTCCCCCCGCGCCACTGCCGCCGCAGGCCGCCAGAGAGATGGCCAGAGCGAATCCGCCCACCGCCAGCGCGATCTTCTTGAGCTTCATAGAGGTCTCCTCTTTGAGTGTTTCGGGCGTCTCGCCCCTTGTTGTCGTTCGCCTCCAACACTGGATCGGTCCATCCCCAACGCTGGATATGTGAACGTTCACATACATTGTGAACGTTCACACCAACTCTTGTCAAGCCCTCGATTACAACGATTTGATAACGATTCCGCGGCAGCGATCACCCGCGAGAACGCACACCCGCAGACGTCGCTGCGGCGCGCGGCGCGGACGTCACGTCATTCCACCCGCCTCAACGGCCCGCCAACCCCGCCTCAACCGGCCCACCAACTCGGCCAGGCCGATCACGGTCAGGCCGGACTTCTCGTAGGCCCCCAACGGATCGTCGGGATGGACCACATAGCGGGCGGTGACGCCCAGGTCGTCGCAGGCCCGGCGAAACCCCGCCCCCACCACGGGGGCCGAGGCCAGCTTGATCTCGATCGCGACCTTCGGGACGCCACCGCGGACCAGCACCAGGTCCACCTCGTCGGCGCCAGCCCGGCCGGCCCGGTAGAAAGCCGGGTCGTAATCGCCGTTGGCGCCAAGCAGGCACTCCACGGCAAAACTCTCATAGCTTGCCCCCACGCTCGGATGGGCCATCAGATCGGCCGAGTCCTGAAGCCGCAGCAGGGCGTGGAGCAAGCCGGTGTCGCGAACGTAGATCTTTGGCGACTTGGTCAAACGCTTGGCGGTGTTGGCGAACCAGGGCTCCAGTCGGCGCACCAGTTTCAGGTCGACCAACAGGTCGACGTAGGACTTGATCGTGGGAGCCGACACGGCCAGGTTCTCGGCCAGGACCGAGGCGTTGAACAAGCCGCCGCTGACGTGCGCCAACATGGTCCACAGCCGACGCAACGTCTCGGCCGGGACCCGCCTGCCGGACTGAGGGACGTCCCTCTCCAAGTACGTCGCGATCAGGTCGGTGCGCCAATGCTGGGAGACCTGGTTGGTCTCAGCCAATAGCGCGTCAGGGAACCCGCCCCGCAGCCACAGCGTGTCGGCGTCGATCCCCGCGCCGGCCGCCTCGTCGATGTTGATGCCGCCCAACTCCACCAGGGACACTCGTCCCGCCAGCGATTCGGTTGACGCCATGGTCAGATCGAGCCAAGCCGAGCCGAGCAACAAGAACTGTCCAGCCCGCCGTCCCGCGCGCCGGTTCTGGTCGATGACGCTGCGCAGAACGGGGAAGATGCCGGGCAGCCGCTGGGCCTCGTCGACAATGCCCAGCCGGGGAGCCAGCCCCGCCAGAGCCCGGTAGGGGTCGGCCAGACGATCCACATCGGGTGGCGCCTCCAAGTCGAAATACGCCGATCCAGACGGCCAGCGCTCGCCGACTGACAGCGCCAACGTCGTCTTGCCCACCTGCCTCGGCCCGACCAGCGCGACGGCCGACGCTCGAGCGAGCCGGTCTCGGACCCGACTCAACGCGAACCGTTCAATCTCTCCAGGCATGTGCACAATTCTAAAGGACGTCTTTAGATTTGTGCACATGGTGCTGAGATCGGTTTCCCCGTCGGCGCCGCGCGCGACTGCCGCAAGCGTGGGATCGTTCACATCTTCCGCTAAACTTCGCCCATGGGCACACGACCGCCGTCGATCATCGACGTCGCGCAGGCGGTCGGCGTGTCCCGGCAGACGGTCTCCCGCGTGCTCAACAACCACCCGGCCGTCCACCCGCAGACGCGGGCCCGCGTCCAGGAGGCGATGGACCGCCTCGGCTACCGGCGCAACGCCGCCGCCCGCGCCCTGGCCTCCAAGCACACCAACATCTTGGGCGCCGCCGTCACCAATCCGCACCTGTTCGGGCCGTCCGGGGCGCTGCTGGCCATCGACCAAGCCGCCCGCCAGGCCGGCTTCTCCCTGTCGGTGGCCTTCATCCGCAACCAGACCGCCGCCGACATGGACGCCGCGCTGAGCCACTTCATGGACCTTGGCGCCGAGGGCGTCGTCGTCATCGCGCCCACCACCGCCACGCTGGACGCCGCCAAGGCCCTGGCCGGCAAAGTCCCGATGGTGGTGGCCACCAGCGGCCAAACCGCGTTCCCAGCCGTCGACATCGACCAGGCCGTCGGCGCCCGTGCGGCCGTCGAACACCTGATCGGGCTGGGCCACCGCCGCATCGGCCACATCAGCGGCCCGGCCGGCGAATTCCAGGCCGCCATCCGCCAACAGGCCTGGCTCGACGCCCTCGGCGCCAAGGTCCATGAAGTGGCTCAGCGCGGCGTCCATGTCGGCGGCGGTCTGGTTGCGGATGAAGGCCACCGACAGGGAGAAGCCGGCCTGGCGGGC
>JAISUF010000007.1 GCA_031272195.1 Propionibacteriaceae bacterium
CCCGTGAACGCCCCGCTATAGGCCATGCCGCCAGACGCCACGCCAACCGCCGGGCCGTCAGCGAAATCCTCCACACGCTCCCACACACTGATCTTGCAGGAGTCGGTCTTCGAACCAGACGAGTCCGCCACGGTGGCCTGAAGCTCGGCCACGCCCTGGGAGACACCCTCAACACTGGGGTGCTCCGACCGGAACCCGTAATCCGCGTCCGCCGACACACCGGCCGACGCGGGATCCTCGACATGCAACACGGTCTCGTCCGACGACGCCCACGACACCGACGCGGCCCCCGAAACCGTCTCCGCAGTGGCGAAATACGACAAATCCGGCTCGTCAACCTCCGCCTGCCGATTATCCGAGCACAACGTCACACCAGCCGCGTCATAACGGATCTGGACCTTCGTCGCCGCCAACGCCGAAGGCGCGCCAACCAGCGACGACCCCACAAGGCCCACGCAGACAGCCACCGCCAACCGCCTCAGCCAACAGCCACCCGGCCTACCGTGTGTGTGTGTGTGTGGCGCTGCGCGACAACTGCGCCATCAGACCACGGGCCCCGGCCCCGAATGCAGACTTGGACATGCGTCCCCCCTTTATGCGGTTTCCGCCCGAGCCGCCATCGGCCACCAGCGGACTGTGAAGCTTTGACCCACAACCTAGCACCAACCCACACCCCCACAACAGAGCTTTCACAGAACAAATTCATAACAATTCGATAACGGCCCAGGCCCGCCCCGCGGCAGCGCCACCGCCGCCTACGCGCCGGGACGGAAGCGGCGCCTCTTGGGAGGCAGCAGATCGGCGGCCGGCTCCGCGTAATCGATACGGCGCAGGCGGCCGTCCACGAAATTGAACGAGGCCACCGACGCCAGGCTCGCGGTGGGGGTTGCCGTTGAGGTCGAGAGTCCTGACATCGCGGCACGGTATCCTGACCGGGTGACGCGAGCGGATTTGGACAAACACCACCAGCAGGTCGCCGACATGTTCGACGGCGTCGCCCCCCGCTACGACCTCGTCAACGACGTGCTGTCGCTGGGCCAAGACCGCCTCTGGCGCCGCGCCACGACCGCGGCCGTCGACCCCCAGCCTGGACAGCGCGTCCTCGACTTGGCCGCCGGGACGGGCACCTCATCGCAGGCGTTCGCCCGCTGCGGGGCCAGCGTCGTTGCCGTCGACTTGAGCCTCGGTATGCTGGCGACCGGCAAAGCTCGCCACCCGGACCTGCCCTTCGTCAACGCCGACGCCTTGGAGCTGCCCTTCGCCGACGCCAGCTTCGACGCCGTCACAATCTCCTTCGGGCTGCGCAACATCGACGACACCGACGCCGCCTTGCGCGAGCTGCTGCGCGTCGCCAAACCCGGCGGGCGGATCGTCATCTGCGAGTTCTCCAAGCCGACCAGCCACGCCTTCCGCAAGCTCTACGACGGCTATCTGGCCATGGCCCTGCCGAGGCTGGCAGGGCTGGCGTCGTCCAACCCCGCCGCCTACGACTACCTGGCCGAGTCGATCCTGGCCTGGCCCGACCAACTCGGCCTGGCCGACGCCATGTGCGCGGCCGGTTGGCGGCAGATCGGCTGGAAGAACTTGTCCGGCGGCATCGTGGCGCTGCACAGGGCGTGGCGGCCGTGAGCTGGCTCGACGCCTACGCCGCCCGCAGCTGCCCCCTCAAGACGTATCGAAACAACCTGCCGCAGGCCACGCTGACCGCCTCCAGCTACACGCCGCTGGCCGGCGCGCAGGAGTTCGTCGCCGAGACGCTGGCCCGGTTGGCCGCCCACAGCCCGGCGACCTTGGACCTGCGTGGCACGGCCTTCGACCAGGCCACCGAGTCCGACACCCTGACGGCCCTGCGGGCGGGCACCCCCCTGGTCCTGGGCGGCGTCCTCCCCCGCCTCAGCCACCGCGTCGGGCGCGTTCCGGCGCTGGTCGCCGCCGACGGCGGCTATCGGCCCGTCATCGTCAAGTACCAACGCGTTGCCGAGGCTCACCAGCCGCCGACGGGCGAAACGCCGGTCGAAGGCCCCTATCTCTACTCGACGCTCCAATTGCCCGCCCAGCCGCTGGCGGCCGAGGGGTTCCGCTTCCGCTGGCGCCAACGCCCCCTGCTGCCCGTCCAACTGGCCCACTATTGGCGGATGCTGGAAGACTGCGGCGCCCAGGCGGGCGGGCGTCCGCTGGCGGGCGTGGTCGGCATCGACGAATTGTTGGGACCAGACCCTGTCGTCAACTGGCTGCCGCTGGACGCCCCCACCCTGATCGACTCCGCCACCGACCGGCCGGCCAGCCCGCTTGCGGTCTACGACCAGGAGTTCGCCAACCGGTTGGAGCTGGCCCACCTGGCCGCCGAGGGGCAGCCCAGCGGTTTGCGCCCCGTCATCACCCGCGAATGCCAGCACTGCGCCTGGCGCCCCCAGTGCCTGGCCGAGCTGCCCCCCGACGACCTCAGCGCCCGCCTCGAGAAGACGCCGCTGGACCGCCAGGAGATCGGCGTCCTGCGCCAAAGCGGCGTCGCCACGGTGGCCGACCTGGCGGCGGTGGACATCGACGCCTTCCTGCCCGGCTATCTGCCCCGGGTGGCCGGCCGGGCCGGCACCGAACAGCGCCTGCGCACCGCCTGGCGGCGGTCCAAACTGATCGCCGCCGGGATCGAGCTTGAGGCGCTCGGCGACGGCCCTCCCGACGTGCCGCGAGCCGAGTTGGAGATCGACATCGACTTGGAGACCTCGCTGGGCGACCGCGTCTACCTGTGGGGCTTCCTCGTCAACGAGGGCGGGCGCAGCGCCTACCACCCGTTCGCCAGTTTCGAGCACCTCGACGACGACGCCGAGGCCGAGCTGGCCCGCCAGGCTCTGTCCTGGCTGCGCGACCTGGTCGAGGGACGCCAAGCGCTGCTCTACCACTACTCCGAATACGAGGTGACGCGAATCAAACGCCTCGCCAAACGCACCCAGGACCCCGTCATCGACTGGGGGCGGGAACTGGCCCGCGACCGCTTCGTCGACCTGTTCCAGCTGGTCCGCCAGCACTACTTCGGCGCCCACGGCCTGGGCCTGAAAGCCGTCGCCGTCCACGGGGCCGGCTTCCACTGGCGCGACGACGATCCGGGCGGCCTCAACTCGATGGCCTGGTTCGAGGAGGCCGTCGCCGGGCCCAGCCAGCGCATCCGCGATGACGCCAAACGCCGCATCCTGGAATACAACGAGGACGACACCCGCGCCACCTTGGCGGTTCGCCGGTGGCTGGCCGGGCAGGCCCCGCCCCGGCCCGCCTGACATGGCCGATCCGCCCGCGCGGAGAATCCGGCCGTCGCGGACCCTCAGGCGTCCGCCGCGTCGGCCAAGGCCGCCTCGACCTCGGCTGTGACGGGCATGGCCGGGGAGCATTCCAGGCGTCCGGCCACCAAACCGCCGGCGGCGTTGGCAAAACGCAGGCAGCGCTCCAAGTCCCACCCCGCCAACAGCCCGTGGCACAGCGCCCCGCCGAAGGCGTCGCCGGCCCCCAAGCCGTTCACGACCTCGACCCTCTGGCCGGGCACGTCGACCACCTGCTCGGCCGTCATCGCCAAAGCGCCGGCCGGCCCCCGTTTGACGACGGCCAACTCGACGCCCAAGTCGAGCAGGGCGCGGGCGGCCCGCACCGGATCGCTCTCCCCCGTCGCAACCTGGCACTCCTCCCGGTTGCCGACCGCCACCGTGCACAGCGCCAGGGCCGCGCGGGCCTGCTCCCTGGCCCCGCCGCGGGGCCAGAACTTGGGCCGGTAGTCCAAGTCGAGCACGGTGTTGGGCGAGCGTCCGCGCACCTTCCAGGCCGCGAAATGGGCCTCCCGCGACGGCTCGGCCGAGCAGCCCGTCAAGGTGGCCCAGAAGACGCCGGCCTGGGCGATGTGCTCCACCGGCATGGCGTCGGCCCGCAGCCGCAGGTCGGGGCTGGTGTGGGTGCGGTAGAAGAACAGCGGGAAGGTGTCGGGCGGGAAGATCTCGCAGAACGTCACCGGCGTCGGCGAGCCCGACTCCAGACCGACGAAGCAGTCGTCGACGCCCAACTGGCGCAGCTTGGAGTGGACGAAGCGGCCGAACGGGTCGTTGCCGGTCTTCGAGATAAGGGCCGTCCGCCGCCCGTGGCGGGCCGCCGCCACCGCCACATTGGCGGCGCTGCCGCCCAAGAACTTGCCGAACGTCTCGACGTCTTCCAGGGGCACGCCGATCTGCGTCGGATAGACGTCGACGCCGACCCTTCCGACACACAGCACCTCGGCGGTCTTGCCAGCTAACAACACTTCAACGGCACCTGGTTGGACACCCCTACAGTCTATGACGGATCGGCCCGGCCGGTGCGTGGCAAGAAGAGACCACTTTGACCACATGTTCTTACATCATGACTTATTGCCGACTTGATTGATAGGCTTTCAGCTGTGAGCAAACAACTCCACGTCACGATGGACCGCACCAGCCCCGTCCCCCTCTACCACCAGCTCGCCGAACAGCTCTCCGCCGCCATCGAGGAGGGCCGCCTCCAGCCCGGCGACCCGTTCGAGAACGAGTTGTCCCTGGCCGAGCGTCTCGACCTGTCGCGTCCGACCGTTCGGCGAGCCATCGCCGAACTGGTCAACCGCGGCCTGCTGGTGCGCCGCCGCGGCGTCGGCACGACGGTCGCCAGCAAGGCCATCCACCGCAAAGCCGAGCTGACCAGCCTCTACGAAGACCTGGTCGCCAGCGGAAAACGCCCCCAGACGACAGTCATCGACTACCGCACCGACATCGCCGACCCTTCGGCGGCCGAGAAGCTCGGCCTGCCGGCCAGCGCCAAGCTGTTGTTCGTCGAGCGGCTGCGCTCGACCGACGGCGTGCCGATGGCCCTGATGCGCAACTGGCTGCCCTTCGGCGAGTCGGTGCTGCCCCGGTCGCTGCTCGGCGAGCGCAGCTTGTACGCGGTGCTGCGCGACAACGGGGTACGGCCGTCGATCGGACATCAGATCATCGGCGCCCGCCGCCCCACCAGCCGGGAGCGCCAACTGCTCGACCTGCGGGCCGGCGACCCGCTGCTGACCATGTCGCGGGTGGCCTTCGACGCGGCCGGCAAACCGGTCGAGTTCGGCGACCACTGCTACCGCTGGGACCAATACTTCTTCGACATCACAGTCCACGAGCACTGACCGGTGGAGACGTTCACCAAACGGCGGCCCGACGCCCCCGAGGGCTTCTTCGAAGCCGAGGCGGCCGGGTTACGCTGGCTGCGGGTGCCCGGCGGCGTCGCCGTCGCGGAAGTGGTCGAGGTGACGGCCACGTCGCTCACCACGATCCGCGTCGCCGAGGGGCCCGCCACCCGCGACAGCGCCGAGCGTTTCGGGGCCGAGCTGGTCCGCACCCACGACGCCGGCGCGGCGGCCTTCGGCGTCCTCCCGGACGGCTATTTCGGACCGGCCCACATCGGCTCGCTGGCGATGCCGATGCCCGACCCGGCCGACGCGCCCGGCTTGCGCTGGGGAACCTACTACGGCACCTACCGCGTGCTCGACCCGGCCCGGCGGGCGGTCGAGCGCGGCGGCCTGGCCCCCGGCGACCTGCGCGTCTTCGAGGCTTTGGCCAAACGCCTGGACGACGGCGCCTTCGACGACGGCGCCCCGGTCGCCCGCCTCCACGGCGACCTGTGGGCCGGCAACGTGCTGTTCACCGGACGGCGGGCAGTCCTTATCGACCCCGCCGCCCACGGCGGGCACCGCCTCGCCGACCTGGCCATGCTCGGCTTGTTCGGCGCGCCCCATTTGGACGCCATCTGGTCGTCTTACGAGGAGGCGTCGGGCCACCTGCCGGACGGCTGGCGGGAGCTGATCGCCCTGCACCAAGTCAACCCGCTGCTCGTGCACGCCGCGCTGTTCGGGGGCGGCTACGGCTCCGCCGCCGTCCGGGCCGCCTCGCGCTATCTTTGACGCCGACCCGCTCCCCGACCGGCCCCAGACGCGGCAAGGCCCGGCCCCGAGCGGGGACCGGGCCTTGCCGGACTATTCGACTAGACGTTGCCGAGGACGGCCACGACCTCCTCGGAGGTCAGGTTGTCCTTGGTGTACCAGACCGCCGGGGAGACGATGTTCTTCTCAGTCGGCTGGGTGCCCTTGGAGGCGTCGTACAAGACCTTGACGGCCTGGTAGCCGATGCCGCCCGGGTTCTGCGTGATGCCGCCGGTGATCTTGCCCTCCTTGACCAGGCGGATCTCGTCCGGCGAGGCGTCGACGCCGATGACAACAGCCTTGGAGCCCTTCTCCTGCACCTCTTCGGCGATGGCGATGACGGAGTCGTCGTCAGTGCCGAAGAAGCCGACCAGGTCGGGGTTGGCGGTCAGCACGCCGGCCGCCTTGGTGCGCGACTCAGCCTGGTCGGAGTTGCCGTTCTGGGTCGGCAGCAGCTCGACGCCGGGCGCGTTGGCCTTCATCCAGTCGATGAAGCCGTCGCGCCGGTCGGCGGCCGTGCCGACCTCGCCGTGGGCGATGATGCCGACCTTGCCCTTGCCGCCGATGAGGTCGTTCATCTGCTTGGCGGCGTCGGCGCCGATCTGCTTGTTGTCGCTGGCGACGGTGGCGATCGGGATGTCGGAGTCGGCCACCGGCGTGTCGAAGGCGACCACCGGGATGCCGGCGTCCTTCGCCTTCTGCAGGTAGGTGTCCGCCTGGGCCTGCGCGCCGTCCTGCGGCGCGAAGCCGATGCCGGCGGGCTTGGAGTTGATGGCCGAGTCGAGCTGCTGGAGCTGCTTGTCCGGCTCGGTCTCGGTGGCGGGGCCGACCCATTCCACCGTGACGCCCAGCTCGGTGCCGGCCTTCATGGCGCCTTCCTTGACCGCCGTCCAGTAGTCTGACGCGTCGGCCTTGGCGACCAGCACGAACCTCGCCTGGCCCGCCGGTGCGCTGCTTCCACCATCGCCCGACGTGGACGTGGTGCCCGTTCCCTGGCACCCAGCGGCCGACACGGCGGCCATCAGCACAAGTGCCATTCCAATGAGGGGTCGTCTCACAATTAACCTCCTTGATTAGTTTCGGGAGACATTTTCCCTGTTTTCCTTACGATGCCCGGCGGGCAACGAAACCTTGCTCACTCCTCGCCGCCGCGCCGCCGGATGTCGACGAACACCGCGATGAGGATGACGAAGCCCAGCACGACCTTCTGCCAGGCGTCCTCGAAGCCGAGGATCGTCAAACCGTTGTAGATGGTGCGGATGGTGACCGCGCCGATGACCGCGCCGAACACCGAGGCGCGCCCGCCGCGCAGGCTGGTGCCGCCGATAACCGCCGCCGCGATGGCGTACATCTCGTAGCTTTGCCCGGTGTTGGGCGGAACCGAGTTCAGGTAGGCGGCCATGATGATGCCCGAGATGCCGGTGAAGACGCCGCAGATGGTGTACGCCAGCACCTCCCAGCGCTGGGTGTTGATACCGGAGATGCGCGTCGCCTCCTTGTTGGAGCCGATCGCCAAGGCGTAGCGCCCGATGACCGTCTTGTTCATCAGCACTCCGGCCACGATGGCGATGAACACCAAGATAATGACGCCGTTGTACAGGCCCGGCAGCAGTTGCCCCATGGCGATGTTGGTGAAGCCGGGGACGTCGCGCAGCGACAGCGTCTTGGCGCCGGCGAACAGCAGCGCGAAGCCCCAGCAGACCAGCATCATGGCCAGCGTGGCGATCATCGGCTGCATCCGGATGACGGAGATTAGCACGCCGTTGACCGTTCCCAGTAGAGCGCCGGCCAGCAGTCCGACGACGACGCCGACCCAGACCGGGGCGCCCCAGGCCGTCATCGGCACCGCCAGCACGACCATGCAGAACAGCATGCCCATGCCGGGCGTCAGGTCGATACCGCCGGTGGCGATGACGAATGTCAAACCGATCGCCTGGGTGGCCGTCACGACGCTGGCCAGCAGCAGCGAGGAGACGTTGCCCCAGGTCAGGAAGTTGGGGTTCATGACGGAGAAGAACACGAACAGCAGCACCAACACCAACAAGACCATGCCTTGTTGGACGAATCCCTTGTAGCGCTCCAAGGCGCTGGTCTTCGGCGCCTCCGCGACGCTGGTCAAGCTCATCTCAAGTCCTCCCTGTCTTCTTTGGCCTCGAATTGCGTGGCCAAGGTCATGATGTTCTCGCTGGTGGCGTCGGCGTTGTCGAGGACGCCGGTCACCCGGCCGTCGCACATGACGACGATCCGGTCGGACATGCGCAACACCTCCTCCAACTCCGAGGAGATCATGATGATCGACTTGCCCGCTGCCACCAGGCGGTGCAGCAAGTCGTAGATCTCTTGTTTGGCTCCGACGTCGATGCCGCGGGTCGGCTCGTCGAAGATCAGGATGTCGCAGTCGCGCTCCAGCCACTTGGCGAGCACGACCTTCTGCTGGTTGCCGCCCGACAGGAAGCGCAACTGCTGGCGCACGCTCGGCGTCTTGATGTTGAGCGCCTCGCAGTGCTTTTCGGCCGCTTTGGCCATGTCGGCGTCTTGCAGCATGCCGAATTTCTGGTAGTTGGGCAGCGACGGCAGGCCGATGTTGGCCGTCACCGTCTGCCCGAGGATCAAGCCGTAACGCTTGCGGTCCTCCGACAGGTAGCCGATGCCGTGGCGGACGGCGTCGGCGGGGCCGGAGATTCGCGTCGGCTGGCCGAAGACTTTGACCTCGCCGGCCGTCTTCGGGTCGGCGCCGACGACGGCGCGGGCGGTCTCGGTGCGACCGGCGCCCATCAGCCCGGCGAAGCCGAGGATCTCGCCGCGCCGCAAGCTGAAGCCGACGTCTCGCAGCAGGGACGCCGTGCAAAGCCCGTTGACCTCCAGCACGACTTCGGGGTCGATGCCGCGCGCCTGCGGGCGCGATCCTTTGGCGATCGTCCGGCCGACCATCAGGTGGATGATGTCTTGGACCTCGAGCTGATCGGCCGGTTTGGAGTCGACGTACTGGCCGTCGCGCAGGACTGTGATCTGGTTGCAGACCTCTTTGATCTCCTCCATGCGGTGGGAGATGTAGACGACGCCGGTCTCGGGGGTGGAGAAGTTGCGGATGATGCGGAAGAGCGTCTCGACCTCGCTGCTGGTCAGGGCGGCCGTCGGCTCGTCCATGATCAGCACGCGCGAGTCGAACGACAGCGCCTTGGCGATCTCGACCATCTGTTGGGCCGCCACCGTCAGCCGCCCGACCTGGACGCGCGGGTCGATCGGCACGCCGAGGCGGTCGAGCAGTTCTTGGGCCTTCCGATTGAGGGCGCGGTCGTCGTTGAGAACGCCGCCGGGGAGTTTGGGCTCGCGGCCGATGAAGATGTTCTGGGCCACCGTCAGGTGGTTCATCAGGAAAAACTCCTGGTGGATGACGGACAGGCCGAGGTGGCGGGC
>JAISUF010000042.1 GCA_031272195.1 Propionibacteriaceae bacterium
GCGGCCTGTTGTCGCTGTTGAGCGCCGACAAGTTGAGCGAGGAGACCTGGGAGGACTTGGAGGCCTCGCTGATCACCTCCGACTTGGGCGTCGGCCCGACCGGCGAGCTGATCTCGGCCCTGCGCGAGAAGCTTGGCGTCGAGGGCACCAGCGATCCGGAGCAGGCCAAGCAGGTGTTGCGCGAGGAGTTGGTGGCGCTGGTCGACCCGGCGATGGATCGCGAGTTGAAGGTGACGGGGGCCGACGGGCTGCCCGGCGTGGTGCTGGTGGTCGGCGTCAACGGCACCGGCAAGACGACGACGATCGGCAAGCTGGCCCGCGTGCTGGTGGCCGAGGGCCACACGGTCGTGCTGGGCGCGGCGGACACTTTCCGGGCGGCGGCCGCCGACCAGTTGGAGACCTGGGCTGGGCGCGTCGGTGTGCCGGTGGTGCGCGGCGCCGAGGGCGGCGATCCGGCCTCGGTGGCCTACGACGCGGTTGCCCGAGGCATCGCCGACGGCGTAGACACGGTTGTGGTCGACACGGCCGGGCGGCTCCACACCAAGGCCGGCTTGATGGACGAGCTGGGCAAGATCAAGCGCGTCGTCGAGCGCCAGGCCGCCGTCACGGAGGTCTTGTTGGTGATCGACGCCACCACCGGCCAGAACGGCCTGGCCCAAAGCCGGGTTTTCGCCGAGGTGGTGGACGTCACCGGCATCGTGTTGTCGAAGCTGGACGGCTCCGCCAAGGGCGGCATAGTCGTGGCGGTGCAGCGCGAGCTGGGCGTGCCGGTCAAGCTTGTCGGCCTGGGCGAGGGCGTCGACGATCTGGCGCCCTTCACCGCCCAGGGCTTTGTGGACGCGCTGTTGGACGGGGGTGGCTATGAAGCTGCGGATAGCTGAGACCGGCGGCTGGCTCGTCCAAGGCTACGGCATCGAGGTGACCGTGCCAGAGTACGGCTACAACGCCGTCCGCGAGCGCCTCTACGCCGAATACGACAAGCACGCCGCCCGGCCCAAAGGCGAGACGTTCGTCGTCGCCTGGTACACCGACCGCGGCAAGGGCCACGTCTACTGGATGGTCGGCGAAGCGGTCTCCCCCCAGGCCGAGCAGCCGCCGGGCGCGCTGCGCCAGACCATCTACGCGGCCAGTTACGCCGTTGTCGACCACGACCCAGGCGACGACTTGGAGAAGGCTTGGACGGCCGACTTCTACGAGGTCAGCCACGCCGTCGACCTCTACTACGAGGGCGGCATCTGGTTCGAGCACTACCCCGAGGGCCTCGACGGACCCAGCGAGCTGTGGATGAGGCTGGCCAGGTAGGGTCCGGGTAGGATTCCCCGCGGAGGTAAACGTGTTCGACACCCTGCAAGAGCGGCTGACCGGCGCATTCAAGGCGCTGCGCGGCAAGACCAAGCTGACCGACGCCGACATCGACGCCACGCTGCGCGAGATCCGCATCGCGCTGCTGGAGGCCGACGTCAACCTGGCGGTGGTCAAAGAGTTCATCGCCGCCGTCCGCGAGCGGGCCCACGGCGCGCAGGTCCACGCCGCCCTCAACCCGGGCCAGCAGATCGTCCAGATCGTCAACGACGAGCTGGTCGCCATCTTGGGCGGCCAGACGCGCAATCTGCGCTTCGCCAAGCGTCCGCCGACTGTCATCATGCTGGCCGGCCTGCAGGGCTCCGGCAAGACGACCCTGGCCGGGAAGCTCGGCAAGTGGCTGAAGGGCCAGGGCCACTCGCCGCTGCTGGTGGCCGCCGATTTGCAGCGCCCGAACGCCGTCAACCAGCTGCAGGTGGTGGGCGAGCGGGCGGGCGTCCACGTCTTCGCGCCCCAGCCGGGCAACGGCGTCGGCGACCCGGTCCAGGTGGCCAGGCAGTCGATCGGCCAGGCCTTGGCGAAGCTCTACGACGTGGTGATCGTCGACACCGCCGGGCGCTTGGGCGTGGACGCCGAAATGATGCGGCAGGCCGTCGACATCCGCCAGGCGGTCAATCCCGACGAGGTGCTGTTCGTCGTCGACGCGATGATCGGCCAGGACGCCGTCAACACCGCCAAGGCTTTCGCCGAGGGCGTCGGCTTCGACGCGGTGGTGTTGTCGAAGCTGGACGGCGACGCCCGCGGCGGCGCGGCGCTGTCGATCGCCCGCGTCACCGGCAAGCCGATCATCTTCGCCTCCAACGGCGAGGGCCTCGACGACTTCGACGCCTTCCACCCCGACCGGATGGCCAGCCGCATCCTCGACATGGGCGACCTGTTGACGCTGATCGAGCAGGCCCAGAAGACGTTCGACGCCCAGGAGTCCGCCAAGGCCGCCCAGGCCCTGCTGCAGGGCAAGGGCCAGTTCGGGCTGGACGACTTCCTGGCCCAGATGCAGCAGGTCCGAAAGATGGGGCCGTTGTCGAAGATTCTCGGCATGATGCCCGGCATGGGCCAAATGAAAGACCAAATCGGCGCCATCGACGAGCGCGAGATCGACCGTATCGAGGCCATCATAAAGTCGATGACGCCGGCCGAGCGGGCCAACCCGTCGATCCTCAACGGCTCGCGGCGGCTGCGCATCGCCAACGGCTCGGGCACCAGCGTCCAAGAGGTTAACTCGCTGGTGACGCGCTTCGACGGCGCCAAGAAGATGATGGCCCAAATGGGCCAGATGATCCCCGGCATGCAGCGGCGTCCCGCCAAGCAGCAGCCCAAGAAGAAGAAGGCCGGCCACAAGGTGTCCGGCAACCCGGCCAAACGGGCCGCCGCCCAAGCGGCCCGTCCGCAGGCCGCCGCGTCGGCCGCCGCCGAGGCCCCGCTGTCGGCCTCCTCGCCTTTCGGCGTCCCCTCGGCGGCGCCGGACCCGGCCGACCTGGCCAAGGCGATGGGCGACTTCCAACTGCCACCCGACGTCCAGGCGTTGCTGAACCCGTCGAACAAGGGCCCGCGATGAGCCTCCACTTGCGCGGCGTCGTTCTGCCGGAGGGGGAGCGGCGCGACCTGTGGATCGACGGCGAGGCGATAGCCGACCAGCCGCTTTCGGACGCCGAGACGGTCTGCGAGGACGGCTGGATCATGCCGGGCCTGGTCGACGCCCACTGCCACATCGGCTTGGGCGTCGGCGGGCGAGTCGACGCCGAGACGGCCCGCGCCCAGGCACTGGCCGACCGGGCGGCGGGCGTCCTGCTGATCCGCGACGCCGGATCGCCGTCGGACACCCGCTGGATCGACGGCGAGGCCGCCCTGCCCAGGATCGTCCGGGCGGGCCGCCACATCGCCCGCCCCAAACGCTATTTGCGCCACCTGGCGGTCGAGATCGAGCCCGAGCAACTGCCCGACCAGGCCGGGGTGGAGGCCGCCAAGGGAGACGGCTGGGTCAAACTGGTGGGCGATTGGATCGACCGCGGCGTCGGCGACCTGGCCCCCCTGTGGCCGGCCGGCCTGGCCGCCCAGGCCATCGAGCGGGCCCACCGGGCCGGGGCCCGGGTGACCGCCCATTGTTTCGCCGAGGAGTCCGTACAGACGCTTGTCAGGGCCGGAATCGACTGCATCGAGCACGGCACCGGCCTGGACGCCGACACCATCGCCCTGATGGCCGAGCGCGGCACGGCGCTGGTGCCGACGATGATCAACCTGGAGCTGTTCCCGGTCTACGCCGAGCCGGCCAAGGAGAAGTTCCCCGTCTACGCCGCCCACATGGCCGACCTGCACGCCCGCCGCCGCGAAACCATCGGCCTGGCCCGCGAGGCGGGGGTGCCGGTCTACGCCGGGACGGACGCGGGCACCGTCATCAAGCACGGGCGCCTGCCCGACGAGTTGGCCGAGCTGGCCGGCGTCGGCGGCGCCGAGTTCGCGCTGGGCGCGGGAAGCTGGCGGGCGCGCGAATGGCTGGGCGCCGATTCGAGGCTGGTTCCGGGCGCGGCCGCCGATTTGGTGGTCTACGCCGAAGACCCCCGACGCGATATGGCCGTGCTGGCCCACCCGAAGCTGGTCGTCCTGCGGGGCCGTCCCCTCTGAGGGCCGCAGTCGGCGTCGATGCGACACCGGGCGGGGTTTGTGGCAGAATGGATAGCTGCCTGCGCTCTTGGGGCCCTCTCTCTCCCAGCGGCGCCGGCCAACCGGGGAAGGCGTTGGTTGCCCACGGCCGATGCTGGAGCCATCCGTAACGATAATGAGGAGAACCCACCAAGGTGGCTGTCAAGATTCGTCTGAAGCGGCTGGGCAAGATTCGCTCGCCGCACTACCGCGTCGTCGTCATGGACTCCCGCGCCAAGCGGGACGGCCGGGCGATCGAGGAGATCGGTATCTATCATCCAAAGAACGACCCGTCGGTGATCGAGGTCGACTCTGACCGGGCGCTTTACTGGCTTGGCGTCGGCGCCCAGCCGACCGAGGCCGTCGTCGCGCTGCTGAGGCGGACCGGCGACTGGCAGAAGTTCAGCGGGGAGGACTCGCCCAGCGGCGTCGAGCCGCAGAAGCCGCGCAAGGACAAGGTGGCGCTGTTCAACGCCGCTCTGGCCGAGGCCGACGCGGAGCCGGCCACCGCCGCGATCTCCAAGTCGAAGAAGCAGCAGGCCGCCGAAGAGGCCGCCGAGGCCGAGGCGGCAGCCGACGAGGCGCCGGTCGAGGCCGCCGAGCCAGTCGAGGCCTGACCGTGCTGAGCGACGCTTTGGAGCATTTGGTCCAGGGGCTCGTGCCGAATCCCGACGACGTTCGGGTGC
>JAISUF010000108.1 GCA_031272195.1 Propionibacteriaceae bacterium
CGTGAAGGTGTGCCGGGGCGGCGGCGTCGGCGAGCCGCGCTCGCTGGTCGACCTTTCCGGCCGTGACGTCGCGGTCGTGATCGACCTGGCGGCGGGCGGGGCGGGCGCGACCGTATACACCAGCGATTTGACCTATGACTACGTGAAAGAGAATGCGGAGTATCCGACATGAGCATCAGGAGGGCCGCCGACACCCAGGCGCTGATCGCCAAGGCCGAGACGCTGATCGAGGCGCTGCCGTGGCTGGAGCGCTACCGGGGGCAGATCGTCGTGATCAAGTATGGCGGCAACGCCATGGTCGACGACGCGCTGAAGGGCGCGTTCGCCGACGACATCGCCTTCCTGCGGATGTGCGGGCTGCTGCCGGTGGTCGTCCACGGCGGCGGGCCGCAGATCTCGTCCATGCTCGGCAGGCTGGGGATAACCAGTGAGTGGGTGGGCGGCCTGCGCGTCACCACGCCGGAGATGATGGAGGTCGTCCGCATGGTGCTCGTTGGCCAGGTCGGCCGCGAACTCGTCAACCTCATCAACCAGCACGGGCCGCTGGCCGTCGGGCTGTCCGGCGAGGACGCGGGGCTCTTCAAGGCCGAGCCGCGCGGGGCGGTCGTGGACGGCGAGGAGGTCGACCTCGGGCTGGTCGGCGACATCGTGTCGGTCGACCCCTCCACCATCGAGGACCTGCTGCTGAACGGCCGCGTGCCGGTCGTCGCGACGGTGGCGCCGGGCGAGGACAAGCAGGTTTACAACGTCAACGCCGACACCGCCGCCGCCCTGGCCGTCGAACTGGGCGCCGAGCGGCTGGTGGTGCTGACGGACGTGGCGGGGCTCTACGCCGACTGGCCCGCCTCCGAGGACGTCATCACCCAGATCACCGCGTCCGAGCTGGCCGCCCTGCTGCCGACGCTGGAGTCCGGGATGCGGCCCAAGATGGAGGCCTGCCTGCGCGCCGTGCAGGGCGGGGTCAGCAAGGCGACCGTCATCGACGGGCGCGTCAAGCACGCCTTGTTGCTGGAGATCTTCACCAACGAGGGCATCGGAACCCTGGTCAGGGCCGACGACCTGGACGACGGGCCGGTGTGGGCCCTGCACCCTTCCGCCGAGGAGCTGCCATGATCGACTGGATGGCGAAGTATGGCGCCACGCTTGCCAACACCTTCGGCTCCCCCCGTCGGGTCTTGGCGCGCGGCGAGGGCACACACGTGTGGGACGTGGAGGGGCGCTGCTACACCGACTTCCTCTCCGGCATCGCCGTCAACGTGCTCGGCCACTGCCACGCCGCCGTCCTCGGTGCCGTGTCCGCCCAACTCGGCACGCTGGATCACGTCTCCAACTTCTTCGCCTCCGTCCCCCAGATTCAGTTAGCCGAGCGCTTGGCCGGGTTGGTGGGGGCTACTCCCGTCCGCGTGTTTCTCACCAACTCGGGGACCGAGGCGAACGAGGCGGGGTTCAAGCTGGCGCGGCTGACGGGGCGGAAGAGGATCGTCGCGATGGAGGGCGCGTTCCACGGGCGGACGCTGGGGGCGCTGGCGCTGACGTGGACGGCGAAATACCGCGAGCCGTTCGAGCCGCTGCCGGGCGGGGTGGAGTTCATCCCGTTCGGGGACTTCGGGGCGCTCGCCGCGGCGGTGGACGAGACCGTGGCCGCGGTGGTCGTCGAGCCGGTGCAAGGCGAGAACGGCGTAATCCCGGCGCCGGACGGCTACCTCGCCGCCGCCCGCGCGGCCTGCGACGCGGCCGGGGCGCTGCTCTGGGTCGACGAGGTGCAGACCGGGCTCGGGCGCTGCGGCGAGTGGCTGGTTTCGGTGGCCGATGGGGTAATCCCGGACATCGTCACGCTCGCCAAGGGCTTGGGCAACGGCTTCCCCGTGGGGGCGTGCCTGGCCGTCGGCCCGGCGGCCGACCTGTTCACGCCGGGCTCGCACGGCACCACGTTCGGCGGCAACCCGGTGGCGGCGGCGGCCGCGCTCGCGGTGCTCGACACGCTGCGCGACGAAGGCCTGGTAGCGGCCGCCAACGCCAAGGGTTTGCGCTTGTCGGAGGCGGTGTTGGCGCTGGGCAATCCCGGGATTGTCGGCGTGCGGGGCCGGGGGCTGCTGCGCGGAATAGTCCTGGCCGACCCCATCGCGCCCGCCGTAAACGACGCGCTCTTGGCGCGCGGCTGGATCGCGAACGCGCCCCGGCCCAACGTGATCCGCGTCGCGCCGCCGCTGATCGTCGCCGAGGACGAGCTGGTGGCCTTCGCCGACGCCTTGGGCGAGGCCGTCGAGGAGGTGCGGAATGCCGGTTGACAAGGGTGGACAAGCGGGAAGGCAGCAGCGGCAGGCGCGCATCCTCGCGCTCATCGAGTCCCGCGAGATAGCCTCACAGGCCGAGCTGTCCGGGCTGCTGGCCGACGAGGGCGTGGCCGTCAGCCAGGGCACGCTGAGCCGCGACCTGTTGGAGGTCGGGGCGGTGCGCGTGCGGGGGCACAGCGGCGGGCTGGTCTACGCCCCTCCCGGCGCGGAGAGTGTGGGCGACAGGGCGGCGGCCGAGGCGCGGCTCGCGCGGCTCACCGCCGAGGTGCTGGTGAGCGCCGACTCGTCCGGCAACCTGACGGTGCTGAAGACGCCGCCGGGCGCGGCGCAGTATTTCGCGTCTGCCATCGACAAGGTGGCGCTCCCAGCGATAGTAGGTACTATCGCCGGCGACGACACCTTGATGATCATCGCCCGCGACGCGGACGGCGGCGGCCGGCTGGCCGCCTGGTTCGCGGCGATGGCGAAGAGCGGGAAGGCGGAGGCGCTGTGAGCGGGGACGGCAGGCTGTGGGGCGGCCGGTTCGCCGCCCCCCCCCAGCGAGACGATGGCGGCGCTGTCCCGGTCTACGCAGTTCGACTGGCGGCTGGCCAGGGATGATATAGCCGGTTCGCGCGCCCACGCCAAGGCGCTCAAGGCGGCGGGGCTGCTCGGAGACGCCGAGTTCCGCGAGCTGGACGCGGGGCTGGTGCGGCTGGGCGCCGACGTGGAGTCGGGCCGCTTCCAGCCGCTGCC
>JAISUF010000113.1 GCA_031272195.1 Propionibacteriaceae bacterium
GCCCAGCGCGAAGCGCAACGCCTGGAACACAAGCGGCCGAGGCTCGCCTTCATACCCGAGCCGATTGAAGCGTGCGAGAGGCGCGCAGCGCCGAACACACGAGGAGCTAAGGGGAAAGAGAAAGCTCGCTTTCTCTTACCCCGAGCGACGAGTGTAGACAGGCGTTCCGAGCGCAGCGAGGGGGCCGCGCCAGCGGCCCAGCGCGAAGCGCAACGCCTGGAACACAAGCGGCCGAGGCTCGCCTTCATACCCGAGCCGATTGAAGCTTGCGAGAGGCGCGCAGCGCCGAACACACGAGGAGCTAAGGGGCGGGCGAAGAGCGACGCGCCTTGCCTCGGCCCACCCCGCAGCGATACCCTGGGGGGTATGCGCAATCTTGTACGACTTCTTATCGCCGGCGCGGGGCTGGCCGCAATGCTCGGGTTCGGGGGGTGTTCCCCCGCGCAGCCGGTGGACCTGGACGGCGCCACGGTGGTCGACGTCCGCACCGCCGCCGAATTCGCCTCCGGACACTTGGACGGCGCGCTCAACATCGACTTCCAAGACGCGGACTTCGCCAGCCAAATCGCCCAGCTTCCAAAGGATGGCGTCTACTACCTCTATTGCCGATCCGGCAGCCGGGCCGGCCAGGCCGCCTCCGTCATGAAAAGCCAGGGGTTCGCCAACGTCACCAACCTCGGCGGCCTGGACGCCGCCGCATCCGCCACGGGCCTGAACGTCGTGCAGTGACGCGGCAAGGATCCCCCACATCGCCGCGCTCCAGCGCCACTACGGGCCGAGCATCGCCAGTGGCACAACCGCCACCCCGTCTGGGCGGCGATAGGCGAGTTGGCCGGTGTTGAGGATCAGTTTGCCAACCACCGTGTCTGGCAGTTGCTCCTCGAGCCAGTTGAGGGACTTGACGTCGGCGGGGCGCACAACTGTTGCCAGCTTGACTTCGACCGCCAAGACTTTCCCATCCTTGCGTTCGACGATCATGTCGATCTCCCTCTCGCCGCCTTGCGTCCGCAGATGGGAAACCTTCGCCCCCGCCGCCCCAGCCAGCACCCGAACCGTCTGCGCCGCCAACGACTCGAACAGCGCGCCCAGGAAAGTCCCATCGCTGCTGATCGTCGGCCCCTCGCCGTGCAGAAGAGTCTCCCTGGTGGCCCCGACTAGCGCCGCCGCTAGGGCGGGATCGACGAGATGATGTTTGGGCGCCTGCCCCAAACGCTTGAGGTGCGCAAATCCGGGCACCCATGCCGGCAGCGGATCGAGCAGCCACAGGCGGGCCAACAGGTCCCGGTACGCCATCCCCGTCTCCTTGGCGGGCTTCGAGGCCTCTCCAGGAGTGGCCGCCGCCAGCAGCGAGGAGTAGGACGCGGTCGTGGACGTGGCCGCGCCGTAGGCCGCCAGCCAATGAAGCAGCGTGTCGGGGCGGCGTACCTCAACGCCCAGTTCGTCGATATCGTGCTCCGCGACTTGGGAAATGTAGCTTTCCACGAGCCGCTGCCTGGCGGCCGGCTTGACTGCCCGTATCCCCGGGAAACCGGACGAAAGAATCTCATCAACGTAATCGGACAGCTTGACGCTTGTCTGTCCGGCGACATCCCGCCCCCCATCCATCAGGTGGGACATAGAGATCGCGGGCTTTTCGATTCCCCGTTCCGGCAGCGACATGGGCCGCATGGCGAGCCGAACCATCCGCCCTGCGCCGGAATGGACACGCGTGCCCTTCTTCGGAGTGGCCGAGCCGGCCAGGATGAACCGCCCGGCGGACATGTCGGCGTCGACAGCGTGCCTGACCTCGTTCCACACATCGGGGACGAGCTGCCACTCGTCAATGAAGACCGGTGGCGACCCTTCCAGCACGACACTTGGATCGGCCCACGCCATTTCCCGCATCGTGCGCCGGTCGAGCGAATAAACCGAACCTGCGCGCTGCAGAGCTGTCGCAGTCTTCCCAACGCCCTTGGCGCCCTCCAAGACCACAACGGGCAGTTCGGCGAGCAAGGCGCCAAGCGACTGGTCGACTATCCGCGGCGTATACGCCATAAGCCCTCCCGCTGTCCAAGTCTACCATTCCCGGCTTCGGTAGTCTACCATTCCCGGATTTCGTAGTCTACCATTTCGCGCCATAGCCCCCTTCCACTCCCGCCGACCACCGCGCTGTTTGGCCGCCATTGCGACGACACGCTTGCGGCAGACTGTTATGGCTGTTATAGTACTGCTATAACAGGGAGGTGGAGAGATGCTCCTGTCGATCGCGCCAGACGACGACGTGCCGATCTATCTGCAACTGCGCGACCAGATCGTGGCGGCGCTGGTGCGCGGCGAGCTGTCCGAGGGCGACGCGCTGCCATCGGTGCGGCAGCTCGCGGTCGACCTGGGCATCAACCTGCACACCGTCGCCAAGGCCTACAAGACGCTCGAGCACGAGGGCTACCTGCGAATCCTCGGACGGCGCGGCGCCCGCGTCCAAGCCCGCCCCGACTACAACGACGACTACCTCAGACAACTCTCGGCCGCCATCGGCAAGCTCTACCTCGACGCCCGCGGCCACGGCGTCGACGCCGAGCTGTTCGGCGGCGTTGTCGACGAAATCCTCTCCAAGGAGGCCTGACATGCTATTCGGCATCATGTTGACCATGGACGTCCTGATCATCGGCGCCCTGGCGTTCATCCCCTACATCACCCGCCGCACCCAGTTGTTCGGCGTTTCGGTGCCGCCCGACCAGGCCGACGACCCGGAGCTGGCCAGGCTCAAGGGGCGCTATCGCAACATCATGCTGGCGCTCGGAGTGGTCGTCATCGCGGCGACGGCGGCCTTCGCCGTCGGCGCCGACCCCACCGACCCCTTGCCGGTGTGGGTCGCCGTCGGCCTCGCCCTGGGCTACGCCGCAGCCGCCTTCGCGGTCTACCTGCCTTTCCATCGCCGAGTCAAAGCGATCAAGGCCGCCGAGGGCTGGACGCACGCCTCGGCCCCCGCTGTGGTGACGGCGTCCACCGAACCCGCCGCCGCCGACATGGTCTCCCCCGCCTGGCTGCTGGCCTTCCCGCTGCTGATCGGGCTCGGCTTGTTGGCCGATTGGCTGGTCTGGCCGCAGGTGCCCGACACCGTGCCGACGCATTTCGGCGCCGACGGCGTCGCCGACGCCTACTCGCCCAAAGGCTTCGGCGTCATCGCGCCACTGCTGTTGACGCAGGTGTTCCTGGCGGTCGTCTTCGTCGGCGTCTACTTCCTGATCCGCCACGCCCGCCGCCAAACCGACGCCGCCAACCCCGTCGAGTCTCTGGAGAAGGACCGCCGCTTCCGCCGATTGAACTCGATCGCCATGATCCTGCTGGGCTGCGCGGTGCTGGTCGTCCTCGAGACGATGCAGTTGACCACCATGACGGGCTCCATGGGCCTGCTGCCGACCCTGGCCCCGGCGCTCGTCTTGCTGCTGCTGGCCGCCGCCACGATGTGGGTGATGATGTTCCACGTCGGCCAGGGCGGCTCGCGGCTGCGCTCCCGCCGCGACGACGCGACCGACGCGGTCAACTACGACGACGACCGCTTCTGGAAGCTGGGCCTGTTCTACTTCAACCCCGACGATCCCGCGCTGTTCGTCGAGCGGCGTTTCGGCGTCGGCTGGACGGCCAATTTCGCCCGCCCGCTCACCTGGATCGTCTTCGGCGTCTTCTTCGCGCTGGTCATCGGCCTGATCGTCGCCAGCGCGGCCATGGCGGGCAGCTAGTCGGGCTCAAATCGCCCGGAAGATGCCCGAGGCCTTGTCGAGCTGGGCGGCGATGGCCTCGGCCCGCGTGATCCTCAACGGCCTCACCTGCGGCGACTCGCCCAGCAACAGCCGCTGCGTCTTCGGCGTGCGGATCGGCAAGCGGGCCAAGATGCGGCTGATCTCGTCGGGCGCGGCCGCGCGCCGGTCGCCCAACTCGCCATAGAGCTTCAACCCGATCCAACCGTTGCGGCGGAATTGCCGCCACAACTGCCCCAGCTTGGTGACCTCCGCCAAGACGCAGACCTGACGATTGTAGTCGGCGTCGCGCCCCAGGCTGCGCGGGAAGCGCTCCAGGAACAACCCCGTGCAGTCGCCGTTGAGCACCAGCGTCCCGATGGGCGTGACGGTGGGGCGGCCGTCGGGCCCGGCGGTTCCCAGGCAAACGTGTTTGCTGGCCTTGATCGCCCGGTCCACATAAGACGCGATCTCGGGCCAGTCGCGCGTCAAATCCAATTGCATTGCGAACCCCCAGGCTTCGACATGAAATTTCATACACATCCTACCATGATCAGACGCTGCCCCGCCCCGCTTTGTCCCACCCCGCCCCGACAACGATGGACACATGTGCCCGCCCCGCCCAGGCCCCGGGCACAATCGCCGCCTCCCACCAGACCGGGCCAGAGCATCGCCTGGACGCCGCGACCGCCCCGCCATGGCCGCGGGCTCGCCCGGCCCGCGACCGCTCGAGCCCGCCTGGTGTTTACGCTGCGTTGACGCGGCTGGGGCATGATTCTTGTCATGGGTTCACTACTGGTGGTCGACGACGACCCGCACATCCGCGAATTGGTCGCGGCGCTGCTCGACCAGGCCGGATTCGCGGTGGCACAGGCCGCCGACGGACATGAGGGGCTGCGCCTGCTCGGCCAGGAGGCTGTCGACGCCTGCGTGGTCGACGTCATGATGCCAAAGGTGGACGGCCTGATGTTCGCCGAGGCCGTCCGGCGCTACTACCCCGACTTGCCCGTCCTGCTGCTCACCGCCAAGGGCCAGTTGGGCGACAAGGTGCGCGGCTTCGCCGCCGGCGCCGACGACTACCTCGTCAAACCGTTCGAGGGGCCCGAGCTGGTGGCGCGCGTCAAGGCTTTGCTGCGGCGCTACCACAAGGTCGTCGAGCAGACCGCCCAGGCGGGGACGGTCGTCTTGGACGCCGACAGCCACGTCGTCACCGTCGACGGGGCGCCGGTCGAACTGCCGCTCAAAGAGTTCGACCTGCTGTTCACGCTGGCCAGCCACAAGGGCCGAACGCTGACCCGCCGCCAGATCATCGACGAAGTTTGGGGCCTCGACTTCGAGGGCAACGAGCGGACCCTGGACGTCCACGTCAACCGGCTGCGTGAGCGCTTCGGCCTAGACCACGGCTTCCAGCTCAAGACGGTGCGCGGCCTGGGCTACCGCCTGGAGGACCTGCCATGACCCAGCCTGCCACCGCCGACGCGGCCAACCCGGCGGCCTCCCACACGACCGGCGACACCGCCCGCCCGGCCGGCGCCGATCACTGGACCCGACCGGCAAAGGCCGAGCCCGCCACAAGCGGGAACGACATGACGCGCCGCGCCGCCGCCCAGGGCGACACCAGTCCACAAGCCCAACCCGGCCAGACCGAGGGCCTGTGGACCTGGCGCAAGTTGTGGCAGCCCGCCCTGGTGGTGGCGGCGCTCGCGGCGGTCCTGACGGTGGGCTGGTTCGCCGCCGAAGCCCTGTTCGCCGTCACCGGAAGGCCGCCGGCGCTGGCCGCCTATCTACTGGCCGGGCTGATCGGCTTCCTGCTGTTGGCCACCGTCTCGTTCGTCTTCGCCCGCGCCACCAAACGCTATCGGAACCCGCCGGAGTTCTTGGGCGAGGAGATCGCCGCCGCCCTCGACCGGATCGCCCGCGGCGACTTCAGCGTCCGCCTGCCCCCGACCACCCAAGGCCCGCTATGGGAGTTGACCGCCTCGGTCAACCAGATGGCCGAACAGTTGGGCACCCTGGAGGCGCAGCGCCAGGAATTCGTCTCCAACGTCTCGCACGAGATCCAATCCCCCCTGACCTCCATCGGCGGCTTCGCCGAGCTGCTGCGCTCGCCCGGCCTCGACGAGGCCAAACGCCTGCACTACCTCGACGTCATCGCCGCCGAAGTCAAGCGGCTGTCGAAGCTGAGCGACAACCTGCTGCGGCTGACCTGGCTGGACCGCGACGACGCCCTGACCACGCACCCCTACCCCTTGGACGAGCAACTGCGCGGCGTCGTGCGCACCTTGGAGCCGCAGGCCGCCGCCAAGTCGGTGGCGCTGTCCCTCGACGCCCAACCGGTCGCGGTCGACGCCGACGAGGACCTGCTCGGGCAGGTCTGGACCAACCTGGTGCAAAACGCCGTCAAGTTCACCGGCCAGGGCGGGCACGTCAGCGTCAGCTTGGACCGCGACCAGGCGATGGCGCGGGTGCGGGTGGCCGACGACGGCATCGGCATCGCCGCCGACGAGCTGCCCCACGTATTCGAGCGCTTCTACCGGGCCGACAAGGCCAGGTCGGTCGGCGGCAACGGACTGTGACTGGCCCTGGCCAAACGCGCCGTCGAGCTGTCCCGAGGCCGCGTCGAGGCCGCCAGCCAGCCCGGCGCGGGATCGGTTTTCACGGTTTACCTTCCGTTGAACAACCGTTGAAACTGGCGCAAACTTCCCCGGCCAAGCTGAACTTGTCGGCCGGGGGGCTCCAGCCTCCCGAACCCGGCCGGCGCGGCCGCCGCCGCGCCGATTGCACAGCCAAGGAGTGAAATGCCAGCCATCATCGAGGTCGAGAACCTCGTCAAGCGTTACAAGAAGAGCAAGGAGTCGGCCGTTCGCGGCGTCAGCTTCAGCGTCCAGCCAGGCGAGTTCTTCGCCTTCCTGGGGCCGAACGGCGCCGGCAAGACCACCACCATCTCGATCCTCACCACGACGCTGTCCAAGACCTCCGGCGAGGTCCACATCGCCGGCTTCGACATCGACAAGCAGGCCCGCGAGGTGCGCGAGCACATCGGCATCGTCTTCCAGCGCCCCGGCATGGACCTGACGCTGACCGCCGAGCAGAACATCCGCTTCCACGCCGCCATGTACGGCGTGTTCGCCTATCGCCCGACCTTCAAGCTGATGCCGGCCGAGTACCGCGACCGGGTGGTGCGACTGGCCGAGATCGTCGGCATCTCGGACGCCTTGTTCCGCCCGGTCGGGAAACTGTCGGGCGGCATGCAGCGCAAGCTGGAGATCGTCCGCAGCCTCGTCCACACCCCGCAGGTGCTGTTCCTCGACGAGCCGACCCAGGGCCTGGACGCCCTGGCCCGCCGCAGCCTGTGGGACTACGTCGACCAGCTTCGCCGCCAGCTCGGCACGACGGTCTTCCTGACCACCCACTACATCGACGAGGCCGAGGGCGCCGACACCGTTTGCCTGATCAACCGCGGCGCCATCGCCATGTGCTGCCCGCCGGCCGAGTTGAAGGCCAACATGGGCGCCGACACCCTGGAGGACGCCTACGTCGACTACCTGCGGGCCGACGGCGCGGCCGACACCGCCGTCGAGGCGTCCTTGGAGGTGCTGTCATGACCGCGCCAGCCATCACCGAAACGGCCGGCTTCAGCCTGGCCAGCCCCCGCCTGACCCGCGTCCGCCGCGAGGTCAACGCCACCGTGGCCGTCATGGCCCGCGACATCACGATCACCCTGCGCAGCCCCGGCACGCTGCTGATGAGCCTGGCCATGCCGCTGGTCATGATGGGCCTGATCGGCGGCAACCTGATGCAGAACATGGCCTCCGGGCTGCACTTCGAGTTCGGCGAGTTCATGCTGGTCGGCATGCTGGTCAACATGCTGTTCATGATGACGACGATGGGCATGATCAACCTGATCGACGACACCGACAACAACTTCTCCTCCGAGCTGCTCGTCTCGCCCGTCTCGCGCTATTCGATCGTCATCGGCAAGATCCTCGGCTCGTCCTTCTCGGCCATCATCTCCTCGCTGGGCGTGCTGGTGGTCGGCTTCGCCATGGGCATCGAGCTGGGACCGTGGCAGTTGCTGGCCCTGCTGGCCCTGTCGCCGCTGATGTGCCTGGCCGGCGGCGCGCTGGCCGTCATCGCCATGGGCGTCATCAAGAACCGCAAGGCGGCCAACATGGTCGTCATGTTCATCACGATGCCGCAGATGTTCCTGTCCGGCGTCATCATCCCGATCGGCAGCTCCTCGGGTGTGCTGTTCGTGCTCAGCCGCATCCTGCCGATGACCTACTGCGTCGACTTGGGGCGGGCCGTCGTTTACGCC
The DNA here is from genome assembly GCA_031272195.1 of Propionibacteriaceae bacterium. GTDB lineage: Bacteria > Actinomycetota > Actinomycetes > Propionibacteriales > Propionibacteriaceae > Propionicimonas. The sequence continues at coordinate 8,035 of JAISUF010000113.1, forward strand.
GGCACGCCTTCCTACGCCGACGTCGTGCTGTTCAACCCGGCCGTCAGCCTGGTCGCCATCGCCGCGTTGACGGCCGTCTTTCTGGTCATCGGCACCTGGCTGTACGCCCGCTCCGAGAAGGACAAGTAGGCGTCCACCGGTCGCTATTGGTAGACGCAAGTCACCTCCCACCAGTCCTGGGGCGGCCCGACGGCCAAGTCCAAACGCACCACCTCCTCCCCGTCGGTGGCTTGGACCTGCCACATGGGCTGCTCCAGGAGGCCGCCGGCCTCGGCTCCCGGCTCGCCCGCCACCTGCCGCCACCAAGGCACCCGGTCGATCCAAGGCGTCGGGCGGGCGCACACCACGAAGCGCCGCCCCCGCCACTCCAGCTTCGTGGGGACGCCGTTGGGCGCGGTCCACACCACGGCCGGTTCCGCCACCGACTTCCCTTTCGTTCACCTGTACGATAGAGATTCAGCCTAATCCGAACTCTCGCCGGGCGCAAGGGCCTGCGGACAACCATCCAAACAGACCGCGCCTGCGCACCCGCCCGGCCAGAGACGCGCCGGATGCGAGGCGGTGGCACCCGAACCGCCGCCAAACCGCCACTGGGCAGCGCCGCAAACAGACGACACCGGGCAAAGACGCCGAACGGCCCCGGAGGAGACTCCCCCGGGGCCGTTCGCATAGAGGCTACTTGCCGTCCAGCTTGAACAGGCTGGAGATGAGATCGCGGTTCAGCTGGCCGATGACGTCCAGCGGGATCTCTTTGGGGCAGACCGCCGCGCACTCGCCCAAGTTCTGGCAGCCGCCGAAACCCTCGGCGTCGTGCTGGCCGATCATATTCTTGATCCGCAACGGGCGCTCCGGCTGGCCTTGCGGCAGCATCGCCAGGTGGGTGATCTTGGCCGCCGTGAACAGCATGCCCGAGCTATTCGGACAGGCCGCCACACAGGCGCCGCAGCCGATGCAGGTGGCCGCGTCGAAGGCCCGGTCGGCCTTGCGCTTGGAAACCGCGTTGGAGTGGGCCTCCGGCGCCGCCCCGGTGTTCACCGAGATGTAGCCGCCGGCCTGGATGATCCGGTCGAAGGCCGAGCGGTTGACGGCCAGGTCTTTGATCACGGGGAACGGCGCGGCCCGCCACGGCTCGACGGTGATGACGTCGCCGTCGTGGAAGTTGCGCATGTGCAACTGGCAGGTGGTGGTGGCCACCGGCGAGTTGCCCCGGCCGTGCGGCACGCCGTTGATGACGACGCCGCACATGCCGCAGATGCCCTCGCGGCAGTCGTGGTCGAAGGCCACCGGCTCCTCGCCCTTGACGGTCAGACTCTCGTTGAGCATGTCCAGCATCTCGAGGAAAGACATGTCCGTCGACACGCCCTCGACCTTGTAATCGACCATCTTGCCGGGAGCGTCGCCCTTGGGCTGGCGCCACACGCGAAGCGTCAGGTTCATCAGATTCTCGCTCACTTGTAGCTCCTCTGCTTCAGTTCGATGGCTTTGTAGACCAGCGGCTCCTTGTGCAGGATCGGTTTGCCGCCGGGACCGCCGTACTCCCAGGCCGCGACGTACAGGAAGTTCACGTCGTCGCGCAGGGCCTCGCCGTCCTCGGTTTGGGACTCGGCCCGGAAGTGGCCGCCGCAAGACTCGCGGCGGTGCAAGGCGTCGATGCACATCAACTCGCCCAGGTCGAAGAAGTCGACCAGTCGGCCGGCCCGCTCCAGGGTTTGGTTGAAGTCCTCGTTGACGCCTGTCACCTTGACGTCGGCCCAGAACTGGTCGCGCAGCGCCCGGATCTTGCCGATGGCCTCGATCAGGCCGGCCTCGG
>JAISUF010000008.1 GCA_031272195.1 Propionibacteriaceae bacterium
GAGGCGCTTGCGCTGCAAGGCGGCGGGCATGAGCGCCAGGGCCGCGACGCCGGTTGGATCGGACTGCCGCGACGTCACCACCCAGCCGCAAATCAAGAGCAGGTGCAGCCCGATGACGGCCAAGTCCCAGGGCGGGTTCTTGACCAGCCTCATCCAGGCCGCGGCGATAAAGGTCGACGTCGCCGCCGAGGCCAGGGCCAGCGCGCTGAAGGGCAGGCGGTTGGCCGAGATGGCCAAGATCACCGCGGCGGCGGCTGCGGCGGCCGCCAACCCGCGCAAGACGTGGCACACGGCGAAATCGCCGAAGCTGGCCAAAGTCCAGTCGTCATCCATCGACAGTCGCCCCCTGGGGCCTTGGAGGTCCTGCCCCGATCAACTATCGCACAGGGCTAGCCCTCAAGAAAAGATGACGCTTCAACTACATTTCGCAACAGCTCGGCCCGCGTCATCGGACCGACCCCGCGCGGATTCGGCGTCACCTTCGAGGCGACCTCCCAGACGTCCGGCGCCATGTCGCCGACCGGTCGGCCGTCCACCCGCGTCACGCCGACGTCGACCAGCACGGCGCCGGGATTCACCATGTCGGCGGTGACCATGCCCGGACGCCCGACCGCGGCCACCACGATGTCGGCGCGGCGGGTGTGGGCGGCCAGGTCGCGGGTGCCGGTGTGGCAGAGGGTCACGGTGGCGTTCTCCGTCTTGCGGGTCAGCAGCAGGCCCAGCGGGCGGCCGACCGTCGTCCCGCGCCCGATGACGCAGACCTCGGCGCCGTTCAGCTCGACGCCGTTGCGCGTCAGCAGCTCGACGATGCCGCGCGGCGTGCACGGCAGCGGCGCGGGCACGCCCAGCACCAGCCTGCCCAAGTTGACCGGGTGCAGCCCGTCGGCGTCCTTGGCGGGATCGACCAGCTCCAAGGCCCAGTTGTCGTCGAGGTGCGCCGGCAGCGGGAGTTGGACGATGAAGCCGGTGCAGGCCGGGTTGGCGTTCAACCCCTCGATGGCCTCCCGGACCTGGCCGGCCGAGGCGTCGGCGGGCAGGTCGACACGGATCGACTCGATGCCGACCTCGGCGCAGTCGCGGTGCTTGCCGGCGACGTACAACTGGGAGCCGGGATCGTCGCCGACCAGGATCGTGCCCAGGCCGGGACGCCGCCCGCGCTCGGCCAGGGCGGCCACCTCGAGCGCCAACTCGGCCTTGATCTGCGCCGCCAGGGCCGCTCCGTCAAGTTTCTCGGCAGTCATCGTTTCCTCTCTGTCGGCCCAAGGCCGCTGTGTTGTCTTAAGCCAGTGCGCCCAGCCGCCCTCACTCGCCCGAAAAGGCTGCCGACCGGTTCGCGGAGGCCGCAAGTCCCGGCGTCAGTGGAAGAAGTGGCGGGTGCCGGTGACATACATCGTCGCCCCGGCCTCGACGACGGCCTGGACCGTCTCCTGGTCGCGGACCGAGCCGCCCGGCTGGACGATAGCCTTGACGCCGGCGTCGAGCAGGACGCGCGGCCCGTCGGCGAACGGGAAGAAGGCATCCGAGGCGGCCACCGAGCCGTCAGCCCGGCCCTCGGCCCGCTCGACCGCCAAACGGCAGGAGTCGACGCGGTTGACCTGCCCCATGCCGACGCCGACCGACGCGCCGTCGCGGGCCAGCAGAATGGCGTTCGACTTGACCGCCCGGCAGGCCCGCCAGGCGAACTCCAGATCGGCCAAGGCGGCGGCGTCGGCGGGCGGGCCGGCCACCAGCTCCCAGTGGGCGGGCGCGTCGCCGGGGGCGTCGATGCGGTCTGGGTCTTGCACCAGCAGGCCGCCGCTGATCGGGCGCAGCTCGCGGGAGTCGGCGTCGCGGCGATACGGCCCCACCCTCAGGATGCGCAGGTTCTTCTTCTTGGCCAGGATCTCGACGGCCCCGTCCTCGAACTCCGGGGCCAGGACCACCTCGGTGAAAATCTCGGCGATCTGACCGGCCGCCTCGACGCCGATCGGGCGGTTGGCGGCGACCACCCCGCCGAAGGCCGACACCGGGTCGCAGGCGTGGGCCTTGCGGTGGGCTTGGGCGATGTCGGCGCCGATGGCGATGCCGCACGGATTGGCGTGCTTGACGATGGCGACGCAGGGCTCGACGAAGTCGAAGGCGGCGCGGTAGGCGGCGTCGGAGTCGGTGTAGTTGTTGTAGCTCATCGGCTTGCCGTGCAACTGCTCGGCGGCGGCCAGGCCCCAAGGGTCGGCGTCCATATAGAGGGCGGCGGTTTGGTGGGCGTTCTCGCCGTAGCGCAGGGTCTGCGACTTGCGCCAGGTGCGGCCCGTCCACTGCGGGAAACCGTCGGCGGGCGGATCGACCAGCTTCGTCGCCATCCAGGTGGCCACGGCGACGTCGTACTCGGCGGTGTGGGCGAACGCCTCGGCCGCCAACTCCTGGCGCTGCTTGGGCGTGAAGCCGCCGGCCGACAACGCCTCCTCCAGCAAGTGATATTGCGCCGGTGAGGTGATGACGGCGACCGACGGGTGGTTCTTGGCGGCCGCCCGGACCATCGCCGGACCGCCGATGTCGATCTGCTCGACAATCTCGCCGATGCCCGCCCCGGAGGCGACGGTGGCCGAGAACGGATAGAGATTGGAGACGACCAAGTCGAACGCCTCGATGCCCAACTCTTCTAGCTGGGCGACGTGGGTGTCGAGGCGGCGGTCGGCCAGGATGCCGGCGTGGACGCGCGGATGCAGCGTCTTGACGCGGCCGTCGAGGCATTCGGGGAAACCCGTCACGTCTTCGACTTTGACCACCGGAACACCGGCCTCGGCCAGCTTCGCGGCCGTCGAACCGGTCGAGACGATCTCGACCCCGGCCCCGGCCAGCGCCCGACCCAGCTCGACCAGCCCCGTCTTGTCGTAGACCGACACCAACGCCCGTCGGATCGGCTGATTGCTCATGTCCACTCTCCTGTCTCCAACCGGTTGAGCACGTCGACCAGCATGCGCCGCTCGACTGCCTTGATGCGCTCGTGCAGAGCTTCTTCGGTGTCGCCGGGCTCCACCCGGACCGGCTCCTGGGCCAAGATCGGGCCGGTGTCGACGCCGGCGTCGATGGCGAAAACCGTCGCCCCCGTCACCTTCACCCCGGCGGCCAGCGCGTCCCGGACGGCGTGGGCCCCCGGAAAGCTCGGCAGCAACGCCGGATGGGAGTTGACCGCCCGTCCGGCGTAACGGGCCAAGAAGACCGGCCCGAGCAGTTTCATGAAACCGGCGCTGACGACGATGTCCGGGCTGTGGGCGGCGATGTCTTGAGTGAAAGCGGCGTCCCAGGCGGCCCGGTCGGCGCCGACTTCGCGGACGAACACCGGCAGATTGGCGGCCCGGGCGCGGGTCAAGCCCTGGGCGTCGGGACGATCCGATCCGACCGCGACGATTTCGGGACCCAAGCGGCCCTCGCGACCGGCGTCCAAGAGAGCCTGCAACAACGTGCCGGCCCCCGACACCAGCACCACAACCCGTTTCGCCACCCGTACAGACTACTCTGCCGAGACTGCGCCCCCGCAGGTCGTCCGGCGAGGGCGCGGCCATGGCAAGGCGGCGGCATCTGCCCGCGGATCGTCCGGCGGAGTCTCAGAGCCCGCCTTGGTCCGCGACGCCGCCGGTTGGGTCCACGTCGGGCCGCTCGGTCCTCCCCGCGACGGGGGCCATATCGGGCTCGCCAGGCGGTGTGTGTTCGGCGGCTCCCTCCGCCGCCGGGTTCGCGTCCCCCGACTCGGCGCTGCCAGTCGTGGAGGCCGATTCGGGCTCGGACGGGCGCGCGGCCTGGGCTGGAACGGCGCCCGTGCGTCCGCCATCGACCGCCTGGCCTGGCCAGACGTCGGCGACGACGGCGGCCGTCGTCAACTCCTCGACTGGCACGGCCTCGCCGCGCCACAACGACCAGGCGGCCGCCGACAGGGCCCCCGACAAGCCGATCAGGGCCGGCGGCACGATCAGCAACGGGCCCAGCCGGGGCCCCAGGCCGGTCAGCCGCAGCGTGCCGAGGTCGCCCGAGCCGGCCGCCGCCAGCGCCGCCAGCCCGGCCGCCACGAGCAGTCCCGACGCCAGCCCGCAGACCGCCGCCGCGACATGGCCCGGCTCCGGACGCGACGAGGCGACCGCCAAACCGGCCGCCGCCCCCGCCAACGCGCCCGTCAACATCCAAAGCGCCAGCCAGGGCTCGGCCGCGACCTCGGCGGGCACCAGCGCGAAGAACGGCAGCCCCGGCAGCATACCGACGTCCGTGCCGCCGATCCACGTCTGCGAAGCCGCCCCCAAGTCGACCGGCACCCCCAACGCCCAGGCCGCCGCCCAGGCCAGGAGGTTCGGCAGCCAGGCCAGGCAGACCAGCGCCCACGTCGCCACGCCCGCCGTGTCGAGGGCCAGCGCGCCGTCCAACCGCGCCAGCGAATCCTGGCCGGCCCACGTCGCAGCGGCCAAAGCGGCGCAGGCCGCCAACAGCAACACCGCCGACCCGGCCCGCCAGCCGCGCCAAATCCAGCCCGTCCACGGCGGTTTGGCCAAGCCGCCGATCCAGCCGGCGTTGCCCCAGCACACCCCGAGGACGCCGATCAGCCCCAAACCGCGCCCAGCCAGCGGCAGCGTCGCCTCCCAGCCGTCGGACGGCAGCGCCGTGACGGCGAGCAGCGTCCCGACCGCCAAGAAGCCCGCCAAGACCAGCCCGGCGGCCGCCGCCCGAGGCCAAGACGCGCCCGGACGGGCCAAGGACGCCTGCCGCCCGGCCGCCCGCGCGGCCGCCGCCACAGACCCGGCCGTCAGCAAAGCGACGCCCAGGGGGGCAATCGCCAACCCGTAACCCTCAAGTGGAACTCCACACCCGAGCAAGATGATTTCTTGGGCCAATCGGACAATCTCTTGGAACGTCATTGCCGAGTCGGAGAACCACGCCGTCAGCATCGCCCCGGCGCACACCAGCCAGACGGCCAGAGCCGCCGCCACGCCTGCCACAAGCGCTTCCAGGGGCCACCAGAACAGCGGGCGCGAGCCAGAATCGTCAGCCTTTGGTTTGGGCGCTTCGACATCGAGGAAGAGTTTCTTAGCCATCAAATACCATCCTCACCCAGGGCCGGGCGACAATCGGGATTGGACACGCCCCGCAGGCTAAACTGGCAATTTCGGAGTAGTGGTTAGACTGCTACCAGGCAGGCGTTGGCTCGCCGCGCGCGAGCGAAAAAGAGGTTGAGGTTGGCTGACTTCCCAGGCGGGTCCGGACTGACGGGCGGGTCGATCCCCCCGTCGGCGGCTGGGCGCGGCTCGGCGGGCGGCAAATTCAGCCTTGACGAGGCAGAACTCGACGCCATGTGGCCCCCCGTGCCGACCCTGGACGAAACCCCCCACCGGCCGACCATGCCGCACCGCCCGATCGGCGAGGGCGGCTCCACCTTGGCCGCCAGCGGCCCAATTGCGGGGGGCGCGTCGCCCGCAGGCGGCCCAGACACCCGCAGCCCCCTGCAGCCTGGCGCACGGACTTCGGCCGGCGGCGCGGCGCCGTCGGCGGCCTCGGCTTGGGACGGCGCCGCAGCGGGCGGACGGCCGTCTTCCGGCGCCTTGTCAGGCCTCGCTGGGTCCGTCAGCGCCCCGTCCAGCGCGCCCCGCCCGTCCGCCGCCGGGTCGGCCCGCCAGCCCCTCTCCGGCGTCCAATCCGGCTCGGGCCACCAGCCCAGCGCTGGCGGGCGTCCCGGCTCCGACCACCAAGCCGGCGGCGGCCAGCCGAGTTCGGCCTACCAGCCCGGATCCGCCAGCCTGTCCGGATCCGGCTACCAGCCAGACCCGCAGCCCGGATCGAGCTATCGGCCGACATCGGCCGGCCTGTCCCAAACGAGCTACCAGACCGGCGCGAGCTATCGACCGACCGACCAGTCACGGGCGGGCTACCAGACCCGCTCCGCCGACCGGCCCGGCCCGGGGCAACAGTCGGGCTTCGGCCAACAGTCGGGCTTGGCGGGCCAGGCCGCCGCCCCCCGGTCGGAATCGACACGCCCCGGCTCTTACCCCGACCAGAGTTCCTATCGAGCCGGTTCCTATGAAGCCAGTTCTTACCGGCCCGGTGCCGCCCCAAGCCAGGCGGGCCATGGGTCCGCCGCCCAAGGTTCGGACCGCCGCTCGAACTCCGGCCTGACGGGCGGCTCCCAAGGGCTCGGATCGGGCTATCCATCAGCCGACCGGTCGGACTACCCATCCGACGGGGGGTTCCACATCGGCTCCGACCGCCCCGCAAGGGGCCAATCCGGTTCGGGCTATCAGCCGAGCTATCAGCCCGGCGACCGATCAACGGCGCCCACGGGCAGCGGCGCGGCCCCATACGGCTCGACGCCGTCGTCGTTCGGATCTACGCCTTCGCCATACGGATCGACGCCTTCGCCTGGCGGCCCGGCGCAGCAGGCCTCGGGTCCGCGCCAGTTCTCCTTCGGCATCGCGCCATCGACGCCCGGCCGTGGCAGCTCGA
>JAISUF010000087.1 GCA_031272195.1 Propionibacteriaceae bacterium
CTCGTGGCGGGTGTAGAGGTCGCGGACCTCGCGCCCCACCATCATGTGGACGATCTCGGCCGGGTTGGCGTCGGCCTTGTCGCGCGTGCCGACCACCCGCCCGTCGCGGAAGACGGTGACGCGGTCGGCCAGCTCCCAGATCTCCTCCATGCGGTGCGAGATGTAGACCAGCCCCATGCCTTGGTCGCGCATCTGGTGCAGCAGGTCGAACAGCCGCCGCGACTCGCTTTGCGACAGGGCGGCGGTCGGCTCGTCCAACACCAGGATGGAGGCGTGTTCGGAGATCGCGCGGGCGATCTCGATCATTTGCTGCATGCCGACCGACAGCGTCCCGATCGGGCGGCGCGGATCGATGTCCGCCCCGACCAGGGCGAGTTTCTCCCTGGCGGCGGCGACCATCGTCTTGCGGTCGAGCAGGCCGTGGCGGCCCGGCTCGGCGCCCAGGCTGAGATTCTCGGCCACCGTCATCGCCGGGATGGTGTTCAACTCCTGGTGGATGATGGCGATCCCGGCGGCCTGGGCCTGGCTGGGGGTGGAGAACGAGACCGGTTTGCCGCCCACTTTGATGACGCCGGTGTCGGGCGAGTAGTTGCCCGAGATGATCTTCATCAAGGTGGACTTGCCAGCCCCGTTCTCCCCCGTCAGCGCATGGATCTCGCCGGCCCGGATGTCGAAGTTGACACCGCTGAGGGCCCGGGTCGCGCCGAATCGCTTGGAGATGTTCTCGACTTCAAGCAGTGGCTCCATGGTTCACAGCCTTGAAGCTCACCAACCCTTGTAGCTGCTGAGGTTGTCCTGGGTGACGAGCGTCGGCTCCATCAGCGTCTCGCGCTCGGCCGGCGGGTTGCCGGCGATGATGTCTTTGCCAAGGTCGTAGGCCTTCTCGACCATGTCGGCGGGCGCCTGCGCGGGCGTGGCCCAGAACGGCGAGCCGGCCGTCTTCATCTCGGCAACCGCCTCGGGCGAGCCGTCGACGCCGGTCACCCAGATGCCGGTCCGGTTGGCCTCTTTGAGGGCCAGCACCGCGCCGCGGGCGGTCGGGTCGTTGATGCCGAAGATGCCTTGCAGGTCGGGGTTGGCCGTCAGCAAGTCGGTGGTGATGGTCTGGCCGTTGGCGACGTCGTTCTTGCCGGCCTGCTTGCCGACGACCTTGATGTCGGGGTATTTCTCGGCCAGCACCGCCTCGCAGCCCTTGACGCGGTCTTGGACCGACGTGATCTGCGTGCCGTCGACGATGATGATGTTGCCCTTGCCGCCGATCTTGTCGGCCAGCGCGGTGCACGACTGCGTGCCGGCCTCGATGTTGTTGGTCATGACGACAGCCTGCGCGCCGGTGGCGTCGACGTCGACAGCGACGACTGTGACGCCGGCGTCGGTGGCCCGTTTGACGGCCGAGGCGATGCCCTGGGAGTCGACGGCGTTGAGCAGGATCAGGTCGACCTTCTTCTGGATGAAGGCGTCGATCTGGTCGTTCTGCTTGCCGAGGTCTTGGCCGCCGTCTTGGACGTCGATGCTGAAGCCGTCGCGCTGGGCGACCGACTCCATCCTGGTCTTCATGGTGGCGAAGAACGGGTTGGAGATGTCTTGGACCATCAAGGCCACGGCAGTGATCTGTTTGGCGCCGCCGCCGGACGAGCTTTCGGAAGCGATGGGAGACTCGGACGAGCACGCGGCCAGGCCGATCAGCATGGTGGTCGCCGCTGCTGTCGCGGCGATGTTGCGGAACCTCATTGTTTTTCCTCCAAAGTCGGGGGCGTCGGGCTCACCCATTGAGCCCGGCTCTTTGGCAAGAGGCTAAGCCATCGCTGACAACGTTGTCAACGATTCTTTGGTAACGAATTGATAACAAATCCCGCCGCAGCCCGACTGAAAAGGCTTCCACGCCTCAGACGGGAAGGCCCCGATCAGCCGCTGATAACGTTGTCACGAGCGGTCTGAACTTCCGCAAGAGTCAACGATCTGCCCTCTGACAAGGCATTTTACAATCTGTGACGGCTTCCGCAGGCGGTTCGCCAAGCCCGAATGCTTGCCCGCCGCCGCCGGGTGTGGTTCGATGGCCTCATGACCGATCCGGTTTCGCCGGCGTCGCGCCCCACCATGAAGGATGTGGCGCAACTGGCCGGCGTCAGCCTGAAAACCGTCTCGCGCCACGTCAACGGCCAGCAGATCGGAACCGACTTCTCCAAACGGATCGCCTCGGCCATCGAACAACTCGGCTATCGCCGCAACCTGGCCGCCGCCGCCCTGCGGCCGGGGCAAGCCTCGATGGTGCTCGGCATGGTCATCTCCGACCTGGCCAACCCGTACTTCTCCCGGCTGGCCGACGAGGTCGAGTCGGTGGCCCGGCGCTTCGGCTACCTGTTGATGATCGCCTCCTCCGACGACGAGGGGGCCACCAACGACGCCCTCATCGAACGCCTCATCGACCAGCGCGTCGACGGCCTGCTGGTTGTGCCGCCGCACCTCGCGGGACGCGACTGGGGGCGTCACCGCTCCATGATGCCTCCGACCGTCTCCATCGACCGCCCCCTGGGCGACGAGTTCGACGCGGTGCTGATGGACGACTACGAGGGCGGGCGGTTGGCCGCTGGAGCGCTGCTGGCCAACCGGCCGCGGCGTATCGCCATGATCACCGACTCGCTGGCCATCCACACCATGAACCGCCGCCACGCCGGGATGGTCCAGGCCGTCGCCGAGGACGGCTCGCGAGCCGAGATGCTGGTCGACGCCGGCGCCCACACCCTTGCCCAGGCCAAAGCCATCGCGCTGCGCCTGCTCGACGACGAACTGCTCGACGGCATCTTCGCCGCCAACAACCGCTCTGCGCTGGGCACGCTGCTGGCCTTCCGCGAGCGCGGCCGACGGGTGCCGCTGGTCTGCCTGGACGATTTCGAGGCGGCAACCGTGCTCGACCCCGCCGTGTCAGTGGTCAGCCACGATTTCACCGCCACCGCCGAGGCCGCCCTCGACCTGCTGCTGCGCCGCACCAAAGGCTGGGACGGCCCGCCCGAGCAGGTCACCATCCCCGTCAACCTCATCTTGCGCGGCTCCGAAAAGCCGTAGCGCGCAGCGCCGCCTGGCGGGTGCCTGGGCGACCGTCAGCGCAGGGCGCGCAGGCGCCTCAGGCAGGAGTCGCGTCCCAGGATGGCCATCGACTCGAACAGCGGCGGGCTGACGCGCGAGCCGGTGACGGCGACGCGGACCGGCGCGAAGGCGAATTTCGGCTTCAACGCCAAGCCGTCCACCAACGCCGCCTGGAGCGTCTCGTGCAGGGCGTCGGCGTTCCAATCGGCCAGGCCCGCCAAGGCGTCGACGGCGGCGTCGATCACCTGCACGGCGTCGTCGCGCAACCCGCCTCGGGCCTCGCGCATCGACTCGTCGGATTCCCAGCCGGCCAGGAAGTCGTCGTCGTCGGCCAACAGGAAGCCGAGCTTGGGCAAGGCCTCGTCCAGCGTCACCAGGCGCTCCTTGATGATCGGCGCGCCTTGGCGCAAAATCTCGCGGTGGCGGGCGGGCACGGCCTCGCCCCACGTCCCGGCGTAGCGCAGATGCTCCTCGATGCGGGCGGCCAGCTCGTCGTCAGACAGGGCTCGGATGTAGGCGCCGTTGAGCCAGTCGAGCTTCTTGAGGTCGAAGACGGGGCCGACGGTGTTCACCTTCGACCACTCGAAACCGTCGACGAACTCCGCGAAGCTGGTCACCTCGTGGCCCTCCTCGCAGGGGTAGCCCATCAGTTGCAGGAAGTTGCGCAGCGCCTCGGGCAGATAGCCGCGCTCGCGGAACCACAGCAGCCGGGCGGCCGGATTCTTGCGTTTGGAGATCTTCGACTTGTCCTGGTTGCGCAGCAGCGGCATGTGGGCGAAGGCCGGCACGTCCCAGCCCAGCCAGCGGTACAGCAGGATGTGCTTGGGCGTGGACGAAATCCACTCCTCGCCCCTGACAACGTGCGTTATCCCCATCAAGTGGTCGTCGACGACAACCGCCAGGTGGTACGTCGGGAAGCCGTCGGCCTTCAAGATCACCTGGTCGTCGGGCCGGGGGGCCTTCACGGCGCCGCGAATGACGTCGCTGAAGGTCAGCGGCGCGTCGTCGGGGATCAACATCCGCACCACCGGCGTATCGGAGAATCCCGGCAGCTTGGCCCGCTCGTCGCGCGTCATGCCAAGGCAAAGGCGGTCGTAGCCGGTGTCGGCCTGCTTCGACTTGGCCTGCGCGTCGCGCAATTCGGCCAGCCGCTGCGGCGAGCACCAGCAATAGTAGGCGTGGCCTTCGGCGATCAGCCGCTCGACGTGGGGGCGGTACGTCTCCAGCCGCTCCGATTGGCGATAGGGCGCGTACGGCCCGCCGACGTCGGGGCCCTCGTCCCAATCCAGCCCCAGCCAACGGAGAGACTCGAAGATCTGCTGCTCGGAGTCCTCCCGGAAGCGCGCCCGGTCGGTGTCCTCGATCCGCAGCGCGAACTTGCCGCCGGCCTTGCGCGCGTAAGCCAAATTGAACAACGCCATGTAGGCCGTGCCGACATGCGGATCGCCAGTCGGCGAAGGCGCGACCCGCAGCCGCGCGCCAGTGGAATCAGTCATAGCCTCCCCAGCCTACCTTGTGGCCGTGGCGGACGCGCTCAGCGAGTCGATGGCGCCCTTCGGCGAAGTCGTCAGCGACGAATGGAAGAGTCGACCGCTGCGAAACTGCTGGACGGACGTGTCCGTCCGTCTAGCCACTGCCTGTTGTTGGACGCTCTGGATTCACGGGTCCAGGTGGAAACAACTCCATGACAGCGAACTGAGATTTCCGCGGCAGGTTCCCCTCGCCCATGACTTCTTCGGCGATCTGGAGCACTTGCTCGGCGTCTCGGGCGCCGCACGCGTCCGCCAAGATCTTGATGTCGTCAAGGTCGCGGTCGAACCGCGCGGAAGCCACTTTCAGCGCCAGCAAGTATCGAGGCGACGGGACCGACAGCGACAGGCCAGGGACGTCCAAGAGCACTCTCGCCTCAGGGTCGGGGCCGGGGAGGAGGCCCTTGACGCCGTCGTTGAGCCAGTCTGGCGGGAGACCATGGGCGTGTGCCATTTGGTCGGCCGCTTCGTACACTTTCGCCTTCGGCTCGAAGACGCCATCGATGTCAGCGGTCAGACGCCGCGAGTTGAACGCCAAGGCCATCGCAGCCCCACCGACCACGAACAGCCTCGCCTGGACGCCTTGCTCGTCCAGTCGCGAGCCGAGTTCCGACAGCAGGGCGATCATCTGATCGCGCCCCAGAGCCAGCATGTGGTCGTCGCTCACACCGACTCCAGGGAATCTCGTTCGATGACGACCCCGTGCCCCAAGAAATCGGCTGGCGTGTGGGCCAGCGACCAGGCGAAGAACGCCTGCTCGCCCGGATGCCAGAATGACGGCAGTATGCGGGAGGGTTCCCATGCCCAGGCCGGCGGTTCTTGGCCCAATGCCCTGGCGCGGTAGGCGGCAGCCGAGGCGACGAGCGCCCCCAGCCTGGGGTCTGCGCTTTGGCCTGGGTCATCGGCGGGATCGCCATGTGTCAACCAGTGGGCGGTTAGGCGCACGTACGAGCCCGGATCGGCCTTCGCCAATTCGTCGCTCAGGATCTTTGCGCACGCCATGCTCATGAGCGTACTCGCAGCGCGACCGCCACGCGCTCATCGCCGGGCCAGGACCGGCGCGGGGCGGGCAATGCTCGGTCGGCCTGGCCCGGCAAGGCGCGGGCGGGGCGGGCTCAGGAGAACCAGCCGCGCGAGAAGGGGTCTTCGGAGGGCTGGGCGTCGGCGTCGGTGAAGGGGACGGCGTTGCCGATCCAGGAGGCCAGCTCGGGGCCGTGCAGCAGGCGGTTGGGGAACGGGGCGCGGGCGGCGTCCCTCTCCAAAGCGCGGATCGGCAGCGGGTCTGACGACGCCGCCGCCACCAGGTTGCCGAAGCGACGCCCCTTGAAGACCGGCACCTCGGCGACCAGCGCCGCGTGCGGCCAGACCGACGCCACGCCCGCCAGGCAGCGCCGCGCCCAGTTGAACGGGCCCTTGTCGGTGACGTTCATGACGGCGACGCCGCCTGGCCGCAACACCCGTCCGACTTCGGCGAACCATTCGACGGTGGCCAGCCCGGCCGGCACCTGGGCGTTGGCGAAGGCGTCCAAGACCAGAGCGTCGGCGTAGTCGTCGGGCATCGCCGCCAAACCCGTTCGGCCGTCGACTGGGCGGATCTTGATGCCGCTGCGCGGCGGCAACGGTATGACGCGGCGGACCTCCTCGACCAGGTCGGCGTCGGGCTCCAAGACGACCTGCGCGGTGTGGGGACGCCGCTCGGCGACGTAACGCGGCAGCGTCAAGCCGCCGCCGCCGACGTGGACGACCCGCAGGCGCTCGGCGTCCCCGCCCCAAGCCAGCACCGTCTCCTCCAACACCTCGGCGATGCGCTGCACGTAGTCGAACTCCAACAGCAATGGCCGCTGCGGATCGACCCAAGACTGCTCCGTCTTGCCCGTCCGCACGACGTACGCCCCGCCCGGCGCCGCAACAATCTGGCTGGCCACAAAGGCAGTCTAGAACCACTCGGCCCCGACTCGCCCTCGGATCTGTGGCCACCCGTCCGCCGACGCTCGACCGGCCGACTGGCAGGAGTGGACCGACGCAATCAAGTGGCCACCCGTCCGCCGGACGCGGCCACTCAGGGCAGCAGGCGCAAGCCGGGAACTTCCTGGAAGGTCCGGTCGGCGCTGACCAGTGTCACGCCGTGGGTCAGCGCCTGTCCCGCCAGCAAACGGTCGAAGGGGTCGCGGTGGCCCCATTCGATCCCTGTCGGACGACCGGCGACGTGCCATCGGTTGTGGGCGGCCGCGCCACGCTACCCTTGACGGGTGACTAAACGCGACGAGCTGATCGAACTGGTCAAAGCCTTGGCCGTGGTGCGCGGCAAGGTGACGCTGGCCTCGGGCCGGCAGGCCGACTACTACGTCGATCTGCGACGGGTGACGCTGCACGGGCGGGCCGCGCCGCTGGTCGGGGCGGTGATGCGCGAACTGGTCGCCGATTGGGATTTCGAGGCGGCGGGCGGTTTGACGCTGGGCGCCGACCCGGTTGCGGTGGCGATGTTGCACGACGCCGCCCACGCCGGCCAGCGGCTGGACGCCTTCGTCGTCCGCAAAGAGGCCAAGTCGCACGGCCTGCAGCGGCGCATCGAGGGGGCCGACGTGGCGGGCAAGAAGGTGCTGGTGGTGGAGGACACCTCCACCACGGGCGGATCCGTGCTGACGGCGGTCGAGGCCGTCCGCGAGGCGGGGGCGGAGGTTGTCGGCGTGGCCGTCATCGTCGACCGCGCCACCGGCGCCCGGGAGCGCGTCGAGGCGGCCGGGCTGCCGTACCGTTACGCCATCGGGTTGGACGACTTAGGTTTGTGACGCCGCTCGAAGCGGTCGAGGGCCAGCCAGCGGCGGAACATGACGCCTCCTCCCGTCCTCTAGCCTACGTCTGGGCGCCAGCCGCTCTGCGTTGAGCCTGCGCATCGCCCTGGCGGTGCTGGAGGGACCAGTGGTACATGGCGATGGCGGCGGCGGCGCCGGCGTTCATGGAGCGGGTGGAGCCGTATTGGGTGATGGCGACCAGGCGTTGGCAGCCGGCCACCAGGTCGGGGGTCAGGCCAGGTCCTTCCGAGCCGAACACCAGGCAGCACTCCTCGGGCAGGCGCTCGGACTCCAGCGGGACCGATCCGGGCAGGTTGTCGACGCCGATCGGCGTCACGCCGGCCGCCTGCGCCCAGGCGAAGAAGTCGGCGGCGTCCGGGTGGTGGAGCACGTCGAGGTAGCGGTCGGTGACCATCGCGCCGCGCCGGTTCCAGCGCCGCCGGCCGATGATGTGGACCGCCGCGACGTTGAAGGCGTTGGCCGTGCGCACCATCGAGCCGATGTTGAAGTCGTGCTCCCAATTTTGGATGGCGACGTGCAGCGCCGCCTTGGCGCGGGCAAGCTCGGCCCGGATGGCGTCCATCGTCCAATAGCGGAAACGGTCCTGGACGTTGCGGCGGTCCCCCTCCGCCAGCAACCGCGGATCGAGGCGGGGGTCGTCGGGCCACGGCCGCGGCGCCGGCCCCACCCCCGGACTGCTCGCGCCGGCCAGTTCGTCGTCACTCAACAACCCCACGCCCCAAGTATGGCCAGCCCGCGCCGCCGATCCGAAATCCAGCGGCGGGCCGCACCAGGCGGTGTCGCCACCGACAGCGTTCGCCGACCGGGTCTGGCCAGGAGAAAGCAGGGAGTGCCTGGTAGGAGTCGCCTGCCGTTCGCCCCGCCGGTGTCTGCCCAGGAGCGGGCCCAGAGCTACTGTCCGCACCACCGACGAAGGCGGCTGCGCGGATTGGCCGTCCAGGGTCGGCACCGATCCCCGACCTTGGCGGGTCCGGTAGGCTTGGGGCACTATGCTCAGCGAAGTCGTCATGCTGCCGTTGCTCCTGCCGGACTGGCTCGACCCGGCGGTTATCATCCACTCGCTGGGCAACTGGGCGCTGTGGGGGGTGGCGTTCATCGTCTTCATCGAATGCGCCATCTTCCCCGTGCTGCCGGGCGACTCCCTGCTGTTCACCGTCGGCATGTTCGTGGCCATGAACCCGCCCTCGATCACCTTCCCCGGCATGGCCCCGTGGGAGGTGCTGGTGGCCAGCTGCGCGGTCTTGACGGTGGCGGCCGTCGCCGGCAACGTGGCCGGCTACTGGCTGGGCCACTTCATCGGGCCGAAGCTGTTCAAGCCGCGCGAGGGCCTGGTCGGCAAGATTTTCGCCCCCAAACACGTCGACAAAACCCACGAGCTGCTGGAGCGCTACGGCAACCGGGCCCTGATCCTGGCCCGCTTCGTGCCGTTCGTGCGCACCTTCGTGACGCTGATCGCCGGCATCGGCAAGATGAGCTTCCGGGCGTTCATCACCTACACCGCCATCGGCGGCGTCATCTGGGCGATCGGCGTGACGGTGGCCGGCTTCTTCTTGGGCAACATCCCCTTCATCCGCGACAACATCGACGCCGTGCTGGTGATGATCGTGCTGGTGTCGCTGATCCCGATGGGCGTGGAGTATCTGCTGGCCCGCCGCCGCAAGGAGGCGCTGGCCGAATGAGCGTCACCCCGTGGCCGCTGCTCCCGCCGCCCGACTGGCCGCGGCGCTCTGCCCGCCGTCTGGGAATGATCGTCATGCCGTGGCCGCCGCCCCCGCAACAGCTGCGGCCGGATCCGATCCAGGGGCCGGTGGCGCGATGATCGACGAGCTTGGCGTCTACTATGTCCCCGGACTGGGCGAGAGCCGCGCCCAAAGCCGCCGCTCGGCGCTGGTCTGGCGGATCGTCTGGGGCGTTGTGGCGGTGATCGTTTTCGGACTCGGCATCTGGCTGGCGGCCCGCGACCAATTCGCCTCCTACCTGCCCTGGCTGGTGGCCGTGTTCGCCTTCTACACGGTGGTCTTCGCCCTCTACGACTTGTGGGCTTGGCGGCGGGCCGAGGGCGACGCCCAACGGGCCCGCCAGCCGCTGGCGCTGGGCCTCAACCGCGACGGCGTGCTCTTCCAACAGCAGTGGTTCGGCTGGGGCGAGGTGGCCGCCATGGCCGTCACCGCGAGGCGTTTCGGAGGCGGGCCCAAACTCAGCCTGGCCGCCCGCGACGGCCGCAAAGCCTGGCTGCCGCTGGGCCTGACCGACATGATGCCGGCCACCCTCGACTCGATCGTGCGGGCCTTGAGCGCCGGGCGGGTCGGCGTCGACTTGTCGCGGCTGGAAGCCTGAGCCGAGGCGGCGCGGCTGGCGTCGTCACAGCAAGTCGTGCAGCATGACGGACTGCTCGCGCTCCGGGCCGACGCCGATGCCGGAGATGCGCGTCCCGATCAGCTCCTCCAAACGGCGGACATAGGCCTGGGTGTTGGCGGGCAGGTCGGCGAACCGCCGGGCCGCCGAGATGTCCTCGCTCCAGCCGGGCAGGTATTCGTAGACGGGCACGGCGTGGTGGAAGTCGGTTTGCGTCATCGGCAACTGGTCGGTGCGCTGCCCGTTGACCTCGTAGGCGACGCAGACGGGGATACGCTCCCAGCCGGTCAGGACGTCCAGTTTGGTGAGGAAAATGTCGGTGAAGTCGTTGACCATGCAGGCGCGGGCGACAACCAGCGCGTCGAACCAGCCGCAGCGGCGCGGGCGGCCCGTCGTCGTGCCGAACTCGCCGCCGTCTCGGCGCAGGCGCTCGCCGTCGTCGTCGAGCAGCTCGGTCGGGAACGGTCCCTCGCCGACCCGCGTCGTGTAGGCCTTGGCGATGCCGATGGCTCGGTCGATGCGGCGCGGCCCCACCCCCGCGCCCGTGCAGGCGCCGGCGGCGATCGGGTTGGACGACGTGACATACGGATACGTTCCGTGGTCGACGTCCAGGTGGTGGGCCTGGGCACCCTCGAACAGCACGACCTCGCCCCGGTCGAGGGCCTGGTTGAGTACGAGCGCCGTGTCGGCGACCATCGGGCGCAGCCGCTCGGCGTGCCCCAGCAGGTGGTCGGCCACCTCGTCGGGATCGATGGCGGCCCGGTTGTAAACCTTCACCAGCAGATAGTTTTTCTGCTCCAGGGCGGCGGCCACCTTCTGGCGCAAGATCGGCTCGTCGAAAAGATCCTGGACGCGGATGCCCAGGCGGTTGACCTTGTCGGAGTACGCCGGGCCGATGCCGCGCCCGGTCGTGCCGATCTTGCGCTTGCCGAGAAAGCGCTCGGTGACGCGGTCCATCGTCTGGTGGTAGCCGGCGATCAAATGGGCGTTGGCCGACACCAGCAGCTTGGAGGTGTCGACGCCGCGGGCCGCCAAGCCGTCGATCTCCTCGAACAGCACGTCGAGGTCGACCACGACGCCGTTGCCGATGACCGGCACGGAGTTGTTGAGGATGCCCGACGGCAGCAGGTGGAGGGCGTATTTCTCGCCGTCGACGACGAGCGTGTGGCCGGCGTTGTTGCCGCCCGAATAGCGCACGGTGTAGTCGACGCGGTCGCCGAGTTGGTCGGTGGCCTTGCCCTTGCCCTCGTCGCCCCACTGGGCGCCGACGACGACGATTCCAGGCATGTTCACTCCTTAGCTAGCGGCCAGCCAAGCCTACCAGCGGGCGCGCCGGACGGCTGAGCCCGGACGGCGGTAGCGGCTCGGTCCGCCAGCGGAGCCGACTCGCAGACACCACGCGCGGACGAGGATACGACCTGGCGGCGGCGCGTCGCAGATCTCGGCAAAGCGTTCTGCGGACCAGGACGCGACGAGGCCCGGGGACGTTCGTCGCCCGGGCCTCGCGCGAGTTTGTCGCGTCAGCCGATCGTCTTGCCGACCGAGCGCAGGCGCTCGCAGGCGGCGATGACGCGCTTCGACATGCCGGCCTCGGCGGCCTTGCCCCAGGCGCGCGGGTCGTACATCTTCTTGTTGCCGACCTCGCCGTCAACTTTGAGCACGCCGTCGTACTGGCGGAACATGTGCTCGGCGACCGGGCGGGTGAAGGCGTACTGGCAGTCGGTGTCGATGTTCATCTTGCTGACGCCATAGTCGACGGCGTCCCAAATCTCCTGGTCGGACGAGCCGGAGCCGCCGTGGAAGACCAGGTCGAAGGGCTTGTCGACGCCGTACTTGGCGCCGACGGCGTCCTGGATCTCCTTGAGCACCTCGGGGCGCAGTTTGACGTGGCCCGGCTTGTAGACGCCGTGGACGTTGCCGAAGGTGAGCGCCGTGATGTAGCGGCCCTTCTCGCCCAAGCCGAGCACCTCGATGGTGCGCATGCCGTCTTCGACGGTGGTGTAGAGCTTCTCGTTGATCTCGCCGACGACGCCGTCCTCCTCGCCGCCGACCGCGCCGACCTCGATCTCGAGGATGATCTTGGCGGCCGAGGTGAGCTTGAGCAGGCGGTCGGCGATCTGGAGGTTCTCCTCCACCGGAATGGCCGAGCCGTCCCACATGTGCGACTGGAACAGCGGGTTCTGGCCTTTGTCGACGCGCTCTTGGGAGATGGCGATCAGCGGCTCGACGTAGAGCGGCAGCTTCTCCTTCTGGCAGTGGTCGGTGTGCAGCACGATGTTGACCGGATAGTTCTTGGCGACGACCGTGGCGTACTCGGCCAGGGCGACGGCCCCGTCGACCATCTTCTTGATGGTCGGGCCGGAGGCGTATTCGGCGCCGCCGGTCGAGATCTGGATGATGCCGTCCGAGCCGGCCTCGGCGAAGCCCGCCAGGGCCGCGTTCACCGTCTGCGAGCTGGTGATGTTGATCGCCGGGAAGGCATAGGAGCCCTTCTTGGCGGCATCGAGCATCTCGGCGTACTTCTCAGGACTTGCAATGGGCATGTTTGGCCTCTTTCAACGTTGCCGGCGGTGGCACCCGCAGGCGTGGGATACACAGTTCAACGTACCCCATTGTCGCAGCACGGGTACCCGTTTCGGGCACCTACTCTACTATTGGACAAGCCATAATGTCAACACATTACGTCAAAGCCGCAGGTGGTGGGCGGCCCTTGGGCCGATCCGGTCCGGGCGAGGTCGGATGCGGGCGGACGGGCAAGCGCGGCAGCGGACGGGCAGGCGCGCCAACGGGCCCGCCGCGTCAGGCGCCGGCCTCGTGGACGATGATCGCCACTTGGACGCGGTTGTCGGCGCCGAGCTTCTCCATGGCGTGGGCGATATGCGTCTTGACCGTCGACAGGCTCATGTGGGACTGCTCGGCGATATCGGCGTTGGACGCGCCCTGGGCGACGCCCTTGGCCACCTCCAACTCCTTGTCGGTCAGGCGGGCCAGCCGGGCCGTCGCCTGGGCCCGGCGCGAGTCGCCCACCACCGCCGCGATCAGCTGGGCGATGACGTCGTGCATCTCCCGTGCGATGCGGGTCCGCTCGGCCGCCCGCGCCTGTTCCTCCCGCGCCGCCTGCGCCCGCTCGTTGAGTTCGGCCCGCTCGCGCAGCGACCGGTTGAGGTCGCGGCGGGAGCCGATGGCCACGCCGACAGCCATGAGCAGGCAGGTCATCAGCGCTGAGTAAACGACGCCGGCCAGGGTGAGCGCCAGCCCGGTGTACGGCCCGAGCAGGCCGACGACTTCCGGTATGGCAGCGGCCACGTCGGTCGGATAGAGGATGGAGCTGATCTGACCGCTGGCGACGGTGGCGGCCACCGCGACGCCCATCTGGCCCCACCGCCGATGGGTGGCCAAGGAGACCAAAGCGATCAGCTCGGCCCCGCCGGCGGTGTAGGAGAACGAGGCCAGGACGCTCAGCGCCAAAGCGACCGCCAGCGGCCAGCGGCGGCGCAACAACAGCAAGCCGAGGGCCACCGGCAGGCAGGCGGCTTCCAACCAGAAGACGGGGTGGGGGCCTAGCTGGTCGAAGTCCGGGTCCAAGTACATCGCCAGCGACATGGCGGAAATCGCGACGGCCACCAAACACCGCCACACCTCGCCCCAGATCAGGCGGGCGCCGGAGGTTTGCACACTGCCTGGCATCGTCATACCGCCAGCCTATAGACCAACCGGCCCGCTGCCCATCGTCCGAACGGCTGGCATGTCCGGCCGAAAGCACGAGGCGGTCCGGCCCCGATCCCGATGTGCCCCGACCGCTTGGCCGAGCAGGCTGGATGGCGTCAACCAAACCTCGGACAAGGAGAAGGAAATGACCGAGAACAACAGCATCGACAACCAGTCCCCCGCCGCCGGCCAGGCCGACCCCGTCGCCCCGCTCTACGGCTCCCCGGACCAGCCGTCCACGGCCGCCGACACTGCGCTGGACGCCACCGCCGCGACGACCGCGCCCGACCCGTACGGCACTGCGCCGTCAGCCCAAGGCCCCGTTTCGCCCACCGTCGACGCGCCGCCGCCAGACGTGCAGGCCCCGGCGGCCAAACCGCCCAAACCGAATCGCGGCTTCCTGCACGGCCTCGGCCTGGGGGCCGGCGCCGGCGCGGGTTTCGCCATCGTCTTGACCATCGGCTCGATCCTCTCGACGATCATCATGGCCGCCACCTTCGCCGTCCTGCTGTCCACAAACCTGGAGTCGGGCGAGAATCTCGAAACCGTCTGGGGCAAGGAGACCGCAGCCAAGACGATCCGAGCCTTCCGCGTCAACGGCATGATCCTGGCCGACTCGTCGAGCGGCGGTTTGGCCGATGCCGGCACCTACGGCTACGAGATCGCCGTCGAGATCGACAAGCTGGACGCCGACGACGCCGACGGCCTGCTGCTGCTGATGAACACCCCCGGCGGCGTGATCAACGGCTCGTGGGCCATCGCCGACGCCGTCTCGCGCTATCAGGAGCGCACCGGCCACAAAGTCGCCGCCTACGTGGAGGGCGAATCCGCCTCCGGTGGCATGCTGGCGATGGCCGGGGCCGACGTCATCTACGCCGACCACGGGGCGTGGATCGGGTCGATCGGCGTCTACATCGGACCGCTTCAGCAATACAAGAACGTCACCGGCGTCGACGGCGGCATCCTGAGCGGCGGCGTGACGGCAGAGCAGATCACGCAAGAGTACATCACCAAAGGCGACGGCAAGACTTTCGGCGACCCCTACCGGCCCTTGACCGAGTCCGAACGGGCCATGCTGGAGGACTCCATCGAGGCGCCGTACGAGCAGTTCGTGGCGCACGTCTCGCAGGGCCGGGGCATCCCCGCCGACACCATCAAGAACGTCTTCGGCGCCCACATCTTCGACGCCAGCGACGCCGCCGCCAACCACCTGATCGACGCCGAGCTGGACCGCGTCGACGCCTTCCGCCAGATCGCCAAGGACTTCGGTCTGAACCCCGACGACGTCAAGATCGAGGCCCCGACCACCCCCGGCGTCTTGGAGACGCTGCTCGGCGCCTCGGCCCGCGTCCCCGGAGTGGCGCCGGCCGCATCCGCCGGCGGCCTGTCGCAGGCCGTCTGCGGCAGCACTCCCACCGCTCTGGTCTTCGCCGGCGACAGGACGGCGGTCTGCGGATAGCCGCCCCTGCGCCCCCCCCAGCCGAATGCGGGTCCGATCGGGCCCGCATTCGGCGTCCCATCAGGTGGACGCAGCTATTGCGCCGTCGGCTGAATCGCCGCTTGCCAGGCCACCTGTGAGTTCGATAACGACTCGCGAATTCCTTGACAACGCCGTTTGAGAGCGCTCACAATGAAAACGGCGGCGGCGGTGTTGAACGTTCCAGCGGAGCCCTCCGGACAATCGGCGGGCCACCATGGGCCAGGCACTGATCGCCGTGATTATTCGACTCAAGGAGGAGATCCTGTGAAACGTATCCATGCGGTAGTTATGGGCGGCCTCGGCCTCGCCATGGCCCTGTCAGCTTGTTCCAGCGGCGGAACGCCGACTGACACCACATCTTCAGCGGCCGGCGGTGACGAGACCACCGCCGCCTCGACGACAACCGGCCCCGTCAGCATCGGCTCGGTCGTCTACAAGTTCGACGACACGTTCATGAGCAGCATGCGCGAGGCCATGTCCGCCGAGGCCACGGCCAAGGACGCGAGCATCGACATCCAGGACGGCCAGAACGACCAGGCCAAGGAGAACGAGATCGTCAACACCTTCGTCACCCAGGGCGTCAACGTCTTGGCCATCAACCCGGTCAAGGCCGACATCATCGACCCGGTGCTGCAGTCCGCCCAAGGGGCCGACCTGCCGATCGTCTTCTTCAACAAGCAGCCGTCCGACGACGTCATGAACAGCTACGACAAGGCCTACTACGTGGGCGCCAAGGCTGAGGACTCCGGCACGATGATGGGCGAGATGCTGGTGGACTACTTCAAGCAGTATCCCGACGCCGACAAGAATGGCGACGGCAAGGTCCAGTTCGTCATGATCACCGGCGAGATCAACCACCAGGACGCCGTCGCCCGCTCGAAGTACTCGCAGAAGGCCCTGGCGGATGCCGGCCTGATCGACGACTTCGACATCGACTCCTGGACGCAGTCCTCCCCGCCGACCGACTGCATGCTGGCCAACCAGTCGGCCAACTGGGACACGTCTGCGGCCACCGACCTGATGAACAACTGGATCACCTCGATCGGCCTGGACAAGATCGAAGCCGTCATCGCCAACAACGATGACATGGGCCTGGGCGCCATCGCCGCCCTGCAGTCCAACGGCTACAACAAGTCGGCCGCCGACAAGGGCGATCCGACCAAGTACATCCCGGTCGTCTCCGTCGACGCCACCGACAAGGGCAAGGCCGCCTTGAAGGACGGCTCGCTGCTGGGCACCGTCCTCAACGACGCCGAGAACCAGGGCAAGGCCGTCGTCAATCTGTCGATTGCGGCCGCTCAGGGCAACGTCTCCCAGGACACCGTCGGCTACGAGATCACGGACGGCAAGTACGTCTGGATTCCTTACGTCAAGGTGACCGAGGCATAACATCCCAACCGTTGAGGGAGCCCAACGACGGGCTCCCTCAACGGTGTTTCGACGACGCGGGACCGCCACTTGGGGAATAATCGTTCCCATGAATGTCAACTTCCTCGCGGCGAAGCGTCGTCCCCAAGTTCCCCAACGATCAGAATCGCGGTAGCCATGGCCGAACCCCTGCTCCAAATGAGCCACATCACCAAGACGTTTCCCGGTGTCGTGGCCCTGGACGACGTCAGCCTCACCGTCGAGCGCGGCACCGTCCACGCCTTGATGGGCGAGAACGGCGCGGGCAAGTCGACGCTGATGAAATGCCTGTTCGGCATCTACCGCCAAGACTCCGGCGAGATCCGCCTCGACGGCCAAGACGTCACGATCAACGCCGCCAAACAAGCCCTCGACTTGGGCATCTCGATGATCCACCAGGAGCCCCACCCGGTGCGTTTCCGCTCGGTCGCGGAGAACATCTGGCTGGGGCGCTTCCCCCTCTACGCCCCCGGCATCGTCAACCACCGCAAGATGCGCCAGCAGACCGTCGAGCTGTTCAAGCGCGTCGACCTCGACATCAATCCCGACACCGAGGCCGGGCACCTGTCGGCGTCGCTGTTCCAACTGGTCGAGATCGCCAAGGCCATCAGCTACGACGCCAAAGTCATCATCATGGACGAGCCGACGTCGTCGCTGACCGAGGCCGAGGTCGAACACCTCTTCACCATCATCAACCGCCTGCGCGACGAGGGGCGGGCGATCATCTACATCTCGCACAAGATGGAGGAGATCCTGAACAT
>JAISUF010000185.1 GCA_031272195.1 Propionibacteriaceae bacterium
CGTTCGGATGATACGGGGGTCGATGCTGGCCGATGTGCCGCGCGGTTCGTGGCGTTGGGCCGAGCAGATTGTCGCGGAAACCAAAGCCATGCTCTTGGACTCGGTGGTGGCGTTGGTGCGCATTTCCGAGCGTCGCGGCGACGTGTCGTTGGCCAGGTGGTCGTTGACCCAGGGCTGGTTGTTGGATCGGCGCAGTCCGGTGTTGGCGGAGCTGGCCGAGACGCTGCCCAGGATTCAGGATGTCGAGTTGGGCGTCTGCGCGGGATGCCACTATCGCACGGCGCCTGTCGAGCCCGAGGGCAGACCGAGGGTCCGCGTCGGCGAAGAGTTCGTCGCCGCCGGCCGCGTCTTCCGCGTCGCCGCGTGAATTGACGGCCGCTCGCCGGTCAGCCGTCGCCGCCCAGGCGGGCAGGCTTGGCGTCGACTCGACCACCTGTGGCCAAGTCGGCAAACTGTGGCCAAGTCAGCCAAGGGCGGCCGGACAGGCGCCGTCGGCCTCAGGCCTGGACGCCGCCGGCGGCCAGCAGGGCCTCGACGAAAGCCTGGGTCGCCTCGCGGGTGTCCTTCTCGCGGCTCACAGCCCCAACCACGCCGATCCGCTGGCCGAGCTTCTCGCCCCAGCCGACCGAGACGCTGTACTTCTTCTGGTCGATCATGAGCAAGACGCTTTGGCCGCGGGTCATCTTGACCTGTTTGACCGTGACCGAGTTGGCCGGTGCTTGCACCAGGACTTGGCCGTCCGAACCGAGCAGCGTCAACAGGCCGTCGCTGATCGTGATGGCGCCGTGCTGGGCCAGTGGCACCAGCCCGCCGAAGCCGCCGCCGATCTGGACTTGTTCGCCGCGATACTCGTCTGACATGATCTCGCTCCTTCGCACGGGGTGAGTGGCCATCGGCGGGGTCCGGTGGCCGTTGCGGGTGGCGTCCCAACAACAACCCAGTGTAGCGAACGCCCAAAGTTCGGCCGGAACACTGCTGCGTGTGTGAAGCCGTGGTCGGCGGTGCCGCTGTGGCCAATGGTGGCGGCTTGACCGTGGCGGGCGGGGTGGAATCCCCTCCGGGAATCCCGCACGAATCCCAAGACGCCTTGGTCTTGTGTCGAAATGTCTTGTCAGAGCGGGGTATTCGAGAGCTGCGCTCCCTATTACCCCTGCCTTGGCCTCGGCATACCAGCAGGCTCGTCTGCGCTCGGCCTGCGTTGGGGTGGCTGACGGGACTTGAACCCGCGGCCGCCTGGACCACAACCAGGAGCTCTACCAGCTGAGCTACAGCCACCGTGGGCTCCCTTGGGAGCCTAGACATCTTAGCCTGAAAGGGGGGCGGGGTGGAAATCCGCGACGATCCGTGTTGTCGGCGCTTGACGGCGAGGCGTCACTGGAAGTCGATGGCTTGCTAGGGCGTGTATGGCACGAAGTTGGTCTGCGCCTGAGGGAGGCGGCGCGTGACACGCCGACGGCGGCTTGGGGAGGTGCGGCAGCCAGCGGCACATGGGTCAGCCGGGCGGGGTCAGGGCTTGTCGGCCAACAGGTCGCGGATCTCGGTCAGGAGTGCCACGTCGGCGGGGGTCTCCGGCTGCGGGGCGGCGGCTTTGCGGGCGTTCAACTTGTTCAGCGGCAGCACGATGCAGAAGTAGATTGCCGCCGCCACCAGCAAGAATTGGACGATGGCCGACAGCAGCGTGCCGAACATGACCTCGCTGGAGCCCAATGGCACATTCAGGAAATCGAACGACGGCTGTCCGATCATCGCCGACAGCAGCGGGTTGATGACGCCGTCGACCAGTGCGCTGACGATCTTGCCGAAGGCCGCTCCGATGATGACGCCAACCGCCAAGTCGACGACGTTGCCTCGCGAGATGAACTCCTTGAACCCTTTGACCATCGTTTGCCTCCTATTTGAATTGCGAGGTCAGCTCGCCTTGGTGCTTGGCGGCGATCTCCCGCAACACCTCCAAGTCTGGGCCGGGCGGGGCCACGAACAGCGCCTCTCGGTAGTAGCGCAGCTCCTCGATCGACTCGGCGATGTCGGCCAGGGCGCGGTGGTTGCCCGTCTTCTCCGGCGTGTTGTGGTAGACGCGCGGCATCCAGCGGGCGGCCAGCTCTTTGATGCTGGAGACGTCGACGTTGCGGTAGTGGAGGTGCGCCTCCAGCGTCGGCATGTCGCGGGCCAGGAAAGCGCGGTCGGTGCCCACCGTGTTCCCCGCCAGCGGCGCCTTGCCGGCCTCGGGCACGAACTGTTTGACGTAGGCCAGCACCCTCTCCTCGGCCTCCGCCATCGGCAGGCCGCCGTCCAGCAGCGGCAGCAAACCCGACTCGGTGTGCATGTTGCGGACGAAATCGCCCATCTGCTCCAGCGCCGCCGCCGACGGTTTGACGACGACCTCGATGCCGTCGCCGAGAACGTTCAACTCCCCGTCGGTGACCAGCGCCGCCACCTCGATCAGCGCGTCAGTCTCCAAGTTGAGGCCCGTCATTTCGCAGTCAATCCACACCATCGCGTCATTCACGAGGCAACTCTAGCGCTAGCCACAGGCGCGTTCCGACCGGTAACATCGGACGAGCGGCGAGGCCCCCGTAGCTCAGTGGATAGAGCAGCAGCCTTCTAATCTGTCGCGCGTGGGTTCGAGTCCCGCCGGGGGCGCGATGTGAGGACGATGTCACGACGCGCAGCAGCGGCGGACGGCGGCGTGCACCAGCGAATCGTCCGGCGGCTCAACCCTTGACCGCCACCAGCAGGCCGTCGCCAACTGGCAGCAGCGCGGCGGTGAAATCGTCCGAGCGGCCCACGGCTTCCAGCGCCTCACGGATGATTATCGGCTCATCCTCGTCGTTGCGGAGGTCTGGCACCTTGCCCTGCCACAGGGCGTGGTTCAACACCAGCAGCCCGCCGGAGCGCAGCAGGCGCTGCGCCTGTTCGACGTATTCGACGAACTCCAGCGGATCGCCGTTGACAAACAGCAGGTCGTAGGAGCCGTCGGCCAAATTGGGCAGGACGTTCAACGGCAGACCGACAATGAGGCGGAAGCGGCGCGGGGCGACGCCCTCGCGGGTCAACACCTCGCGGGCCACCAACTGGTACTCCTGTTCGGGGTCGATGCTGGTGAGGACGCCGTCGGCCGGCATGCCCGCCAGCAGCGCCAAAGCCGACACGCCGGTGCCGGTGCCGATCTCCACCACCGACTTGGCGCCCACGGCCTTGGCCAGCACCGTCAACGTGGCGGCCGTGTTGCCCGAGACCGGCGTCAGGCCCAAAACTTCGCCGCGCTCGCGGGCGATCACCGAGCCAGAGGGTTCGGGCGAGAAATCGTCGAGGAATGGGGCCAGGGCGGCCAGGGTGTTCGCACTCACGCACCCAGCGTACTAAACCGGGCCCCGGTGGGCGTGCATTAGGCTTGGGTCTATGGCAGAACCGATCTTTGGGCGCGTCCTGACCGCCATGGTGACCCCGTTCGGAGCCGACGGCGGCGTCGATTGCGACGAGGCCCGTCGCCTGGCCGCCCACCTTGTCGACGAGCAGGCCAACGACGCGCTGGTCGTCAACGGTACGACGGGCGAGAGCCCCACCACCACCGACGAGGAGAAGAAGCGCCTCCTGCGGGCGGTCAAAGCCGAAGTCGGCGACCGGGCGAAGGTCGTCGCGGGAGTCGGCACTTTCGACACCCGGCACACCATCGAGCTGGCACGCGACGCCGAAGACGTCGGGGCCGACGGGCTGCTGGTCGTCACGCCGTACTATTCGCGGCCGCCGCAGGACGCCCTGGCCGACCACTTCTGGACCGTCGCCGAGCAGACCGCCGCGCCGATCATGATCTACGATATTCCCCACCGTGCGGGCGTGCCCGTCGAGACCGAGACGCTGGTCGCGCTGGCGGCGCACCAGCGGATCGTCGCCGTCAAGGACGCCAAAGGCCAGCCGGTGGCGTCGTCGCAGGTGATCGCCCGGACCGGCTTGGCCTACTACGCCGGGGACGACGGGATCACGCTGCCGCTGCTGGCCGTGGGCGGCGTCGGGGTGGTGGGGACGTCGACCCATTTCACCGGGAAGCGGGCCAAGGCGATGATCGAGGCCTTCCTGGGCGGCGACGTCGCCGACGCCATCGCGCAGAACCAAGCCCTGCTGCCGGTTTTCACCGGTGTCTTCGCCACCCAGGGCTGCCTGCTGGTGAAGGCCGGGCTGGCGGCGAGGGGATTCCATCCCGGCGGCGTCCGCAAACCGCTGCTGCCGGCCACACCGGCTCAGGCCGAGGCCTTCGTGGCACTGTTGGACGCGGCCGGTCTGTAGCCCGGCGATGCTCGACTTCAACATCGGGTTCCCGGAACTGGTGACGCTAGCCGTCATCGGCCTCATCGTCTTCGGCCCCGACAAGCTGCCCGAGCTGGCCCGCAAGCTAGGGCGGATCGTCAACTACTTGCGGCGCGTCTCCGGCGACGCCCGCGCCACCCTGCGCGAGGAGCTGGGGCCCGAGGTGGCCGATCTGGACTTGCGGGCGTTGAACCCCAAAGAGCTGGCCAAGTCGGTGCTGGGCGATTCGCTGGGAGAGATCGCGTCGCTGCGCGAATCGGCCGGGTTGAGCGGCCTGGGTGAAGCCGTCGCCCAGCTCCAGCCTCAGCGCAGCGGCGGTGGGGATGCTGCGCCGGCATCGGCGGACGATGGCGACGCGGGCGTTGCCGAGGCAGGCGCAGAGCCGGTTGCGGGGCAGTCGTCGGACGGCGCCGGGGTAGGTCTGTCGACACAGCGGGGTGCGGCGCCGGACGCGGAGCCGATGTCCGGGCCGCGCGAGTCGGGCGGGCGGCCCTCTGCGCCGTTGGGCGCGGCTCGGACCGGCGACCGCGAACCGCTGACCGCCGAGGGCGAGCCGGCCTTGCAGGCGACCCGTTTCGACACCGAGGCGACCTGAATTCCGGGCCGGTTTTGAGGTAGTCTCGGGGCGTGAAAGGCTCCAGCAGTTCGATCTTCGTGTCCCGGCTCAAGGGGCTGCCGATGTTGGACGCCAACGGCGAGCAGGTCGGCAAAGTCCGCGACGTCGTCATCCAGAACCGGACCCAGCCGCGCCCGCCGCGGGTGAAGGGCTTGGTCGTGGAGATCTTCGGCATGCGGCGGATCTTCTTCCCGATGGAGCGCGTCCACTCGATCGACGCCAACCAAGTCATCATCTCCGGGCTGGTCAACACCCGCCGTTTCGAGCAGTGGGAGCGCGAAAAACTGGTCATCGCCGACATCTTCGACCGCGAGGTGCGCCGCCCGGGCGAGGATGGCTCCAGCACCATCTTCGACGTCGCCATCAAGAAGACCCGCTCCCACGACTGGGAGCTGTCGGAGGTGGCGCTGCGCGAGGCCGGGCCGCGCCGCCCCTTCCAACGCGGCCACGTCACCATCGTCGACTGGTCGGAGGTGCCCGACTTCTTCGTCGGGGCCCCGGCCCACTCGGCCGAGGAGTATCTGATGCGGCTGACGGAGTTGAAGCCGGCCGACGTCGCCCGCGAGCTGCACGATATGGATCCGTCCCGTCGGGCGGACGTTGTCAAGGCGATGGACGACCAGCAGTTGGCCGAGGCTTTGGAGGAGCTGCCCGAGGCCGAGCAGGCTGAGCTGATCTCGCTGCTGGGGACCAAGCGCGCCGCCGACGTGCTGGAGGAGATGGACCCCGACGACGCCGCCGACCTGATCGCCGAACTCGACGACGCCCTGGCCGAGGATATCTTGGAGAAGATGGCGCCCGAGGACGCCGCCGACGTGCGCAGCCTGCTCGTCTACGACGCCGAGACGGCAGGCGGCCTGATGAACCCCGAGCCGGTCGTCCTCGGGTCGGACGCGACGGTGGCGGACGCCTTGGCCAGCGTCAGGCGGGAGGAGATCACCCCGGCCATGGCGGCGCTGGTGTTCGTGTGCCGCTCGCCGCTGGACACCCCGACGGGGCGCTATCTGGGGGCGGTCCACATCCAGCGGCTGTTGCGGGAGCCGCCGTCGCTGCTGGTGGCGGGCATGATCGACCCGAACGTCTCCCCGCTCAGCCCGGACTCGGACATCGCCCAGGTCAGCCGCTATTTCGCCACCTACGACATGGTTTGCGCGCCGGTCGTGGACGGCCAGAACCGACTGTTGGGAGCGGTCACCGTCGACGACGTGCTCGACCACATCCTGCCGGACGACTGGCGCGGCCAACAGCTAGACGAGGAGGGTGACGATGAGTAGCCCGGACCGTCTCAGCACACCCGGCCGCGAGCGCAACTGGCTGCCCAAGCCGCGCGTCGACTCCGACACCTTCGGGCGCGTCGCCGAGGCCATCGCGTCGTTCGTCGGCTCGGCCAGCTTCCTGTTCTGGATGAGCGTGTTCATCGTGGTGTGGGTGGTGCTCAACACCATCCTGATGGTGGTTGGCCGCTGGGACCCCTACCCGTTCATGCTGTTGACGCTGATCTTGTCGGTGCAGGCATCGTACGCTGCGCCGCTGATCCTGTTGGCGCAGAACCGCCAGGAGGCGCGCGACCGCGTCAGCCTGGAGCACGACCGCGAGGTGGCCGCCCAGTCGCGGGCCGACATGGATTTCCTTGCCCGCGAGATCGCCTCCCTGCGGCTGCGCGTCAACGACCTGGCCACCAGGGATTTCATCCGCTCGGAGTTGCGCGAGCTGCTTCAGGAGCTGTCCGAGGGCGAGGACGACGGCGAAGCCCAGCCGACGCCTCACTGATCGCCGATCGGTGCGTCGTCGGGGGCCCCCGTACCCCCACCACGAGGGCGACCCCCCTCCGAGCGCTCCACCACCCATCGCCCACCCTCGCTGCGGCACCGACTTGCGAATCACCTCTCAGCGGACAACGCGGGCGCTGCCTCCCGAGGCCAGCTTGAGGACTTCGGCTTTGGTGGCCATGGAGGTGTCGCCGGGAGTGGTCATCGCCAGGGCGCCGTGGGCGGCGCCGTACTCGACGGCGGTGGCCAGCGGCTCGCCCGACAGCAGCCCGTAGATCAGCCCGGAGGCGAACGAGTCGCCGCCGCCAACGCCGTCTCGGCGGCCTGCTCTGACAGGGCGGCGTAGATGCCGCCGGTGTGCAGCCAGCGCGCGCCCTGCTCGCCGAACAGGCGGTCCCAGTCGACCTCCTCGGACCGCAATTGGGAAGCCGCCGTGTGGCCGCGATCGGACACGCCGACCGCGCCGCGCACGCCGAAGCCGCGCTCGGTGAAGTTGAGCCCGTTGCGGACCTCGCGGCCCACCCCGTCATAGGGCCGCCACACGATCCACGACGGGTCGACGCCGCCGGGCGTCGAGTCGACAAGGCGGGCGAGGTTCTGCGCCACCACGTCAGGCGCATCTTGGACGACGTCGCCCGCGCCCGAGACGAGGCGCCCGAACTGTTCGTCTTGGACGCCTCCGCCGTCCCCAAGCGTCAAACCATCGCCGTGTGGAAGTGACGGGCGCGATGACGGCGAAGTCGACGGGTGTGCGCCGCTCGCTGCGACCTTCGCCGACGTGACTTTGATCGTGGCGTAGCAGGTCGTCTTGGCGGGCGCCGGGGTGGCCGCAAGCCGGGGGTGTGGCGACGATGATGGGCGGGGTGTCGACCGCCCCGTGATTCCCCAGTGTTGAGTGGGGTGTGCGCGACAGACAGGGACGCCAAGCCGACGGCAGACGGCATTTCCGCAAGGCGTCCCTCGCGCGAAAATGCCGCTTGGGGTCAAGTGCGGAAGGTGCGAGCGCCAACAGGTGAGGCGGCGACCGCCCGCACATAGACGGTGGCGTGCGCGATGATGAACGGCAGGGAGAAGGCGAGGATGTCGAAGCGGCCCTCCAGGATGTCGAAGAGCAGGTTGGTCAGGTAGAAGACGCCGAAGACGACGGGGAAGACGGCCGTTTCGGCCACGCTCCAGGTGTCGCGCAGGCGTCCTCGCCACCAAACCAGGATGGCGGCGTACAGCACGAACATGGCGAAAAACATGGGCAATTCGGTGTCGCTGCCCCGCGAGCCCCATGGGCCCAGCCACAGCAGCAGGCTCGACAGCGGCGACACCATGACGGCCAGGGCTCCCAGGAGGCACAAAGGGGGATAGGCGATGCCGACGATTCGGTTGTGGCCGGACTTCTCGTGCCAACGGCGGCCGAGCATGATGAAAGCCGATCCCAAACCGCAAATCAGAAACCAGCCAGAGTAGTTGTAGATCGGCGCGCCGAAGAGATTGACGTCGCCCGGCTGGATGTACCACGACCATCGCCCGATGCCGCCGCGCACTTGGGCCAGGGCCAGCGGGTCGAGGGTCAAATCGGCCAGCACTCCGAACACGCCGCACATCGCCGCGACCATCCAGGCCGGCATCGCCAGCCGGGTTAGGAAGCGCAGGCCGGCGTACGTGAACAGGGCCTCGATCAGGGGGACGGTGATCGGCACGTCGAAGAGCATCACGATCGAGCGGCCGAAACGATACCAGCCCATGACCGAGGCCAGGTTCTCGTACACCCCGGCGAACAAGAAGATGAAGCAGAACAGCTCGAGCAGAATCTGCTTGGGGTGTTCTTCGTGCGTGATGATGAAGCCGACGGTGTAGACCCCCAGCAGCAAGACGACGACGTCCATCGCCACCCAGGTCGGCTCGACGGTGAACCACTGCATCTTGCTGACGTCGAAAGCCGAGTACAGGCTCTGCAAGAACTCGAGAAAGTTCGTCATGACGCCCCTCGCGGCCAGTCCGTTGGCGCCTCCGCAACAGGCCTCTCCATGGATTGATACTACTTGTCGGCGAACCTTTCTGGGCAGGCCCTTCTGAGATCTGTGGCGGCCGGGTTGGTGGCGACGGGTCGTCCATCGCGCCGATGAACAGGCGGACGCCGGTGGCCTGGTCGGCGGCGTCGGCTCAGCCTGGCCGGCTGTTCGGGTCGGCGGCGAAGCGGGCGAAGGCGGCCACGTAGCGGTCTTGGAAGTGGCGGAAGGTGTCGCGCAGGTAGCCGGGCTCGTCGTCGTATTGGGCCAGGCCGCGGTAGTAGTACAGCTTCTCGTCGTCGGTGACTATGAACGGCAAGACGGCGTTCGCCAGGCATTGCCCGAACATGACGATCCGGCCGACGCGGCCGTTGCCGTCTTGGAACGGGTGAATCGACTCGAAGCGGTGGTGGAAGTCGCAGATGTCCTCGAAAGCCATCGGGCCTGGGTAGGCAGCCAACAAGGCGTCGATCTCGATTCCGACCTGGGCCGGTGGAGTCGTCTCGCGCCCGCCGACGACGTTGGGGCGGCGCTTCCAGTCGCCGACGGCGAACCACTCCTTTTGGGCGTCGGACGTGCCGGTCTTGAGGATGGCGTGGTATTCCCGGATGCGGGTGGCGGTCAGTTCGGCGCCGACGTTGTCGAGCATCCGGTCGAACGCGCGGAAGTGGTTGGACGTCTCGATGATGTCGTCGACGCGGGCGTCGCCGATGACGGTCCGTGTCTCGAAGATGTAGCGGGTTTGCTCGGGACTGAGCTGGCTGCCCTCGATGCGGTTGGAGTTGTAGGCCAAGGCGACCTGCGTGAGGTGGTAGAGCCCGCCAGGCAGCCTCATGGCTCTTTGTTCCAAGAGCGCGTCGCGAAGTGCCGCCGCGTCAATCGCGAACTGGTCGGTCATGGGTCCTCCCGTCGGCTGGCCACAGTTCCACTCAACCTTAGTACGGCAGACAGGCGTCGCAGTGGCAGGCTGGTTGACCAGCTAGTTTCCCACCAGCGCCTCCACCAACTGGTTGGCTGACGGCGCCCCAGCCTTGCGGCGGTCGTGAACAACCAGACCGAAACCGCACGCAGCGGGGCCGTCATGAGTCGGACTCGCGGGTCAGGAGACTTCCGGGGGAGCCAGCGACGGGTCGTCCATCGCGCCGATGAACAGCGGGACGCCGGTGGCCTGGTCGACGACGGCGTAGACGTAAGGGCGGTTGAAGTCGACGTGAATCGGCTGGTCGGTTGGTGGGGCGGCGCCGTCGGGGGCAACGACGACCGTGGCGGCGGCGGCCTGGGTGCCTTTCTCGCCGACCGACATCGAGACCTTGTGCAGCACCTGGCTGATGGCCAGCGGTCCCTTCGAGGACGTCCCGATCCCGGAAAGGTCCGCCGACGCCGTGTCGAACGCCGATTCGAGGCCGAGCGCCTTGAGGGGGTCTGAAAGGTCGGCGCCGTACTGGGTTTGGAACTTCGGCATCGACAACCCGACGAGGGCGTGGTCCTGGGCGGCGTCAAGCCAGGAGGCGATACTGGTCGCCTCCAGCGCCAGATCGCCGGATGCTGGCATGGCGGCGACGAAGACGAGCCTTCCGTCCTTGTACGGCAGGACGACTCCCTCGGCCGACCCGGTGTTGAAATAGCGCCTGGTCGCGGGGTCGGCACTCATGAAGTCGGCTGTGACGGTTGCCCCAGAGGCCGTCTGGAACGGGCCTTTGCCGGTGTTGTCGGTGTCGAACTCTTGCGCCCAGGCCGCTTTGAGGTAAAGCGCGTTGACCAGCAGAGCGGCGTCGTCGTGTCCGATCGAATCGAGCATTTTGGGGATCAGCCCGTCCGTCTTCTTGTCGATCCAATCGTTGACCGCGCCGAGCGCCGCGTCGGACTGGAGGTCGGTGTTCACGGTGTCCGCCTGGTAGTACGCCTTGATCCGGTTGACCCAATCAGAGTTGGGGGTCAGGGAGTCGTCCAGCCAGGCCGAGTTGGCCGCGGCCAGGGTGGTGCCAGCGCCAGCGTCAGACAACTCGTCCAGCAGATAGCGGCGACCTCGCGGGCCTGCTCGGCGGACAAGCCGAGAACTTGCTCGAACGCCTCGGCGGTCTGACCCCGGGCGCCGTCGTCGACCATCCCCAGGGCGTAGAAAACCGACAGCGGCGAGATGACCGGGTTGGGCGAGCCGTCAGCGCGGACTTGGGCGAACAGTTTGGCTCCGAACGCGCCTAGCGCTTGGGCTTGGGCGGCGGTGGGCGGTGCGGTGCGGACCTCCGACAACGGCGAGGCCTGGATCGGAGACGGCGCCGGTCCAGCGCAGGCGCCCAACAACAACACGAGAAAGGCGAGCCAACACAACAGGCGGCGATTCATCGGGAGTCCTTCCGTTCGCGCACCTAAAGCCTAGCTCGCCACCAGGCAGTGGGCGGCGTGGTGCGCGGTCTGCGCCAATGGCGTGCCGCAGTTGTTCATGGCCTCGTCGGTCTCGACGGGAGCACCGAGATCGGCGGTGTGGGCCGTCTGCGCCGTACGTTGAGACACTTCCCCCAGTCGACTGGAATGGAGGACGCGCCCCGGGACGGCAGGTTTCAGGGGCGCAGAGCCGCCCGGTGTGGGTCCACCAAGCTGTGACAAGCGGCGGGGTGTGGATGCGGGCTTGGCGGCGTGGGTGCGAGGATGCCGGCGTGAACGGTTCATTCAACCCTCGCCACAGCGAGGTCAATGAGGACACCGCCAAAGGCATTCTGAGGTTCTTGGAAGGAGGCAAGTGATGAAGGCGATAGCGGCAGCCGCGTCTCGTGCGGCGGTCTCGCGGCTTCGCGCCGAGGGTTTGCCGGTGCGCGACGTGGCCGCACCATTAGCCCTTCCTCCTCGGAGCAATCGCAAGCAAGCTTGCGTTGCTCCTCGTCGTCGGGCTGACAGGATTTGAACCTGCGACCCCTTGACCCCCAGTCAAGTGCGCTACCAAACTGCGCCACAGCCCGTGGCTCGGCTCGGGGGCGTCGCCCCGAAGCCATGGCCTTGCGGCCAAGAGACCACCTTACACGATTTGGTGTGTGCCAATTGCCAAACAGCCCGGAGTCAGTCGGGCCCCGGCGTCACTGCGCCTTGGCGGTCTGCTTGGCCGACTCGACCGGTTGGCCGTTGCGCAGGCGTTTGCGCTCGCGGGTGCGCTTGGGACGCTCCCGGCGTGGCTGCTCCTGGCCGGACGGCTCCGAACCAGAGCCGCGCCGCGATCCGCGGCGGTCGTCGCGGTCGTGGTCGCGCGGCTTCGGCGGCTTGGGGTCGCGCAGGCGGCCCTTGGCGTCGGCCGGGATGCCCAGATCCTCGTACAAGTTGGGCGAGGTCGAATAGGTCTCCGGCGGGTCGGTGAATCCCAAGCCGAGCAGGCGGTTGATCAACTTCCAGCGCGGCACGTCGGCCCAGTCGACCAGCGTCACCGCCACGCCTTTGGCGCCGGCCCGCCCGGTGCGCCCGATGCGGTGGACGTACGTCAACTCCGAATCGGGGCACTCGTAGTTGATGACGTGGGTCACATCGGTGACGTCGATGCCGCGGGCGGCCACGTCGGTGGCCACCAAGACATCGCGTCGTCCGTCGCGGAAACGCTCCAAAGCCTTCTCGCGGGCCGCCTGGCCGAGGTCGCCGTGGATCGTCGCGGCCTTGAAGCCGCGGTCGTCCAACTCGTCGCACAGGCGCTGCGCCGCCCGCTTGGTGCGGGTGAAAACCATCGTCCGCCCCCGCTCGCCGGCCTGCAAGATGCGGCCGACGATCTCCGGTTTGTCCAAGTCGTGGGTCTGATAGACGTACTGGGCGGTGTCCGGCACGGTCAACTGGGCGTCGCGGGTCTCGGCCCGGACGTTGACCGGCTGGTTGAGGTGCGTGCGGGCCAGCGCCATCACAGCGGCCGGCATGGTGGCCGAGAACAGCAGCGTCTGGCGCGATTTCGGCGTGCGGGCGATCAACGCCTCGACGTCGGGCAGGAAGCCCAAGTCGAGCATCTCGTCGGCCTCGTCCAGCACCAACACCTTCACCTTGCCGAGCTTCAGCGAGCCGCGATGGACCAAGTCGAGCAGGCGGCCGGGCGTGCCCACCACCACGTCGACGCCGTCCGCCAGCGAATCGAGCTGCGGCTCGTAGCCAACCCCGCCGTAAACCGTCAAGACGCGGGCGTGGCGGTGCTTGCCGGCGTCTTGCAAATCCTGCGTCACCTGCAGGGCCAGCTCGCGCGTCGGGCACATCACCAACGCCTGCGGCGGGCCTGGCTGATAGCCCTCGTCGCCCTCCAGCTGGATGCGCTGCAGCAGGGCGATGCCATAGGCCAGCGTCTTGCCGGTGCCGGTGCGGGCCTGGCCGATCATGTCCGTGCCGGCCAAGGCGATCGGGATCGACAAGTTTTGAATCGGGAACGGGTTGACGATGCCCACCTCGTCCAGCGCCCGGCAGATTTCCTCGCACACGCCGAGATCGGCGAAAGTTTTTTCCTGCTCGCTCATCACACCTGCCCGAATCCGACCCGGCGGGCCTTCTCTTGGCCGAGGTCGACGTAGGCGATCTTGTCGGCCGGGATGACGACCCGGCGCCCGTTCTCATCGCTCAGCGCGAACACCGACTGGTCCGACAGGGCTTTCACCAGGCCCTCTTCGACTTGGGCCGCTGATTGTTTGGTTTCAAGGGTCAACTCCCGGTTGACATGCTGAATACCCACTTTGACTTCCAAAATGTCTCCTAATCCAACCACCCATGCTATCGCACGGGCCGAATGTCAGCCGACCGCTCCGGCGAGGGCGTCAACCGGCGAAGGCCGCCCGCTCCTCGTCGGTGGCCCGGCGGATCACGATTCGCGTCCAGGCGCCGACGTAGATGCGCTGGTCGGCGGCCAGCTCGACGCGGCCGCGGGGGATCGGCATGGTCGGCAGCGGGCCGTTGTTGGGGCCCACGAAGGTGCCGTTGGCGGAGTCGAGATCCTCGATCCACCAGCGCGTCCAGTCGGTCGTCAAACGGGCGTGGGAGCGGCTGACGCCGGTGTCCAGGTCGCAGTCGATCTCGGGAAAGGTGTGCTTGGACAAGGAGACGCGGCCGATCAGGTTGGTTTCGGAGACCAACGGCACGATGTCGGGCAGGCCGGCCGACGGCATCGGGTCGGGGGCGCCCTGGGCGTCGTACCAGTCGGGGTCGATCCACAGCTCGGCAACCCACTGCACGCCGCCCTTGGGGCTGGCCTGGCGCTGCGGACCGCCGGCGGCGGCGCCGTCCACCCACTCGTCGTCGATGGCCGCGTCCGGCGCCTGGCCGGCCCCGAGCGGGCCGGTTCCTCCGCCGCCGACGGCCACCGCCTGGGGCGGCCGGGCCCAGGGGTTGTCGGTCTGGTTGACGAAGTCGTAGCCGCAAGACTCGCAGAAAAGCGCGTCGGCCACATTCGGCGCGTGGCAGTTGGGGCAGGTCAGGGTGGTCGGCTGGTTGTCTTGGCTCATTGGTGCTCCACAGGTGTCTCGAAAAGCGGGCAAGTCGGCCGGCTGGCCGCGGGACGTTTCGCCATCGGGCTACCCCCGAATCCTGGTCGTCTTGGTCGAAGCGGTGTCCAACGCCATGACGTCGGCCTTGTCCACCGCCTTCTTGAGTTTCACAGTACCGGTTGCCGCCTCCTGGACGTCGACGACTTTCCGCAATTTGCTGGTGGCGTCGAAGTTCTGCGTCTGCTCGGCCAGTTGGACGGCGCGCCCCAATTTGGTGGTGGCCGTCGCCACATCCCCGGCGGCCTGGGCGGCCAGCCCCTCCTGGATGGCCTGGGCCAACTCGGTCTGGCCGGTGTAGTGGGCCACCTCTGGGTTGATCTGGGCGGTCAAGTTGGTGTCGGCCGACCATCGGGCCTTGACCAGGCCCTGCGTCAGCAACTGGGCGCCGCTGGCCAGTTGGACGCGGGCGGCCAACTGCTCCTGGCCGAGGCTGCGGGCCGGCAAACGCACCGAGACGTGGTAGTCGCGCTCCTCGTCGCCCCAGGCGCCGGTCGGATAGCTCATCGTCAAAGGCCCGACGGGCGCGCCCCGGGAGGTCAAGTCCTCGACGCTGGGGGAGACCTGGCGGACGAACAAGATCTGCGCCCCTTGGGGGATCCAGACCCGCAAGTCGGCGGAGGCGACGCCGCGCGACATCGACCGACACATCAGCTCGGCGAAGACGCGGGGCATGTCGGCGGGGTTGGGGATGATGTCGACCGTCCCCAGCAGCGCCTGGGCGATCTTGCGGATCTCCGGCACCTGCCAGTCGACGCCGACGCCGCGGCAGTCGCATTGGAACGCGCCGGTGCAATTCTGGATGGCCGCCGCCAACTGGGAGGGGCGCTCGTTGTGGTTCTCGCCGTCGGTCAGCAAGATGGCGTGTTTGTTGCCGCTGATCCGCACCGAGTCGAACAGCGACTTGGCCAGGTTGAGCCAGGTGCCCATGGCGGTGCCGCCGTCAGCCCGGAAATACGAGATGGCCCGCTTGGCGGCCTGCCGGGTGTCGGCGTCCATGCGGACCATGCCGGGCCCCGACTGGACCACCGGATAGGCCAGATACGCCTTGTGGGAGCCGGCTATGACGGCGAAGTACGTCTGGTCGAGGATGTTGTCCAAGGCGACCATGGCGGCGGCCTTGGCGGCCTCCATGTTGCTCTGGCCCATCGAGCCGGACGTGTCGACGATGATGATCTCGCCGGCGTCGCCGGCGCCGGTCTGGCCGGCCTGCCCGGCCTGCGAGCAGCTGATCGTGACGATGGCGTTGACGTCGGTGCCGCCGTCTGGCAGATATTCGTTCTGGTAGACGGCGGATTCGAAACTCGCCATTCTCGTCCTTTCTCGCCCTCCCAGCCTACCGCGCCCGCTTCGGGCTGGCGGGGCTGCCGGGGCTGCCGGGATGGCAATTCGACAGCGGCCCGGTCAAGGCCGCACGCGGGCCAGGGCGGCCGTGATGTTGTCGTGGCCGCCGCGCTGGTTGGCCCATTTGACCAGTTGGCGGGCGAGGGCGGCCGGGTCGTCCCCGCCGAGCGAGGCGACCAGCTCGGCCAGTTCCTCGGCCGAGGAGGCGTAATTCCACAGGCCGTCGGAGCAGACCAGCAGCCAGCCGGGACCGTCCGGCTGGAATCTGCCGACGCGGGGGTCGGCGCCTGGGGTGCCCTGGCCCAGCCAGCGGGTGATGGCGTGGGCCTGGGGCGACTCCTCGGCCACCTCGCGCGGCACGCCTTGGCCGATCAACTCGGCCGCCACCGAGTCGTCCGCCGTCAAGCAGCGTGGCTGCGGCCCCAGCCAGTAGACGCGCGAGTCGCCGACGCCGCCGAAGCGCACCCCGTCGGCGGTCACGGTGGCGATGGCGATGGTCGAGGCGGGCGGATTGTCCGGTTGGGAGCCGGACGCCTCCAAGACGGCCAGGTTGGCATGGGACGCGGCGGCGGCGAAAGCCGCGTCGAGGTCCGATTCGGGGGTGGACACGGCGTTGCCCAGCGTCCCCAGGGCCGCCTCGGCGGCGGCCAGGGCGGCCCGCGCCGAGTCCGAGCTGCTGGACACCCCGTCGCAAACGACCAGCACCGCGCGGTCGGCGTCGGCCCACAGGGCCATGGCATCCTCGTTGACGGCGTGGGCTTGGCCGCGGTCGCAGACTCCGGCCACCCAGTCGGCGGGGGCGGCCTCGAAATGGTCCCGTTCGGACGGGGCCTTGGCGCCGCACTGGCCGCAGTAGCCGTCGGCGTCGACGCGCCCGCCGCAGCGCAGGCAGAGCGTCGCCTGGCTGGCCCGCTCGACCAGCCGCCGAGTCTGCGACGACGGCGGATCGGCGCTGGCGGCGGCCTGCGTCGGCGGGGCGGCGGTGGGGGAGAGCCGCGCCCCACACGATTGGCAGAAGGCCTCGTAGTCTTGCACGACGGCTTGGCATTCGGGGCAGTTCAACGTCGGGGTCATAGCAGGCTCCAAGGTCGGATGGCGTTGGCTTTGTCGACGTATTGGGCGCGCTGGGCCGGATCGGAGCTGGCCGCGGCCAGCTCGCGCCATGCGGCCTCCAAGCGTTGGCGCAGGGCCGACGCCTGGGCAGAGCGGGGATTGGCGGCCAAGGCCTTCTCCAGCAGGGCGGCCTCGTAGCTGGTCTTGGTGGCCTTGTCGAAGTTGGCTTGGTCGAGCGTCTTCAAGGCGGCGTCGAGATTGTCCGGCTCGACGTTCGTCACCAGGAAATGGGCCCGCAAACGCTGCGCCTCGCCGTAGCCGCGCGAAGTCGCCGGGACCAACTCCAGGGCTTCGACGGTCTCGCGCCACCGTCCGGCCCTGGCCCGCACTCGGGCCACCCCGAAAGCGGCGGCCGAGGCGTAATTGGCGTCGGCCCCGG
Source organism: Propionibacteriaceae bacterium (assembly GCA_031272195.1). GTDB lineage: Bacteria > Actinomycetota > Actinomycetes > Propionibacteriales > Propionibacteriaceae > Propionicimonas. The sequence continues at coordinate 17,007 of JAISUF010000185.1, forward strand.
CGCAGGTCAGGTAGAGCCGCTCGGCCAGGGCGGGCTCGCTTTGCTCGCAGGCGAGGGCCAAGGCCAGTTTCGGGGCCAATTCGCCCGGCAGTTGGCCGTAGACGGAGTTGAACGCCGCCTGGGCCTGCGAATAGTTGGACGACGCCATGGCGGCCAGGCCGCTGATCCACAGCGCCCGCCACTCCCACGGGTCGGCCGCCAACAGCGACCCGGCGTCAGCGGCCGCCGCCTTGAGGTCGCCGGTTTGGACGTGGGCCACGCCGGAGGCGACGGTTGCCTCGACGGTCTTGGCCAGTCCGGCCAGCCCGGACAGGCGCTGGGCCGGGTCGGCGATGTCCAAGACGGCCTGGAGTTTGGGGTCGTCGGGACGCAGGCGCAGTTGTGGCAGGATCTGCCAGGTGGCCCTCTCCCCAATGGCGGTCGGCGAGTGGAAATAGTCCGACACGCCCGCAGTCTGGGCGACCCGCCCGCCCTGGCCGACGACTTCCCGCAGGACGCCGAGCATTTGGGCGCGCAACTCGTCGACCGAGGTGAAGCGGTCGTCCGGGTCGGCGGCGCAGCAGCGCTGCAGCAGGCGGTAGAGGGAGTCGTTGTCTGCGAAAACCGGCGCGCTGTCGGCCGGCGGCAGGGTGACCTCGTAGTCGCTTTGATATCCGGGCACGTCGGCGCACAACACCATCAGCGTGCGCCCGATCGTGAAGATGTCCGAGGCGACGCTGGGTCCGCTGGTCGCCACCTCGGGGGCCTGGTAGCCGACGGTTCCGAAGATCGGCGAGTCGTTGTCGCCGATTAGGCGCACGCCTCCCAAGTCGATCAGCTTGAGGTTGTCGCCGGTCTGGATGACGTTGTCGGGCTTGAAATCGCAGTAGAGCAGGCCGAGCTGGTGCATGTATCCGATGGCGGGCAGGATCTCGATCAGGTAGGCCAGCGCCTGGTCGGGCGGCAGCGGGTCGGGGGCGCCGTGGTTGGCGGTGCGGCGCTGTTGCAACAATTGCTTCAGCGAGCGGCCGCCGACGTACTCCATGACGATATAGCCGGCGTCGCCGTGGGTGACGAAGTTGTAGATCTCGACGATCAGCGGGTGGGCCCCGACCCGGGCCAGGAATTGGCTCTCCGAGATGGCCGCCGCCAAGGCGTCGGAGTCGCCCGAGTTGAGCAGGCCTTTGAGGACGACCCAGCGCTGGGAGACGTTCTCGTCCCGGGCCAGGTAGATCCAGCCCATGCCGCCGTGCGCCAGCGCCCCCTGGACGCGGTACTGGCCGGCCACCAGGTCGCCGGCTTTGAGCTTGACGGTGAACGAGTAGGGCGCGCCGCAGCTGGGGCAGAACCCCTCGCTGCGCCCGTCGGAGCCGTCGTCGGACTGGCCGACGCGGGCCCCGCACTTGGGGCAGACGCGGCGGTCTTCGGGCACGACGGGGTTGGCCAGGATGGCTTTGGCCGGGTCGATCTCGGGAGCCGGGGGCACCACCGTCAGGCCCGCTCCGATGCTGCTCGCGGCGGCCGACGGCGGTTTGCGGCGCTGGGCCCGTCCGGCGATGGTGGCGGCCCGCGTCGAGCCGAAAACCAGCGTCCCCAAAGCCGTCGAGGCTTTGACCGAGGAGCTGGCTGTCGCCGGCGCCGGAACGGGCGGCGGGGCGCTGGGCGCCGGAGAGCCGCAGCGGTCGCAGTAGCCGTCGACGAGCTGTCCGCCGCAGCCCGGCTGTCCGCATGGCCCGCCCGCCGATTGGGGGCCGGACGGCGCCGGGATGACAGGGCCCGTCGGGGCGGCTGGGCCGGGCATGCCGCAGATGTCGCAGTAGCCGTCGACGATGCGCCCGGTGCAGCCCGGCTGGAGGCACCTCACGACTGCTCCAAGATGTGGTCGGCCGCGGCGGCGTAGGCGTCGGCGACGGACGTCAAGACGGCGATCGGCGTCGGACGCCGCTGAAGCAGGGCTTCGAGCAAGGTTTGGAAGGCTGCCAG
>JAISUF010000186.1 GCA_031272195.1 Propionibacteriaceae bacterium
GACGACATTTGGCTCGCCGGCAAGGTCGAGTGGGCCGCAGCGGCGATCACCGACAACGCCAGCGAAGACCCCGTGCTTTACTGCGGACGGTCTTACCTGACAGACGAGTCGCTGAAACCCTGCGGTGTCATCGACCCAGTGCCCAAAGGGCCCTCGTTGGCGAACGCGCTCGTGCAGAACATCGCGCCCGGACACACCATGGCCATGAACGCCGCCATGGTGCGCCTGGCCGCCGCCACCCTGCGCCCGGGCGAAGTCGTCATGCACGATTGCTGGCTCTACCTGGTCGCCGCAGCCGTGGGGCACGTCATTGTGGACCAACAGCCGCACGCCTACTATCGCCAACACAGCGGCAACGAAGAGGGCTACCGCTACGGCCGCCTGGCCCGTGCCGTCAACGAGCTGCGCCGACTCGGCAGCCGCGACCGCTCCGAGTGGACCCGCCAAGCCCAGGCCCTGCTGGAGACCGTCGGGCCGCGTCTCAAGCCAGCCGACTTGGCGCAAGTCCAGGCCTTCCTCACCCAAGACACCATCCGCAGTCGGTTGCGCTACCTGCGCCGGTACGGTTTCGTCTATCAGGTAAAGCGGCTCCCATTGGCCGCGATGGCGCTTTACGGCCTCGGAAGATACCGCGTGGGCCAGGCGTCACTCATATATGCTTAGACTTGTGACGACCGAACCGCGACTCAGCGCTAAGAAGGTGGCAGCGGTTGTCGTCACGCACAATCGGGAGCGGCTGCTGACGAACTGTTTGGAGTCGCTGCTGGGGCAGACGGCCGACGGGTTCGGCATTTTGGTGATCGACAACGCCTCGACCGACGGCACGCGGCAGTACGTCGAGAGCCTGGCCGACGACCGCATCCACTACCACAACACCGGCCGCAACCTGGGCGGGGCCGGTGGTTTCAATTGGGGGATACGCCAAGCGATGGCCGACGGCTACAGCCACGTTTGGCTGATGGACGACGACGCCGCCCCCGAACCCGGCGCCTTCGACGCCCTGATGGCCGCCGACAGCGAACTCGACGGGCAATACGGCTTCCTGTCCTCGGCCACCTATTGGACCGACGGCGAGCCGTCCCTGATGAACCTCCAGCACACCACTCTGGTGCGCAAGCTGTCGCTCGACTCGGCGCCGGCCGACGGGCGCGTCCGCGTCATCCTGGCGACCTTCGTCTCCTTGTTCCTGCCGGTCGGCATCGTCGACGAACTCGGCCTGCCGATCAGCGAATTCTTCATCTGGGCCGACGACTGGGAGTTCACCCGCCGTATCTCCCGGCGCTATCCGTGCTACGCCGTGCTGGCCAGCCGCGTCGTCCACCACCTGCCCTCAAACTGGCCCGGAACGCTCGCCACCGACGTGCCCGACCGCTTCTGGCGCTACGAATACTCCTACCGCAACGAGTGCTACTTCTACCGCCAAGAGGGCGCCGTCGGCGTCATGGCCTACCTCGCCCGCGTCGGCCTGCACGCCGTCCGCATCCTGCGCTACGCCAAAGACCTCCGCCTCCAACGCCTCCGCCTGCTGGCCGAGAGCGCCTGGGGCGGCTTCCAGTTCAACCCGCCCGTCGAATACCCCACCGACACGCCCTCCTGGGAAGGCGCCCTCCAGCCCGGCCTGGCCCAAGCCGAAGCCGCCACCGCCTGAGCCGGAGCGGCGGTGTCGGCCGGTGTCCGCCCTTGTCAGCCCATCGCCCGGCGGAAGGCCTCGATCACCTGGTCGACCTGGGCGTCGGTCAAGGCGGGGAACATCGGCAGCGAAATCTCCGAGGCGTAATAGGCCTCGGCGTGGGGGCACAGGCCCCGGCGGTAGCCCAAGTCCTCGAAGACGGGATGCCAATAGGCGGGGATGTAATTCACCTGGACGCCGATGCCGTCAGCCCGCAGGCGGTCGAAAACGTTGCGGCGACGCTCCGGCGGCACCCGCACCGGATACAGATGCCAAGCCGGGGCCGCCCCCGCCGTCACCTGCGGCAGGCGAACCTCGTCCAAATCGGCGAAAGCCTCGTCGTAACGCGCCTTGATCGTCGCCCGCCTGGCCACGAACTGGTCCAGCCGGGCCAACTGGCTGACGCCCAGCGCGCACAACACGTCCGGCAGGCGATAGTTCAACCCGAACGAGTGCACCTCCTGATGCCACCCGCCGACGTGCTTGTGGCGCAGCCGCTCCGGCTCGCGCACCAGCCCGTGATTCTTGAACGCCCTGGCCCGCAACGCCAACCCCTCATCCGATGTGACGACCGCGCCGCCCTCGGCCGTCGTCATATTCTTCGTCGGGAAGAACGAGAAACACGTCACGTCGGCCAGCGAGCCGACCGGCCGGTCCTCCAGCGTCGAACCGACCGAATGGGCGGCGTCCTCCAAGAACGCCAACCCGTGCTCGTCGGCCAACTCGCGGAAAGCGCGGGCCTCCACCGGATTGCCGGCGTAATCGACCGCCGCCACCGCCTTCGTGCGCGGCGTGACGGCCGCACGGGCCGCCTGCGGATCGAGATTGCCCGTCGCCGGATCGACATCGGCGAAGACGATCTTCGCCCCCAGCAGCGCCGCCGTCGCCGCCGTCGCCACGAACGTCAACGGCGTCGTCACCACCTCGTCACCCGGCCCGACGCCGATCGCCGCATAGGCGACGTGCAGCGCCGCCGTGCCCGATGTCACCGACACCGCCTGCGCCGCCCCCACCCGCTCGGCGATGGCCCGCTCGAACAGATCCACCTGCGGCCCCGTCGTCAACCAATCCGACTCCAACACGGCCGCCACCGCCGCGATGTCGTCGGCCGTGATCGACTGCCTCCCGTACGGCAACATGTCACAACCCCAGAAGCTCGCGCAGCTGCTGCGGCGTCAGCCACAAATCGTTGTTGTTGGAGTGGTAGCTCCAGTCGTCCGGCACCGGCACGCCCCCGGCCGGCGGCTCGTAACCCCAACCCGAGATGTACGGCATGACGACGAAGCGGTCGCCCAGGCGCAGCGTGCGACGCGAGTCGTCGGCCGCGATCATCTCCTCGTGCAGCTTCTCGCCCGGCCGGATGCCGATCTCAACCGTCGCGGCGCCCGGCGCGATCGCCTCGGCCAAGTCCAAGATGTTCATCGACGGGATGTGCGGCACGTACAACTCGCCGCCGGTCATCAATTCGAACGAGTCAATGACGAACTGCACCGCCTGCTCGATCGTGATCCAAAACCGCGTCATCCGCTTGTCGGTCACCGGCAGCGGCTCCCCGGCCGCCGCCAACGCCTGCCACTTCGGCACCACCGAGCCGCGCGAGCCCATCACGTTGCCGTAGCGCACCACCGAGAACCGCGTCGAATGGCCTGAGGCGTAATGGTTGCCGGAGATGAACAGCCGGTCGGCGCACAGTTTCGTCGCGCCGTACAAATTGATCGGCGAGGACGCCTTGTCCGTCGACAGCGCCACCACCTTCTTGACCTCGTTGTCGATGCAGGCCTCGATGACGTTCTTCGAGCCCAGGACGTTCGTCGCGATGAACTCGAACGGGTTGTACTCGGCCGTGTCGACCTGCTTCAAGGCCGCCGCGTGGACGACGTAGTCGACACCGAACATCGCCCGCCGCAGCCGGTTCTGGTCGCGGATGTCGCCGATGAACCAGCGCAGGCGCTTGTCGTCGTTGAACAGATTGCGCACCTCGAACTGCTTCAACTCGTCGCGGCTGTAAACCGCCACCCGGCGCGGGTTGTGGTTGGCCAGTACTTCCTTCAGAAACGCCTTGCCGAACGACCCCGTGCCGCCCGTGATCAGAATCGAAGCGCCTTCCAAAACAGACATTGGCTTCCCTTCGGTAGCTTGCCCTGCGAGTCTAGCGGGGGAACAGCTGGGAGGCACGGCACCACACGAGAGCCGTATCTCTGAGTCTCGTCGTCGCGCGAGATGCCCGACTGGGCCGTTACATGTAACATTGGGCTATGACTCTGGCCTCCGAACGGGTGCGCTCCCACCGCCTGCGTTTACGCGAGCAGGGCCTGAGGCCTGTGCAAATTTGGGTGCCCAACACTCGCAACCCCGAGTTCGCCGCAGAAGCCGCCAGGCAAACCCGGCTGCTCGCCCAGGCCGACCGCGACGAGCACGTCATGCACTGGCTCGACGAAGTCAACCAGTGGCCCGCCGAATGAGACGCGGGGAGATCTGGACAGCGGCAGGCGGCGTCTACATGACCAAGCCGCGCCCAGTCCTCGTGCTCCAAGCGAATGCCTTCCCGCGAGCGGAGTCCGTCACCATCTGTCCAATATCGTCCGACACTCGTTCGGCAGAAGCGCCTTTGCTGCGAGTGGCCCTCGCCGCCGACGCCAAGTCGGGCCTGGCGCAGCCGAGTTGGGCGATGGTGGACAAGATCACCACAGTCCGGGCCAAGTCGCTCACAACCAGGGTCGGCCAGGTGACCGGCAAAGAGCTGAAGACCATCTCCGCGAACGCCGCGGTTTTCCTCGGACTAGCCGGTTAGCGAGAAGAACGCGACCCAAACCTGCGCCCACGGGCTGGCAAGTTGTGATTTTTCGCCAGCGACAGCCAACCGATCCCCCACAGCTACCGCAGATGGCCCAGCGGCGGGCGAGGCGACATAATGGCTTGGGGCGCGAGCTTTGCGGCCGGCCACGCGCCATGGGCACGTGACGCACGTGACATCGGTCCTTCTGTCACGTAGTGCACGTGACATGGGGACGGTTCTTCTGTCACGTGGTGGACGCTGTGACTGCGCGCGGCATGACGGAGCGGGCGAGAGGGAGGTTGCGACTTGGGCCACTTGTTGTTGCGGTGTGACGCGACCCCTGAGATCGGGGCCGGGCACTTGATGCGCTGCGCCTCGCTGGCCGCCGCCGCGCGGGACGCCGGTTGGACCGTGGCCCTGGCCGGGCGGTTCGATGGAGAGTTCGCCCGGGGCGTGGTTGCCGGTTTGGGCGTTGACGTGGTTGACGTGGAAGCGGCGATCGGGCCAGCCGACGACGACATGGCTCTGCTGCAGGATGCGGCTTCCGGCGGATCGGGCGAAGTCGGGCGGGTCGGCAACGCCCCAGGCGAGGCGGCTTCCGGCGGATCGGGCGCACCCGGACGGCGTACGGCTGACGAAACGGTGGCCGATCCCGGACCACTGGCCGTGCTAGCGGCCGAGACCGGCGCGACCCTCGTCCACCTGGACGGCTATTCGCTGCCCGACAACGCCTGGGAGCAGCTTCGAGCGAGCGGCGCGACCGTCTCCAACATGGAGGACGGGGCTTTCGGGCGGCGTCGGGCCGACATCGCCATCGACCCGACACTGGGCGCCGAAGACGAGCCGCGCTGCGACGACGGAACGCCGATGGCCCTGCGCGGGGTGGCGTACGCGCCGCTGCGGGCGGAGATTCGCGCCGCCCGGCAGGCGCGGATGGATCGGCTGGCCTCGCAACGAAACGGACTACGCGTGGTGGTGCCGGGCGGCGCGGACGCCGCAGGCGCGGCCAGGCTGCAGGAGCGGGGGGATCGGCTGGCGGCGGGGGCTTTGGCAAACCGGCAGGCCGGACCTGATCGCGGCGATCCGCGCCCCGCACCGGATGGACTGTGTGTTGTCGTGCCGGGCGGCACGGACGCCGCTGGGGCGGCCGGGCTGCTGGGGCGACTGTGCGTGGAGACGGGTCTGTTCGGGGAAGTCGTCGTGGTCGCGCCGCGCAGCAGTTGGGCCGAGTTGCCTGCGGGTGTCACGGCGCGGGAGCCCTTCGCCGAGTTGCCGCAGTTGCTGGCCAAGGCCGATTTCGCCGTCGCCGCCGCCGGGACGAGCGTCATCGAGCTGGCCTGCATCGGCACTCCCTTCGCCCTCGTCGCCGTCGCCGACAACCAACTCGCCGGCTATCGGCGGGCCGTCGCCGCCGAACTCGGCCACGGCCTCGGAACGCTCGACGAGCTGCGCCGAGACCCCGCAGCCGCCACCCGCCTGCGACAACTCGTCCTGGACGGCCCGCCGACGCCCCGCGTCGAAATCGACGGCCTCGGCGCCCAGCGAGTCGTCGCCAACTGGCAAGAGGCTTTGGACGCCCGCACCAGACAACACCCGGCGCCCGCCCGACCCTCGCCCGTCCACGCCGCAGCACTCTCGGTGTGGCCGCGCGACCGACCCCGCACGATGCCCTCGCCCCCGCCCTGTCACGCCGCCGCACTCCCCGACACCAGCGCGCGAACGTCCACCACCAGCCAAAGCCAAGCGGCCGTACCCCTGATCGCCCGTCTGGCAACGGACGACGACTCCCTGCTGATCTTGCGCTGGCGCAACGATCCCGTCACACGGGCCGTCTCGCGCAACCACGATCCGGTGCCCTGGGCCGACCACCAGCCTTGGTTCCACAAGGCGATCCGCGACGACGCCAGGGCCGTCTACATCGTCGAACTGGGCGGCCAACCCGTCGGCACCGTCCGCTTCGACCAGGAGACGGCGACCCTGTGGGAGGTGTCGATCAACCTGGCCCCCGAAGCCCGAGGGCGCGGCCTCGGCAAAGCCGTCCTGGCCGCAGCCGAACAGGCCTTCGCCCCCACCCACCACGGCGTCAGCCTCAAAGCCACCGTCCTGGGCGGCAACGCCGCCTCCGCGGGCCTGTTCGAGGGCTCCGGCTACCGTCCCGCCGCACCCCGCTGAATCCGTCACCGCCGACCATCGGCCAGGCGAGCGGCACGGGTACGGTGGCAAGGCGGCGGCGCGAAGGCAGGTTGCGTAGCCAACGAGTTGGCCGATGACATGCCGCCCGAGGCGACCACGGGGTGCGCCAACGGAGAGGGGCCGAGGGGTGAATACACTGTTTGGCATGAGTCGATTCGTCACCATCGGACAGCATCGGGTGGGGGAGGACCACCGGCCGTTCGTCGTCGCCGAGATGTCCGGCAACCACAACGGCGACATGGGGCGGGCGCTGGCCATCGTCGACGCCATTGCCGAAGCCGGGGCGCAGGCAGTCAAACTCCAGACGTACACCGCCGACACCATCACCATCGACGCCGACGGGCCGGCCTTCCGCGTCTCGGACGGCCACGAGCTGTGGGGCGGCAAGAACCTGCACCAGCTTTACGAAGAGGCCCACACGCCTTGGGAGTGGCACGAGGCGATCTTCGCACGGGCCGCCGAGCACGGCCTGGTCTGCTTCTCCAGCCCGTTCGACGACACCGCCGTCGACCTGCTGGAAAGCCTCGGCGCGCCCGCCTACAAGATCGCCTCGCTGGAGGTTGGCGACGTCGCCCTGCTGCGGCGCGTCGCCGGCACCGGCAAACCCGTCGTCATCTCGACCGGGGCGGCCAACGCCGCCGACATCGATTTGGCCGTCAAGACGATCCGGGCCGAGGGCAACGACCAGATCGTCGTCTTGGGCTGCACGTCGTCCTATCCGGCATCCCCGGCCGAGACGAACCTGCGCACCATCCCCGTGCTGCGCGACGGCTGGGACGTAGTGGCGGGCCTGTCCGACCACACCTACGGCATCGGTGTGTCGGTCGCGGCAGTCGCCTTCGGCGCGTCACTGCTGGAAAAACATGTGACGCTGGCGCGGTCGGACGGCGGCGTCGACTCCGACTTCTCGCTGGAGCCGGCCGAACTGAAACTGCTAGTCGACGAGTCGGAACGCGCCTGGCAGGCCTTGGGCGGCGTCCAACTCGACCCGACCCGGGGCGAGGCCGAGTCGCTGCGCCTGCGCCGTTCGCTGTACGTCGTCGCCGACGTCCGGGCAGGCGATGAGGTGGGGTCCGACAACGTTCGCTCGATCCGCCCCGCCGGCGGCCTGGAGCCGCGCTATCTGGACGACGTTCTGGGACGCCGCTTCACCCGCGACGTGCCCCGCGCCACGCCGCTGACCTGGGACTTGGTCTGACGCCTCCATTGGCACCCTGGTGCCAAGCGCCCGATGCCGGGTGTGGCCCCGTCCCGGCCCTTCGCCCGGCTAGGCTTGAGGCATGGAAGCTCCCATCACGATCGGGTTTGACGGTTCCGAATTCGCCCAGGCGGCGCTGCGCAAAGGGTTGCGGCTGGCGAAGCTGCTGGACGCGCCCGTCCAGGTGATGCGGGCCTGGACGATCAGCAACGCCCCTCGGCCCAAGACTTGGCAGCCCGGCTTCGTGCCGCCGGTCGAGGACTTCGCCGCCGCCGTCGCCGAACAGGTCCACAGCCAGATCGACGAGGTGCTGGCCGAGTTCCCCACCGTCGAGGTCGAGGTGGTTTGCCCGCACGGCGCGGCCGGACGGGAGCTGCTGCGGGCCTCCGAGACGTCCCGGCTGGTGGTCGTCGGCACGCGCGGCCTGGGCGGTTTCGCCGGCCTGATGCTCGGCTCGGTCTCCGACCAGGTGGTCGAACACGCCAAGTG
>JAISUF010000211.1 GCA_031272195.1 Propionibacteriaceae bacterium
GGTTCGCCTGCGCCGTCTCAACCACGACATCGCCGTGCTGGCGGGCAAACTCCAGCGCGTCAACCCCGTCGACGACCAAGCGTCATACCAGCCGCTGTGGGTGCGCCTGGTCGACCTGCAGGCGCGGGCCAGGGCGTTGAAGGCCCGCCTGCGCTGAGGGCGGCCTCGGCAATTCGTCGGCGCGGCCCGAATGGCAAACCAGGCAGGCCTGTGGCAGAATCGAGATGCTTCGCGCAGGCCCAAGTGGCGGAATGGCATACGCGGTCGGCTCAAACCCGGCTGTCCTTTGGACATGGAGGTTCGACTCCTCTCTTGGGCACCAACGACGCAAGCTGAGTGTGGTGGGTGTACGCGCTGGTCACCGAGGCGTTGACGGCGTTGCCGAAGGCGAGTCCAGGCCCGCCTTCGGGACACAGGCGATCAGGGCGGTCCGCGTCGGGCTTCGCCCTGGCACAGATTGCTGGACTACAAGGGGGCGCCATGGCCAAGGAAGTCGAGAAGGACGGCGACGCCAAGCTGCGCGTGTTGGTGGCCGAAGACGAGGCACTCATCAGGCTGGACTTGGTTGAATTGCTGACATCGGAGGGATACGAGGTAATCGCCGAGGCCGGCGACGGCGAGGAGGCCCTCAAACTGGCCCGCGAGTTGGAGCCGGACTTGGTCGTCATGGACGTCAAGATGCCCAAGATGGACGGCATCACCGCTGCGGCCGCCATCGCCGAGGAGCGCATCGCGCCGGTCGTCATGCTGACCGCCTTCTCCCAGCGCGAGCTGGTCGAGCGGGCCCGCGACGCGGGGGCGATGGCCTACGTCGTCAAACCGTTCGACTCCTCCGACGTCATCCCGGCCATCGAGATCGCCCTGGCCCGCTTCGCCGAGATCCGCGCCGTCGAGGCCGAGGTCGCCGACCTGGAGGAGCGCTTCGCCTCCCGCAAGGCCGTCGACCAGGCCAAAGGCCTGCTGCAGGAGAGCCTCGGCCTGAGCGAGCCGGCCGCCTTCCGCTGGATTCAGAAGACCGCCATGGACCTGCGCAAGTCGATGCGCGAGGTCGCCGAGAGCGTCATCGACCACTCCAAGGCCAGCAAGCAGAAGTGACCACGCCGAGCTGACTGCGGCGGGCCCCCGAGCCACGCCCGCATAGACAGGCGGGGCCGAGCACGTGTGACGAGAGAACCGTCCCAATGTCACGGGGTTGGCGGGCGAGGTGGCGTTTCAGGAGTCGGCGCACGTGACATGGGGACAGCTTGTGCGGCTGGCTTCGCTCTTGTGGTAATCGAAGATGGACGCGTTCATCCTCATAGCGGTTCTTGTGTCACGAGTCTGTCGCGTTGGCTCGGCGCAGGGCCAGTGTGACGCGGGCCGAGGCCACCTGTTCACCGGCGTCGTCGGTCAGGGCGACGGCGTAGGTCGCCGTGGCGCGGCCGATCCGCAGCGCCACCGCCGTGGCCGTGACGCGGCCCTCGCGGACGGGGCGCAGATGGGTGGCGTTGATGTCGACGCCGCAGACCCGCCCGCCGGGGCCGACCGCCGCCGCAGCGGCCAGCGAGGCGACCGTCTCGGCCGCGACGCACGTCGCCCCGCCGTGCCACAGGCCCTGGGGTTGGGTGTTGCCCGCGACGGGGTAGCGCCCGACGACCCGCGTCGGCGACACCTCCAGCACTTCGAGGCCGAGTTTGGCGTCCAATGCGCTTTCCACCCGACCACTCTCGCGCTCGGTGGACGGCCTGGTCAAACCGGGACCCGGATTGCGCGGATTGGGCGGCTGGCGACGGCGGCAACGAGTAGGCTAACGGCTATGACTGCAACTTTGATCCTGCTCAGGCATGGCGAAAGCGAATGGAACGCCAAGAACCTGTTCACCGGCTGGGTGGACGTCGACATCAACGAGAAGGGCGTGGCCGAGGGCAAGAAGGCCGCCGAACTGCTCAAAGCCGAGGGGTTGCTGCCCGACGTCGTCCACACCTCCGTGCTGCGCCGCGCCATCCACACCGCCTATCTGGCCCTCGACGGATGCGACCGCCACTGGATTCCCGTCAAGCGGTCCTGGCGGCTGAACGAGCGCCACTACGGCGCCCTGCAGGGCAAGAACAAGGCCCAGACGCTGGAGGCTTACGGCGAGGAGAAGTTCATGCAGTGGCGCCGCTCTTACGACGTGCCGCCGGACCCGATCGCCGCCGACTCCGAGTTCTCCCAATTCAACGATCCGCGTTACGCCAATCTGCCCCCCGAGTTGCGTCCGCTGACCGAATGCCTGGCCGACGTTGTGGTGCGGATGCTGCCGTACTGGTACGACGCCATCGTCCCCGATCTGAACGACCAGAAGGTCGTCATGGTGGCCGCCCACGGCAACTCGCTGCGGGCGCTGGTCAAGCATCTCGACGGCATCTCGGACGCCGATATCGCCGGGCTGAACATTCCCACCGGCATCCCGCTGCTCTACCAGCTCGACGAAGACCTCAAGCCGTTGGAGAAGGGCGGGCGCTATCTCGACCCCGAGGCCGCCGCGGCCGCGATCGAGGCGGTCAAGAACCAGGGCAAGAAGTAGCGTCGCAGGTCGCCTGGCCGATCCGTTCGCGGGGGCGGTTTCGCGCACCGCTTTGACGACGGGTTGGCCCGACTGGCGACAGTCCAGCCAACCCGTCAGCGGTGGTTCGGTTACCCCCTGATGCTGTGGGCTGGCTGTGAAAGCCGTTGGCGTGATAGAATAGTCCTCTGGAAAGGGGCCGAATTATATGACTTTCACGGTTGGTGAAACGGTTGTCTACCCCAATCATGGCGCGGCTGTCATTGAAGAGATCGAGACTCGGGTCGTCAAGGGAGCGGAGCGCCTGTATCTGGTGTTGAAGATCGTCGGACAGAACGACTTGATCGTCCGCGTGCCCGCCGACTCGCTGGAGTTGGTCGGCGTGCGCGACGTGGTCGACGCCGACGGGTTGGAACGGGTCTTCGGAGTGCTCCAAGCCCCCCACGTGGAGGAGCCGACCAACTGGTCGCGCCGTTACAAAGCCAACGTCGAGAAGTTGCATTCGGGCAATGTCATGAAGGTCGCCGAAGTCGTCCGCGACTTGTGGCGGCGCGAGCGCGACCGCGGCCTGTCGGCCGGCGAGAAGCGCATGCTGGCGAAGGCCCGCCAGATCTTGGTGTCCGAGCTGGCTCTGGCCGAGAAGGTTGCCGAGGACCGCGCCGAGGTGCTCCTCGACGAGGTGCTGGCCACCAAAGCCGCCTGAGCTGGACAGCCGTGCCGACGATGACCGGCGAGTTGGCGCTCGCGATTGTGGTCGCCGCCGGGGAGGGTGCCCGTCTGGGCGGATCGATTCCCAAACCGCTGCGCGAGCTGGCTGGACGGGCGCTGGTGCGCCACGCCGTCGACAACTTGGCCGCTGGCGGCGTCGGGCATGTCGTGGTGGTGCGCCCGCCCCAGTGGGACGCCCAATTCCGGGCCGCGCTGGCCGATTGCGCGGTGCCCATCAGCTACGTGTCCGGCGGCGACGCTCGTCAGGACTCCGTCGCCCGCGGGCTGGGCTCGATCCTGGGCGATCCCGAACTGGACGACGCCCGTTTCGTGCTGGTGCACGACGCCGCCCGGGCGCTCACCCCGCCAGCCGTGGTCGAGCGCGTGGTGGCGGCGCTGACGGCCGGGGCGGTCGCCGTCGTCCCGGTGCTGCCCGTCTACGACTCTTTGCGGATGGTGGACGAGAACGGCTCGCGGGTGGTCGACCGCAACGACTTCCGCGCCGTCCAAACCCCCCAAGGCTTCCAGAAGGACGTGCTGGTGACGGCTCACCGCAACCTGCGCGAGGAGGGGCTGGCGGTCACCGACGACGCGGCGGCGGTGGAGCTGCTCGGCTACACGGCCGTGACGGTGGACGGGGCCCGCGAGGCCTTCAAGATCACCGACCCGTTCGATTTGGCCGTGGCCGAGGCTTTGGCCAGGGGCGCCGCATGAGAGTGGGCGTGGGCACGGACGTGCACGTCTTGGCCGAGGGCGTGCCCATGTGGGTGGCCGGACTGCATTTCCCCGAGGAGCCGCGCGGCCTGGTGGGCCATTCCGACGGCGACGTGGCCGCCCATGCGGCCTGCGACGCGCTGTTGTCGGCGGCGGGGCTGGGCGACATCGGCTCCAACTTCGGCACCTGCGACGCCGAATGGGCCGACGCCTCGGGCGTCCGCTTCCTGTCCGAGACGGCCAAGCTGGTGGCTGGCGCGGGCTACGGCATCGTCAACGTCGCCGTCCAGGTGATCGGCAACCGCCCCCGCCTGGCCGGGCGCCGCGCCGAGGCCGAAGCGGCCCTGTCGGCCGCCGTCGGGGCGCCTGTCAGCGTGTCGGCCACCACCACCGACCAGCTCGGGTTGACCGGCCGGGGCGAGGGCCTGGCCGCGATAGCCGTCGCCCTGCTGGACTGACCGCCGTTCCCCTCAGCCGACGTCCTCGTCCGAGGCAGTGTAGGTGTTGCAGGAGCCGACAGATTTCGCGCCCACCCCGACGAAGAACCACGTCGAGCGGTTCTTGCCCAGGCCGTGGTCGTAGGAGTAGCCCGTCTTGCCGGTCAGGACATCGTCGCCGATCGAATAGATCATCTTGGCCAAGTCGTCCACGTCGGCGTCGTCGAGCGAGTTGGCGGCGGCCACCGAGGCGGTGAACATGCCGGCGGCGCAGTCGGCCTGCATCTCGGTGCGGCGCGACAGGTCGAGGGCCTCGTCCTCGGTCACCTTCGAGCTGGAGCTGAAGGCCGTCTCGGCGAACAGGATGCCGGTGCGGGCCTGCAGGGCGTGGCCGAACTCGTGGGCCAAGATCGTGTCGGCGATGAACGGCGCCTTGCGCAGCGACGACGGAATCACCTCGTAGACGTCCATGGCGTAGTAGACGCGCTGGTCGGCGCCGCAGTAGAAGGCGTTGGCGGTGTCGGCCTTGCCGCAGCCGGTGGTGATCGGCTTGGTGTAGGTGGTGACGGGCGGGCGCGGCAGCTCGTAGCCAGCGCCGGTCACCGGCGGATTCCAAACCCGCCACAGGCAGGCGGTCAGCTCGTTGAGGTGCTTCTCCATCTGGCTGGTCGAGGCGCTGGTGATATCGACCTGATCGACCACGCAATCGACCGCGCCGACGCTGTTCTGGTCGTAAAAGGCGTTGTCGGTGAGCAGTGCGGCGGCCTCGGTGTAGGTTTCGACGGTTGGGATGGGCGGCGGGTCGGAGTCGGGGGCGGGCACGCCCTGCTCGGACGACGAGGTGCCCTGCGAGGTTGGCGACTGGCTGGCCTGGGTCGCGGTCGGCTCAGGCGAGGCCTGCTCGGATGCCGTCTGCTGCCAGCCGGCCGACTGGTCCTGGCGAGTCGCGGTGTAGACAGGGTTGACGGGGTCCAGTGACACCTCGCGCGTCACCCGTCCCATCAGGTAGGACGCCAGCGTGTAGACGAAGATGCCGAACACACAGACTGCGGCCAGGGCGATGATCACCTTGATGGCCCCGCCGTACCCGCCCGCCGCGCCCCGGTAGCCGGAGTTGGTCATCGGCTGGATGGGGCGCGACTGCCCGGCGGCCTGCGTCTGCCAATTCGAGACCGGCGCCTGGTTCCAGGCCGGTGGCGGGTAGGCCTGCTGGTAGCCGGAGCGGTACTGCTGGGGGACGGCGGCGTATTGGTACGGCTGGGCGGCCTGCGGCCGGTAGCCCGGCTGGGGGCCGGCTGGCGGGTAGCCGGGGGCGTTTTGCGTCACGGCTCAAGGTTAGCCTCACCGGGGATGGCCCGGCCAACGCCGGTGGCGCTGGCGGTGCGGGTCGGCCGACCCGGTGGTTCCGCCGACGGCTGGGCGGTCTTGCGCCCGGCTCGCAGGGCCGGCGGGGGCGAAGCGGATTGCCTGGGCGGATCGGTGGCGATGGGCTCGGGCAGCGGGGACGCTGCGACTGCGAGCGGTTTGGCGCCGCGGCCTGGGTGGGGCGACGGTGGGGCGGGCAATCGGGCTGTGATAGTAGGCCGACGAGGGCTGGCGGGACTGTGGTCGATGGTTGGCGGCCTGTCGCCGCCGGGCGTTCGCCGGGGGCGTAAGTTCTGTTGCCAACTGGGGAGTTGCCACGTCTGCTTTGGGGGAGAGCATGCGAAAAGTCATACCGGTGTTGGCCGGAGTGTTGGTGTTGGGTTTGCTGCCGCTGGCGACGGCGACGGCGCGGGCCGCCCAAAGTCCGGTCCAGTTCACGAAGGCGCCGGTCGAGCAGTCGGTTTACGCCATGGGCGCGCCGCTGCGGCTGGTGGTGCAGGCCGTCTCGACGACCGGCGGCTACCTGACCTATCAGTGGAAGTGGTCGACCTCGGCCGGCAAGGGCGACGCCCAACCGGTCGACGGTCGCGACGACTCCGACGCCAAGTCGGTGCTGGAGGCGACCAGCCCG
>JAISUF010000222.1 GCA_031272195.1 Propionibacteriaceae bacterium
ACCGGCGAACCCGGCCACCCGGCGACCGAGGAACTCGAAGCGCAGCTGCTCGTCGTCGCGCAACTGGCGAGCCGCCTCCAGCAGCTTGTCGCGGGGCACGAAGACGGTCAGCTCGCCGCGGTCGAAGACGACCCGCTCGACCGCGCCGGGGACGAGCTCCCCCAGCCTGGCCACAGCCGCGTCGAGCCAGCCGCCGAAGGGCGGATCCTGCCCGGCGGGCATCTCGACGGTGCGCGTGATCAGGCCGTAGCCGGAGGTGTCGCCGGTGCCCTCGGTCCACATGCCCCGCCTGGTCGCGATCGGCAGCGGAGAGACGGGCGGCTCGGCGGCCGCGACGGCCTCTTCGGCCGCGGGGGACTCTTGGCTCACTTCATCAACCCCTTCATGTCCAATGTGCTGGGCGCGTCCAACGCCTCGGCCTCGGCCTGCGACCTCAGCTCGAACTCGTGGGCGGCCATCGGGTACTTGGCCACGATCTGCTTCTTCAGCTTGAACATGGCGTCGATCAGCATGTCGGGGCGCGGCGGACAGCCCGGCACGTAGATGTCGACGGGCACCAGGTGGTCGCCGCCCTGGACGACCGCGTAGTTGTTGAACATGCCGCCCGACGAGGCGCACACACCCATCGCCAGCACCCACTTCGGGTTGGGCATCTGGTCGTAGACGGTCCGCAGGACGGGGGCCATCTTCTGGCTGACCCGCCCCGAGATGATCATCAGGTCGGCTTGCCTGGGCGAGGCCCGGAAAACCTCCTGGCCCCAGCGACCGGAGTCGAAGCGGGGCGCGCCGTACGTCATCATCTCGATGGCGCAACAGGCCAGGCCGAAGGTGGCCGGCCAGAACGACGCCTGCCGCATCCAACCGAAAACCGCCTCCAGGGATGTCAGGACGACGCCCTGCGGCAGGTGGTTCTCGACGCCGCCTGTGGCGTGGTAGATCTCTTCGCTAGCCATACCCGAGCCTCCTCAGTCCCACTCCAGGCCGCCGCGCCGCCAGATGTACAGGTAGGCGATGAACACCGTCGCCATGAACAGCAGCATCTCGATCACCGCGAACAGGCCCAACTGGTTGAACGACACCGCCCACGGATACAGGAAGACGATCTCGATGTCGAAGATGATGTACAGCATGGCGATCAGGTAGTACTTGATCGGGAAGCGTCCGCCGTACGGCGGCGCCGGCGTCGGGTCGATGCCGCACTCGTAGGAGTCGTACTTGGTGCGGTTGTACCGCTTGGGGCCCAAGTGGGCCGACAAGAAGATCGACACGCCCAGGAACAGCGCTGCCAGCGCCATGATTCCCAGCAACGGAATATAGGGGCTCATCGGCTCATCCCATCCCTTCTGCTCATACTTTCGGCACCGCCTTGGCCAGCGCCGTGATCGCCTTGTCCATCCAATCGCCACCGCTGGTGTCGTACAGGTGGGCCAACAACTTCATTGTGAACCTCATCAACACTGGTCGGGGTAAACCATAGCGGGTGCACGCCCTCATTATCGCAGGCTTGCCGATCAACTCGGTGAAGATCTGGCCAAGTCTGAAGTATCCTCCCCACTCGGCCTTGAGCCGTTGGGGGTACGCCAGCAGCGCCCTCTCGGCGGCCGGCGAGCCGAAGCCGCGGAACTTGGCGTCGGCGATGGCGTCGGCCGCGAACTCGCCGGCCTCCATGGCGTAGGCGATGCCCTCGCCGTTGAACGGCGACACCATCCCCCCGGCGTCGCCGACCAGCAGCAGGCCGTCGCGGTAGGCGGGCTGGCGGTTGAAACACATCGGCAGGGCGGCCGAGCCGATCGGGCCGAGCTGGTTGTCCGGGGTAAGGCCCCACTCGGGAGGAGTATTGCGTAACCAGGTCTTCAGCAAATCTCGATAGTTGGTCCGGCCGAAGGCGGCCGACGAGTTGAGCATGCCGACGCCGACGTTGCACGTGCCGTCGCCCATGCCGAACACCCAGCCGTAGCCGGGCAGCAGGTTCGACTCCCCCGCTTTGCCGTCCCACAGCTCCAGCCAGGACTCCATGTAGTCGTCGTCGGCTCTGGGGGACGCGAAATAGGCCCGTGCCGCGACGCCCATCGGCCGGTCGGCGCGCTTGGCCAGACCCATCGAGACGGCCAGCCGGGACGAGTTGCCATCGGCGGCAACCACCACGGGGGCGCGGTAGGCGACGGACCTTTCACCGTCGGCGCCCGTCGCCTCGACGCCGACGATCCGCCCGTCGACGGTGATCGGCCCGGTGGCGCAGACCCGCTGGCGCAGGTCGGCCCCGTTGGCGACGGCCTTGTCGGCCAGCAGCCGGTCGAAGTCGCGGCGGCGGCGGACCAGGCCGTAGGGCGGGTATTCGCCCAGGCTGGGCCAGTCCAGCTCGAACGGCTCGACCCGCCCGCCGTGGACTCGCAACCCCTTGTTCCGGGCCCAGCCGGCCGTGTCGACGCCCAGCCGCAGCAACTGTTTGACCGCCCGCGGCGTCAAGCCGTCGCCGCAGACCTTGTCGCGGGGGAACTCGGCCTTCTCCAGCAGCACGGTGTGGACGCCGCGCTCGGCCAAGTAGGCGGCCGTCGTGGCGCCCGCCGGCCCGGCCCCGACCACGATGGCGTCGGCTTCGACGCGCGATTCGGCCGGGCACATGCGAACCACACCTCCACTCTTGCTTGCCTTGGCAGTCTGCCAGAAATCGCGTCCCGGCGCGGGGCATTTCCGCTAGGCAAACGTTGCTCTAATGGTTTTTCCGCAGCCCCGCGACAGCGCCGACACCCCGGACGCGCCCCAACGCGACACAACCTGGCATGGGGACTTCTGTCACGCCGTCTCACGTGCGCGCCACGGGCGGGGTCCCTGGATGCCTGACTGTTCGTGGTCGGCAGCGTGGGCGGTCTCCCTCCCGCGCCCCTCAGTCGGCGTCCCATGTGACGAGGCCGTCGGCGTCTAACTCGCCGCCGGGCCAAACCGCCCGCGCGATGCCGGCCGCCGCCAGGGCTTTGCGGCAGCCGGGGCAGGGCGGGTCGGTGATGTAGGCCGTCGCCCCCAAGGTGTCTCGGGTGGCGAACAGCAGCGCGTTGACCTCGGCGTGGATGGCGATACAGAACCCCGGCGTGCCGGGCCGGTCGTAGTCGCCCAGCCCCGGCACCTGGTCGTACGTCAACTGGCCGCGCGGACAGGCCCCCTCCAGGCAGTCGGGCCGTCCCGGCGCGGCGCCGTTGTAGCCGGTGGCGATGATCCGCCGCTCGTGCACCAGCACCGCCCCGACCCGCCGCCGCACGCACTTGGCCCGCGCCGCCACCGCGGCCGCGATGCCCAAGAAGTAGTCGTCCCAACCGGGCACCGTGATCCGGCCCGCGCCCTCGCCCATGTCGATTCTCCTCTCGGCGGCTCTCCAGGCCGATCCTATGCCAGTCGGCGCCGTCCGCGTCTCACCCGGCTCTCCCCAATAGTCGAGCGCGGGCGCGCTTTGAGGGGGTTGGCCGGGGCGCGTCAGGGCTCCCACCTATAGTCAGGCGGAGCTGCGGTCGGCGTCACTCGCCGCCGACAACGGGGGCCGGGGCCAGCTGGGCACCGCGCCCGACCTGTCACCCGCTCAGGCACGGGCGAAGTCGGCTATGGCGTGCTCGGCGTCGACGCTCTTGGCGATCAGGCCGTTGCCGACCATGAACTTGTCCATGGCGGCGAACTGGGCGGGGTCCAGTTTGCCGGAGGCCTGGCCGTCGGGGGCCATCACGGCGATGGTCGCCTCCAATGTGGCAAGGGCGGCTTGGGTGGCCTCGTCGGTGCCCAGGCCGGGGACCTCCTCCTGGGTCGCCTCGACGGCGTCGTCGGGGTCGTCGACGACGCGGGCGATGGCCTCGATGGTCGCTTCGGCGACTGCTTTGGCGATGTCCGGATGGGCGTCCAGATAGGCCTTGGTGGTCAACACCGACGCGCCGACCAGGGGCGGGTCGCCGGCCTGCGTCAGCGGCAAGTCGACGACGTCCAACCCGGCCAGCCTCATCTGGACTAGATCGTTGTTGGCGAAGCCGATGACGGCGTCCACCTTCTGGGTCGCGATGGCCGCCTGGGCGGTGTAGCCGATCTCCTCGATGGACACGTCGGATTCGGTCAGGCCCGCCGATTTGAGCGCCACTAGCAGTCCGAACCACGACTCGCCGTAGCGTCCCGGCACGCCGATCCGCTTGCCGCGCAGGTCGGCCAGTTTGGCAATGCCCGCCTCGCGCGGCACGATGACGCGAACCGGATAGCTGCGGTAGTACGCCGCCACGGCGACCAGGTCGACGCCCTGCTCGCGAGCCTGCATCGCCTCGTCCGCCCCGGCCACCACGAAATCCTCCTGGCCCGAGGCGATGGCAGTGAACAGCCCCTCCTGGACGCCGTGGTGGCGCAGCGTCGCCTGGACGCCATGGGCGGCGAACAGCCCCTCGTCCTCGGCGACGTAGAACGGCGCGAACTGGACGTTGGGTATGTAGCTCAACCCGACCGTGCACGCCTCCAGCGACGGGGTCGCGCCGTCGGCCGTCGCCTCGTTCGGCGTCGGCTGGCCAACCTCGGCGGCGCACCCGCACAACATGGCCGTTGCCAACGCGACGACGGCCCAGCCCAATTTCTCAGACACCTTCATGACTCACCTTTCCATACCAGTTCAGTGTCGAAATACCATCCCCAACTCGTCACTCCACCCTCAGGCGGCGTTCCAACAAGTGGATCAGGGAGTAGATGGTTGCCGCCACCAGGCACAGCACGACGATGGTGGCGAACATGCCGGCGGTGTCGACGGCGTCGCGCTGGACGGTCAACAGCTCGCCCAGGCCGCGACCGCCCATGACCATCTCGCCGACCACCGCGCCGGTCACCGACAGCGTGAAACCGTTGCGCAGACCGGCCAGCATCGACGGCAGGGCCAGCGGCAGCTCGATGTTGGCCAGCAGTTGGCCCGAGCCGGCCCCGTCCAGGCGGGCCGCGTCGACGATGCCGCGCGGCACGTGCCGCAAGCCGAGCACCGTCGAGATCAGGATCGGGAAGAAGACCATCAGCCCGCACAGCAACACCACGGCGGGCCAGCCGTAGCCGACCCACAGCACCAGCAGCGGCGCCAAGGCGATGGCGGGGATGGCCTGCGTAGCGCCGAGGAACGGGTTGACGGCCGCCGAAACCCACTGCGAGCGGTAGACCACGATGGCCAGCGGCACGCCGACCGCCGCCCCCAGCAGGCAGCCGCCGGCCGCCTCGGACAGCGTCGCGCCGAGGCTGGCGAGCATGTCGCCCGAGCCGAGCCCGCTCCACAGGCGGGCTAGCACGGATCGGGGCGGGGGCAGCAAGAAGGACGGGACGCCTGCCGCCAGCGCCGTCCAGGCGGCCAGCAGCACCACCGCGAACCCCAGCGGGGCCAACCAGCGCTTGTCCATCTCCTCCTCCGGTCCTGCGCGACCTGGGGGATGGACGGATGCCCGGCGGGCCAAGGCGGGCCAAGCCGAGCGTGCTCCTCCCATCCGGACTTTGACCGTCGGTCTTGGAATTCCACCAAGTCGGCGGCCCCGTCGAGGCCGCTCGCGGACTTTCACCGCCGGTTCGGGATTTCACCGACCCCGGGCACAAGAGGCACTCTAGCCCATGGCGGTCTGCCCCGCTGCATCCCCCGCCGGGTCGGTCCGCATGGCGACTCGGCGGGAGATGCCCGCCAGGCGGCGCCGCCTGGAGCGATGTCGAGCCCTGGACGAACTGTCGGCCAAGTCCATCGAAGGCCCGCCAGGCGACGGCAGGAGCGACCGTACCCTGGTGCGCCACCGATGGCGGGCTGCTGGCCCGGCCAGCCGACCGACTCGCGCTGGCGTCCTCGAACCGGATCCGCTGCGGGCGCGCACAGAGCCTCCACCGTCGGGGCGACGTCGAGACTGCGCAGGTTTGCGCCCCTTTTCGGCCCACTTCCGCTGCGGGGACTTAGTAGGCTCTTGGGGGAGCAGATCGCCCCCGAAGGAGAGAGACGCGATGACAGATTTCGGCGCCAACGATTGGCTGATCGAGCAGTTGCGGGAACGCTACGAGAAGGACCCCGCATCCGTGGACCCGAAGTGGGTGGAGTACTTCGGGGGCACCGCCCAGGCGCAGCCGCCGACGGCAGCCGCCCCAGTCCCGCCCCTGACACCCGCCGACTCGCCCGCGCCCCAGGCCGGCTCGGGCTCGCCGGCGACCAATACTGATTCCAACCCTCCCGCTTCGGCGGCTCCCGCCCCCGCGCAGCCATCGGCAGGCGCCCAAACCATGCCCGCCGCCGAGCCGACGCCACCCACCGCGCCCGCGCCCGCCGGTTCCGCTCGGGTCGACGCCACCGCCGCTGCGAGCGCTCCAGCGGCTTCGGCGCCGGCGCCCGCGGCCCCGCCACACAGCCCGGCCAGCCCGGCCCTGGAGGCCAACGTGGCCACCCACTCGACCGCGCCGCAGGTGCCCGGCAGCGGGCTGGGCGTCTCCCCCAACCGGCCCGCCGCCTCCGACCAGGCGGCCGCCAAGGAGGCCCGCGAGCCCAAGCGGACGCAGCTGCGCGGCGCGCCGATGCGGACCGCCCAGAACATGGAGGCCTCGCTTGCGGTGCCGACTGCGACATCGGTGCGGGCCGTGCCGATGAAGCTAGTCATCGACCAGCGCCAGGCCATCAACGAGTTCCTCGCCACCACCACCGGCGGCAAAGTCTCGTTCACCCACATCATCGGCTACGCGATGGTCCAGGCGATGAAAGCCGTGCCCGTCATGAACTCCGCCTACGAGGTGGTCGACGGCAAACCGTTCCTGGTCGAGCCCGCCGACATCAACCTCGGCCTGGCCATCGACACGACCAAGGCCGACGGGTCGCGGCAACTGCTGGTGCCGAGCATCAAAGGCGCCCAGGACATGGACTTCTACCAGTTCTGGCAGGGCTACGAGGCGATCGTCAAGAAGGCCCGCTCCAACTCGCTGACGGTGGCCGACTTCCAGGGCACGACGGCCTCCCTGACCAACCCCGGCGGCATCGGCACCAACCACTCCGTGCCGCGCCTGATGGGCGGCCAGTCGGTCATCCTCGGCGTCGGCTCGATCGACTACCCGCCGGAGTTCCACGGCGTTTCCCAGGCCAAGCTGAACGACCTGGCCGTCTCCAAGATCACCACCTTCACCTCGACCTACGACCACCGCATCATCCAGGGCGCGCAGTCCGGCGAGTTCCTGAAATACCTGCACGAGCTACTGATCGGCCAGCACGGCTTCTACGACGACATCTACACCTCGCTGCGCATCCCCTACACACCGCTGCGCTGGTCGCGCGACGTCTCCTACGCCGACGCCTCGACCAAACCGCGCGAGGCCAGGATGTTCTCCCTGATCGGCGCCTACCGGCGCTTCGGCCACTACCAGGCCGACATCGACCCGCTGGAGTTCCGCGTCCGCACCCATCCGGAGCTGGCGGCCGAGTTCCACGGCCTGACCATCTGGGACCTCGACCGCGAGTTCCCGACCGGCGGCCTGGGCGGCCACCAGGGCACGCTGTCGATGCGCAAGATCCTCAACATCCTCACCCAGTCGTATTCGCGCACCATCGGCTTGGAGTACATGCACATCGCCGACGCCGAGCAGCGGGCCTGGATCCAGGAGCGCTTCGAGCGCTCCTACCAGTCGCTGCCGCGCGAGGAGCACCTGCGCATCCTCGACAAGTTGAACGAGGCCGAGCTGTTCGAGACGTTCCTGCAGACGAAGTTCGTCGGCCAGAAGCGCTTCTCTCTGGAGGGCGCCGAGTCGGCCATCGTCTTCCTCGACGAGGTTTGCGAGCAAGCCGCCGACACCGGCCTGGAGGAGGTCGTCATCGGCATGCCGCACCGCGGCCGGTTGAACGTCTTGGCGGCCATCACCGGCAAGTCGTACGGGCAGATCTTCCGCGAGTTCGAGGGCAACTACAACCCCGAGCTGGACCAGGGCTCCGGCGACGTCAAATACCACCTGGGCGCCGACGGCTGCTTCACCTCCGGGCGCGGCAACACCATCCGCACCTCGGTGGCGGCCAACCCGTCCCACCTGGAGACGGTCTCCCCCGTCGTCGAGGGCATCGCCCGCGCCAAGCTGGACCAACTGCCCTCCCACCGCCGCGACGAGTGGGCCGTCCTGCCGGTCTTGCTGCACGGCGACGCCGCCTTCGCCGGCCAGGGCGTCGTCTACGAGACGATGCAGATGTCCCAACTGCACGGCTACCGGACCGGCGGCACGATCCACCTGGTCGTCAACAACCAGGTCGGCTTCACCACCGCCCCGTCGGCGTCGCGCTCGTCGGTCTACTGCACCGACTTGGCCAAGGCCTGGCAGTGCCCGATCTTCCACGTCAACGGCGACGACCCGGAGGCCGTCGCCAGGGTGGCGCAGGTGGCCTTCGCCTTCCGCGAACAGTTCCACAAGGACGTCGTCATCGACTTGGTCTGCTACCGCCGCCGCGGCCACAACGAGGGCGACGACCCGAGCTTCACCCAGCCCAAAATGTACGACCTCATCAACCAGAAGCGGACCTCCCGCGAGCTGTACACCGAAGCGCTCGTCGGGCGCGGCGACATCAGCCCCGAGGACGCCGAAGAGGTGGCCTCCCGCTTCCGGGCCCGCCTGGAGGAGGTCTTCGCCGAGGTGAAGCAGGCCGACGCGCCCGCCGAGCCGGAGGCCAAGACGCCGTACTACCCCAAGAAGCTCGGCGTCGCCGAGGGCACGTCGATCAGCGCCGAGGTGATGGAGAAGGTGGCCGCCGCCCAGCTCTCGTTCCCCGAGGGCTTCACCGTCCACCCGAAGGTGCTGCCGCAGTTGGAGCGCCGCGCCAAGTCGCTGCGCGAGGGCGACATCGACTGGGCCTCGGCCGAGCTGCTGGCCCTTGGATCGCTGCTGTTGGAGGGACGGCCGGTCCGCATGGCCGGGCAGGACACCCGCCGCGGCACCTTCTCGCAGCGTTTCGCCTCGGTGGTCGACCGCGTCACCAACGAGTACTACACGCCGCTCAAGCACATGGCCGACGACCAGGGCCGCCTCCACGTCTACGACTCGCTGCTGAGCGAATACGCCGCCCTCGGCTTCGAGTACGGCTATTCGGTGGCCGCCCCCGACGCGCTGGTGGTTTGGGAGGCCCAGTTCGGCGATTTCGCCAACGGCGCCCAGTCCGTCATCGACGAGTACATCTCGGCCGGCAACTCCAAGTGGACGCAGAAGTCCGGCGTCGTGCTGCTGTTGCCGCACGGCTACGAGGGACAGGGCCCCGACCACTCGTCGGCCCGCATCGAGCGCTGGCTCAACCTCTGCTCGGAGGGGGCGCTGGCGGTTTGCCAGCCCTCGACGCCGGCCTCGTACTTCCACCTGCTGCGCACGCACGCCTACGTCAACTGGCACCGCCCGGTCGTCATCATGACGCCCAAGTCGATGCTGCGCAACAAGCAGGCCGTCTCGCAGGTCTCCGACTTCACCCACGGCTCCTGGCAGCCGGCCATGGGCGACCCGACGATCAGCGACCCGGCGGCCGTCGAGCGCATCCTGCTGTGCTCGGGCAAAATCCGCTGGACGCTGGTCAACGCCCGCGCCGCGGCCGGGCTGGACGGCAAAGTTGCGATTCTGCCGCTGGAGCGGCTCTACCCGCTGCCGACCAAGGAGCTGGCCGCCGAGCTGGCCAAGTATCCGCAGGTCAAAGACGTCCGCTGGGTCCAAGACGAGCCGGAAAACCAGGGCGCGTGGTGGTTCCTGCAGCTCTACCTGCCCGCCGCTATCGCCGAGGCGATCCCCGGCTACGAGCTGAAGATGACAGGCGTCACCCGTCCGGCCGCCTCGGCCCCGTCGGTCGGCTCGCTGAAGCTCCACCAGGCCCAGGAGAAGGATTTGATGGACCGCGCCCTCAACTGACGCTTCTGGCGCCTCCGGGCGGCAGCAGTGGCCGTTGTGGACGCGCCATGGGATTTCAGGCTCAACTGACGCGCGGGGCGTCCGGGCGTGACCGCCCGCACGCCCCGCCGGGAGCACAACGCCAGCCTTGCGCCAATGGCGAAAACTTCCACCGCCACAGTCCAAAATCAGCCTAGACCCCTT
>JAISUF010000226.1 GCA_031272195.1 Propionibacteriaceae bacterium
CCCGGCGTGATGCCCAGCCCGACCTCGGGCTGGCCGAAAACGGCGGCCTGGCTGGCCAGGCGGATGTCGCAGGCCAGGGCCAGCTCGCAGCCGCCGCCCAGGGCGAACCCGTTGACGGCCGCCACCGACGGCACGGGCAGCCGCTCCAGGCGGCGGAAGACCGCGTTGCCGAACTGGGAGAACTCCCTCGCCTCCTCGCGCCCCATGGCTTTCATCTGGGCGATGTCGGCCCCGGCGACGAAAGCCCGCCCGGCGCCCGTCACCACCAGCGCCCGCGCGCCCGACTGCTCGACCCGCGTCCAGGCCTCGTCGAGCTGCTCCAAGACCGAGCGGTTGAGGGCGTTCAAGGCCGCTGGCCGCTCGATGGCGACCCGCGCCACCAACCCGTCCAGCGACACCGCCACGTCGCCGCCGTCCATCGTCCAAGTCGTCGCCTCGCCCATCGTCAGCGCCCCAAAATCGCGTCCAGCGAGCCGAAGCGCCGCTCGTACTCTTCTTGCAGGCCCTCGCGGACGTCGGGGTGGGCGACGGCGATCAGGCGGCGGGCCCGTTCGCGCAGCGTCTGCCCGGCCAACGCCGCCACCCCGTGCTCGGTGACGACGTAGTCGACGTCCTCGCGGGTCTGGGAGACGGCCGACCCGGCGTCGGCGAAAGCGACGATCTTCGACACGCCGCCCTTGGCCAGCGACGGGAAGGCCATGATCGAGCGGCCGCCTTTGGAGTAGGACGCGCCGCGCACGAAATCGGCCTGGCCGCCGATGCCGCTGATCTGCCGCAGCCCGGCCGACGACGACACCACCTGCCCCTGCAAATCCACCTGGACGCAGGAGTTGATGGCGACGACGTTGTCGTTCTGGGAGATGACCAGCGGGTGGTTGACCCACTCGACGCCCGCCAAGTAGACCAGCGGGTTGTCGTCGACGAAATCGTAGAGCCGGCGCGTCCCCATCAGGAAGCTGGCCACGCACAGCCCGGGGTGGACCTTCTTCTTGGCGTTGGTGACGACGCCCGCCTCGATCAGCTCGACCACGCCGTCGGAGAACATCTCGGAGTGGATGCCTAGGTCTTTCTTGCCGCCGAGGAAGTGGAGGACGGCGTCGGGGATGGCGCCGATGCCCAATTGCAGGGTGTCGCCGTCTTGGATCAGGCCGGCGCAGTTCTCGCCGATCCTCATCTCGACCTCGCCCGGCGCGGCCTTCGGCAACTCGATGACGGGCGTGTCCAGTTCGACGATGACGTCCAAGTCGGTGGCGTGGACCATCGACTCGCCCAGGGTGCGCGGCATGTTGCGGTTGACCTGCGCGATGACGGTCGTCGCCACCTGGACGGCCGTCTTGCCGTAGTCGACGCTGACGCCCAGCGAGCAGCAGCCGTGCTCGTCGGGCGGCGAGACCTGGACCATCGCGACGTCGGGACGCAGGCTGGTGCGCAACAGCTCGGGGATCTTGTAGAAGAAGGCCGGCGTGAAATCGCCCCGCCCCTCGTTGACGGCCTTGCGGGTGGTCGCCCCGGCGAACAGCGAGTTGTGGGTGAAGTGCTCCTCCATGCCCTCGGCGCAGTACGGCGAGGTGCCCATCGAGACCATGTGGACGATCTCGACGTGGCGGTAGGCGGCGGCGTTGGCGGCCATCGCATCGAGTAGCGCTCCGGGCTCTCCGCAGGCGTGGCCGACGATCACCCGGTCGCCCGACTTGATGTGGCCGACGGCCTCTTCGGGCGTGGCCAGACGGCTGTTGTAGTGGGTGCGCCAATCCATGTTTCCTCCTGTGTGGTTGCGGGCGCGGTCAGACGGCCAGCCTGGGCGGCGGGACGGTGTAGCGGGGGCGGCGCAGGATGGCCAAGGCCTGGCCGATCAGCTCGTCGGAGACGCCGCCGACCAGAGCGACGTCCTCGACTTGCGGCAGGGCCTGGCACAGCTCCTCTTTGACGATCAGGCGCATGGACAAGTCGGCGGCCGGGCAGCCCAGGCACTCCCCCAGCAGGCGGACGTGGACCACGCCGCCCTCCAGCCGGTCCAGTCGGACGTCCCCGCCGTGCTGGGCCAGCACCGGCCGGACGCGCTCGGCGAGCACCCGCTCAACCTGGTCGCCCAACTGGTCCATCGCCGTGTCGCCTTCCCGATCTCAGTTGTCGATGTGGACGAGCTTCTTGACCAGCGCCTTCTTGGCCTCCAAGTCGGCTTGGCGGCTGATCATGATGCGCTGGGCCTGCGGCGAGCCGGCGCCGTGCATCGACTCGGTCAGGTAGGCCACCGAGCCGGTGCCGTGGACCATGTTCTCGATGAAGCGCATGACCTTCAGGCGGTCCTCGGTCGGCACGGAGGCGACGCCTCGGAAGTACTTGTCGACCCACGGGCCGACGACGGGGTCGCGCAGGTCTTTCTCCGACGGCGCGGTGACCAGCAGCCCGCCGGCGATGTCGGCGGCCAGGCGGCAGATCTCGTAGGGGAAGCGGGTGACGTTCTGCTTGCAGATGTTGGCCAGCAGCAGGTCGACAAGGTAGTTGCCGGAGGCGGTCGGCTTGCCCTCGTACGAGCAGGCCAGGCCGCAGGCCCACAGCGTCTCGTTGAGGTGGACCATCTCGATCAGCTTGTCTTTGACGTGGCTGGCCCTGGCCGCCCCGTTGTACTCGGCCGCCAGCGCCGCCGCGCCGATGACGCAGTCGGCCACGCCGGTCTTACAGCCGCCGTAGCTTTGCCGGTGGTAGCCGGCGAACCGCTCCACCAGCATGCCGGAGTAGTCGTACTCGCCGTCCATGTAGACGTGCTCGTTGGGGATGAAGACGTTGTCGAAGACGATCAGCGCCTCCTGGCCGCCGAAGTCGGGGTTGCCGACGTCGAGCGTGCCGCCCTCCAGCTTGCGGGTGTCGCAAGACTGGCGCCCCATGATCAGGAAGACGCCCTCGGCGTCCATCGGGCAGGAGAACGCCACCGCCCAGTCCTTGTCGGCCTCGGTCATCGACTGGGTCGGCATGACGATCATCTCGTGGGAGTTGGCCGAGCCGGTCTGATGGGCTTTGGCCCCGGCCACGACGATGCCGTCGTCGCGCCGCTCGACGACGTGGACGAACAGGTCGGGGTCGGCCTGCTTGCTCGGCGGCAAGCCGCGGTCGCCCTTCGGGTCGGTCATGGCGCCGTCGATGATCAGGTCGTTGGCCTGGCAGTATTTCAGATATTCGACGAACCGGGCCTGGTAGTCGGTGCCGTGCGCCTGGTCGCACTCGTAGGCGGTCGAGTAGACGGCGTTGATGGCGTCCAGGCCGACGCAGCGCTGGAAGCAGGACGCCGTCTGCTGCCCCAACACCCGCTGCATGCGCACCTTGTTGGCCAGGTCTTCGGTGCTCTGGTGGATGTGGAGGAAGCGGTTGACGCGCTCGCCGGTGAAAGGCGAGACGGCTGTGGCCAGCTCGGCGTATCGCGGGTCCTGGGCCAGGTCGTAGGTGGCTTTGACCGAGTTCAGGGAGGGTCGGATGATCGGGTCGTCGACGGGGTTGTCGACCAGCTCCCCGAACAGGTAGATCTTCAGCTTCAGCTTGCGAAGGCTCTCAACGTACTGTTCGCCTGTCATCAATGCCATGGTGCGCTCCTAGGGTGGCTCCAACCGGCCCGGCCCACCGGCCTTCGTTGCCGGGCGGAAACGGTTGCCGGGCGCGGTTCACGCTGCTAGTATCCCCATCAGTCACCCAGAAGTGAATGTTGTCGGCGGCCATAAGGCCGTTGTCGGCATGTCGGCTCGAAACATAGGCGTTACAGATGGCGAAAACTCGTCCGGGCCCATCGGCGGCCCGCCCGCGGCGAACCCGCGACGGCGCTGGTTTCGCCTCCCCGTCGGTCAGCGACGTGCTGGGGGCCGTCCGCGACTGCGCCACCGAACTGGCCCAGAACCGCGACCCGGAGGTCGTCGCCCAGGCCGTCGTCCGCCGCACCAGGCATCTGCTGGCCGCCGACATGGCCTACATCTCGCTGAACGACCTGCTGGCCGGGGAGACGTTCATCCGCTGGACGTCCGGCGTGCGCACCCAGGCCTACCGGACCATCCGCCAGCCGCTCGGCACCGGCGTCCTCGGCATGATCGCCGCCGGACAGCCCCTCGCCTTCACCGACCGCTACCTCGACGACCCCGTCATGATCCACGTCGAGCGGATCGACCAGATCGTGGCCGCCGAGGGCGTTGTGACGGTGACCGGCGTGCCGATCCGAATCTCGGGACGGGTCGTCGGGGCGCTGCTGGTGGCCAGCCGCAAACCGGCCACGCTGACGCCGAAAGGCCAGTTCGCCCTGGAGCAGTTGGCCACCCAGGCGGCCATCGTGCTGGTGCAGCAGCAGTCCGGCGAGGAGCTGCGACGACTGCAAGCCGCCCTCGACACCGGCGCCCGCGACACGACTGCCCGCTTCGCCGACCTGGCCGACGCGCTAGCGCTGGACGAGGGCCTGTTGGAGTTGCTGTCGGCCAACGGCGACACCGCCGACATGGTCGAGGCGTTGGCGGGACGCTTGGGCGAACCGGTCGGCCTGTGGTCGCCGGCGGGCCTGCTGTTGGCGGGCGCGGCCCAACCAGGCGTCGGCAAGGGCGAGGCTTTCCATTGGCGGGTCAGCGGGGCCGCCCAGGCGTCATTCGGCGCCCGCGAGCCGGCCCTGCTCAAGCTGGGCGACGACGACGTGGCGGTGATGGGCGTCGAGGTCGACGGCCACCACTACGGCACCCTGGTGGCCTCGGGGGCGGCCGACGCCGGGAAGTTGGCGATCCTGCGCCACGGGGCGGCTTTCGTGTCGGCGTCGATGGCCGTGCGCGACGCCATCGCCCGCTCCGACGGCCGGGCCGCCTCGGCGCTGGTCGAAGACCTGGTCGGGGTGTTGGAGGGACGCCGCCCGGCCGGTTTGGCCCGCCGCCTGGCCCAGCACGGGCTGAGCCAGAACAAGGCGGTGGCGGCCTTCTGCGTCCCAGCCGAGGAGGGCGCCTGGCCGCAGGCGCTGCGGGCGCTGTCCGGACTGTCGGGCGACGGCAAAGCGCTCGTCTCCCCCCATCGCGACCACCTGTGCGCCATCATCGCCACCGACGAACCCGACGCCGCCGGAAGGCGACTGACTGCCGCCTTGAAGTCGGCCGGCGCGCCGGGCGTCGTCGGCCTGGGCGTCTGCCCGGACACGCGGCCCGAGTCGATGGCCGCCGCCCACGAGGACGCCGTCGCCGCCGCCCGCGCCGCCGCCACCCTGGGCCTGGCGCAGGGGGTTTACGACGCCGCCGCCCTGGGCGTGGCGGGCGTCTTGGTGGGCGGGACAAACAGCGCCGTCGTCGAGCGCCTGGTGG
>JAISUF010000228.1 GCA_031272195.1 Propionibacteriaceae bacterium
CGAAAGCCGCCAGCACGATGCCGCCGAACAGGAAGCGCGTGCCCGTGTCGCCCAGTTTGGTGGCCAGCGTCAGCTTGCCCGCCTGCCGGTCGCCGTCGATGTCGCGCAGGTTGTTGGCCACCAGGATGGCGCAGGCCAGCGCCCCGATGGCGACGCCCGTCCACCACGTCGCCGCCGACACGTAGCCGACCTGGATGTACGTCGTTCCGGCGACCGCCACCAGCCCGTAGAAGACGAAGACGAACACCTCTCCCAGCCCGAAATAGCCGTAGGGACGCTTGCCGCCGGTGTAGAACCAGGCCGCCAGGAAGCAGGCCGCGCCGACCAGCGTCAGCCACCACTGCCCCGTCAGCCAACAGATCGCCAAGCCCGCCACGGCCGAGACGAAATACGACGCCAGGGCGGTGTTGAGGACGTCCCTGGGAGTCGCCGCGCCCGAGCCGACCAGCCGCATCGGCCCGACCCGGACGGCGTCGGTGCCCCGGATGCCGTCGGAATAGTCGTTGGAGAAGTTGGAGCCGATCTGCACGGCCAGCGCCACGACCAGAGCCAGCGCCGCCAGCAGCGGCTTGAACGAGCCTTCGAACCAGGCGATCCCGCTGCCGGCCAACACCGGGGAGATCGCCGCCGGCAGGGTGCGCGGCCGCAAACCCTCAATCCACTCCGCTGGTGTCGCCATCGTCGCCTTTCTGCCATTGCGCCGCCAAGGCGCCGCGTCTGATTTTGCCAGCCAGGGCCGGTCGCGGGCCAACCGCGCGACGAAGTTGCTTCGGCAACGCCGCCGGGCCGCACGTTGGTCCCAACGCCTCCCTGATCTCGTCCAGCGTCGCCGCCCGGCGCGTCGTGGCCACCACAGACGTCCCCCAGCGCTGGTCGGGGATGCCGAACACCACCACCCGGTTGGCCTCGTCGACCCCCCAAAGCTCGTCGCAGCGGGCCTGCAAGCCCGCCAGGTCGACGTTGACTCCCCCGCTGACGACGACGTCGTCCAGGCGCCCCAAGACGCGCAGGCGGCCGTTCTCCCAGACGCCCCTGTCGCGGGTTCGGACACGGTGGCCGTCCAGCGTCTCAGCCGTCAGCTCCGGCTCGCCGAGGTAGCCGGAGAACGCCGTCGGCGTGTCCAAGACGACGCGCCCGCCCGCCTCGAAATCGACCGCCACGCCGTTCAGCGGCAAACCGTCGTAGACACAGCCGCCGCAGGTCTCCGACATGCCATAGGTGGTGACGACGTTGATCCCCGCCCGCTTGGCTTCGTCCAACAGCGCCGCCGGCGCGCCCTGCCCGCCGAGCAGAACCGTCGCGAAGCCGGCCAGCGCCCGCGCGATCCGGGAGTCCGCCAAGGCGCTGTGCAGTTGGGCCGGGACCAGCGAAATGTGCGACCTGCCAACCGGGCCCTCGAGCTGGCGCAGTTTCGGATCGCAGCGCCGCCAGCCTTGGGCGGACAGCCCCCGCGCCAGCGTCATCAAACCGGCGACGTTGTGCAACGGCAGCGGGCAAACCCAGCGCCCCGGCCCGCCCAGCCGCTCGTGGCACGCCTCGACAGCCGCTAAGACGGCCTCCCGCCGCAGCCAGACGGCCTTCGGATCGCCCGTCGAGCCGGACGTCCAAACAACCACTCCGGGGCCGTCCACCGCCTGCGGAAGCCGCCCGATGACGCGAGGCTCGGCATTCGCCGCCACGACCGCCACCGCCGCCCGGCCCGCCAGCACGGGCCCCATGGCGTCCGCCAAGCCGGACTCGTCCACCTTCGCCAATCGCACCCCAACACGATAGCCCGCGCGGACAGCTTCGTGGAGTATGTTGGCCCCATGGGCAGAGTCCTTCCGATCGTCATCTTGGCGTTGCTCGTCTTGTATTGCTTGGTCGAGGTCGCGCAGGCCGACCCTGAGAGGGTGCGGACCGCGCCGCGCTGGCTGTGGGCGGTGGCGGTGATCTGCCTGCCGGGCGCCGGGGCCATCGCCTGGCTCATTTTCGGACGCCCCGTCAAGGGCGGCCAACCCGACCGGGACGCACCCGCTCCAAGGGCCCCCGACGACGACCCGGACTTCCTGCGACGCCTGCGTTGACGGCCGCCTGGCAGCCGATAGCTGGCGCGGCGGCTGACTTGCCGCTGCGGGCCGATGTGGGTTATGGTTTCTTTCGCGCTTGATGCGAATGCGGACGTGGCTCAGTTGGTAGAGCATCACCTTGCCAAGGTGAGGGTCGCGGGTTCGAGTCCCGTCGTCCGCTCGGAGAAGGTCTGCACGGATCGGCTCTAATCCGGTGGAGTGGCCGAGAGGCGAGGCAACGGACTGCAAATCCGTGTACACGGGTTCAAATCCCGTCTCCACCTCGAGTCCGTTGGCGTTTGGCTGAGCCAAGCAGGCGGGCTCAGCCTTCCGAGGCGCAACGGGCGCGAGCCCGACAACTGAACATTGGGCGGCTGGCGCAGTGGTAGCGCGCTTCCCTGACACGGAAGAGGTCACTAGTTCGAACCTAGTGTCGCCCACGCGAGGCGCGAAACGCCTGACGGTGTGAGGGCTTGACGGCCCGCCCCACCCTCCCCCGTCGCGTTCGGCCCGCCACAACTCAACAAGGGCGGCTGGCGCAGTGGTAGCGCGCTTCGTTCACACCGAAGAGGTCCCCAGTTCGAACCTGGGGTCGCCCACGGCCTCTCTGGGACCATGCCCGGCGCCGCCGGGCCAACATCGGCCGTCATTCCACTCCTGGGGGCCAAGCCCCCAGACCCCCTTACCGCCGCCGCCACCGCCGTACAGGCCACCGGCCAGCGCTGCCAACCCACCGCCCACGCCCAACCCCGAGGCGACGAGTGTTGACAGGCGTTCCCAGCGCAGCCATGGGGACGCGCCAGCGGCCCAGCGCGCAGCGCGACGCCTGGAACACAATCCCTCAACTTCTACATGGACTCGCCCGCGCCGACCAGATCAGCGGCGCAACTTGGCCGCGAGGGCGCTGATCTCGTCGGAGGTCAGGCCGAGACCGTCGGTCAAGTAGGCGTCGACGCCGCCGTAATCTTGCTCGGCTTGGTCGACGCCTGCCAACAGGTAGCTGGAGTCCAGTTCGAGCGTGGCGCTTTCGATGGCGGCTTGGGTTTCGCCTTTGGCCTTGCGCACCTTGGCGACCTCCTTTTCGATCAAGGCGCGCCGGTAGTCGTTGGAGAGCAGATACTGCTGGACGCTGTCGTCAAGGCTGGCGCCGGCGATTTGCTGCAGAAGGAAGCTCACCCAGCCGGTGCGGTCTTTGCCCTCGGTGCAGTGGATGAGGACGGGTCCGTCGGCCGCCAAGACGGCCCGCAGCGCCTCGGCGATCTTCTCGCGCTGGCTGGCCACCCGCACGAAGTCGCGGTTGCGGTCGCGCATCAACTCCTCGGCTTGGGCGACCGTCTTCGCGGTCGGCTCGCTGGCCCGCCCCAGCCAGATGTCGATGCGCTCGTTGGCCACACCGGGCAGGCTCGGATCGGGTGCGCTGGCGGCCTTGGCGCGGGTGCGCAGGTCGATCACCTCGACCAGCCCCAGGCCGATCAGCGCCCGCTTGTCTTTGTCCGACAGCGTGTCCAGCTTGCCGGAGCGATAGACCACGCCGGTGGCCATGCGGCCGCCGTCGGCCAGCGGCAAACCAGATCCGGCCACGTCGCGGAAGTTCCAGATCGACGTCAGCTTGGGCGTCTCGGCGGCCTCGGTGCTCGCAGGAGTGACGGACGCCACAGGGTCGAGGGCCGCGCTCGGCGCAGGGCTTTGGGCCGAGTGATCGGTGGGCGACGCCGTGCCCGGGCCCGGATCGCTGGTGGCTGACGCGCTCGGCGTTGTCGCAGGCTGGTTCGCGGCCTGCGTGACGCCATCCGCCCCCGCGGGCAGTGCCCCAGCCGCGCGCAGGAACGTCCCCACGCCACATCCGCCGAACAGCAGCGCGGCAACCAGCGCCGCCGTCAGCCCGCCGACCACACGCGCCAGACGACTCGCCTGCCAATGGATCACGCCGAGAAGCCTAGCGGACTGTCCACACTGGGCATTCTCGCGTCAGCCGCCTCGCGCACCCGCTGGCCTGCCGCTACCAGCATCGACAGGGATGGCGATACCCGTGCGTGATCGTCTCAGGCTCGTGCAGGCACTTGATTCGGGCGCAGGGCCGGGATCAACCGCCACAGTCGGCTGGCTGCAACGAAGACGACCAGGAGCAGCAGCGGGACGACGAAACTGCGGAACGTGAAGGTCAGCGTTCCCGGAACGGCGGTCAGCCCCAAGCCGAGGAAATCCGCTTCGGCCGGCCCCGCCGCCCCCGCCTGTTCCAGCGCGGTGGCCATACCCCATCCGAACGACGCGGCAATGCCGGTGACGAAGGCCAGCAGACAGCCAGTCACCGCGACCCCGCGCAGATACAGCGGATGCGCCCAAAGCCCGAGCGCTTCCCGATAGCGTCCGGCCAGTTCTGCGGGGCTGCCCAATTCCTCCAGCGCCCGCTTCATGCCGATCTCGGCAGCGGCCTCGTTGATGTCGGACACCAGGCCTTGTTTGATCTCTTTCCAAGCCTTGCCGGAGATCGTCGGCAGACTGTCGCGCAGCCGACCCATGTAGTGGGACAAGCGCAGCTTGTCGAGTGCCGTCACCGACGGGCCTTTGGGATGCGGAGTTTCGCTGTTCATTTCGCTTCCTTGGATCGCGGGGTCGATTCGGAGTGGTCCAGCAGCCTGGCGACGACGGCGCACAGCGTGTTCCACCGGGTCTGGCTGACTTCCAATTGTTCGAGGCCCTGGGGCGTGATGCGGTAATATTTGCGGGCCGGTCCGCTGGGCGAGGGCTTCAGGTAGGACTCTATGGCCCCTTCCCTTGCCAGCCGGGCGATCAACGGGTAGATGGACCCAGAGCTTGCCTGGACCAACCCAACGCCATGCAGATCGTCCACCATCTTGTACCCGTAGGAATCACCCGCTTTGAGCAACGCCAGAATGGCCAGGGGCAACGTTCCCTTGAGCAGCTGCGAATCTGGCTGGTCTTCGAACACAGCTCTAAGGTACTACCAGCTAGTCTGCTTTGCAAGCTAGTTGGTAGTACAAGTTCGCTACCTGCCTAGTGGGCGGCATGCGCGCTCAAAGCATCGGGGCAGGCCTCGCCGATCAGCCGTGTCGGACGATAGCGCTGCCCGTTGGCGAGCGCCCGGCGTTCGACGCGCTCCAGCGCTCGTTGAAGCCTGGGGCGGTTGTACCGCTGGATGCAGATGAACGGCAGATTGCCGACGGTGGCTACAGCCAGGCACAACAACCACAGGCTCAGTGGCGTCCACAGCCTCATGACGACGACGCTGGTGATCGCCCGGACGTGGTTGGACTCAGACCGGCAGGTCTCGACGATGAACTGCTCAAGATATTCCGCCTGGTTTCCCGCCAAGTGTTTCTTGTCGAAGTGCGTACGACCCTCCAGCGTCGGCAGCTTGTCCTTCCAGCGGTCGATGGCCATCGCGCGTCTATAGAAGTCGCCGCCGTGTTCCCACCGTCGGGTGCGGAACCAGCGTCGAGCCGGATCGAACCATCGTTGCGGCACCACCACGTCGACAAAGCGGCGGACAGCGACCAAGAAGGTGTACAAAGCGACGTTGAACCAGAACAGGTGCCAGTTGGACTGCAACAGCAACGTCCATCATCTCCTCAAACCCAGTGTAAACCATGTGGAACCTGTGATCGCTGGTGGTCGGCGAGACTCACTTGCCGTGCCCGAAATCGGCAGTTCCGGCCAGTGGCTGGCCGCCACAGTTGGCTCCAAGCTACCCGACAGACACACGGCGTCGAATCCTGGGTTCTCGCACAGCCACGCCGGGCTGGCTTGTCGTTGCTGGAGAACAGGGAGACAATCATGGGTTTGCAGCGCGCAGGGGTCGCGGGAGTTCGGGCGGCTGCCGCCGTCTTGGGCCTATGCCTGGCGTTTGGTTTCACTGCATGTTCCACAACCGATCAAACCTCTGGCCAAAGCGCAGCTGTCGCCGAGCAGTCAACGGATGATCCCAGTCAGGATGTCCACGACGACCGTCCCGACGATAGTGCCGACCGGCCCGATGACGCGAGTTCGGTCGGCGGAGACAACTCGACGGCCAGGACCACGATTTCCGCCGAAGCCCGCGCTTGGGCACAGGCGAACGGCTTTGACCTGGCGGCGTTCGAGGACACCGTTGGCTCCTCGGTCGGTGAGAGGGAGTTCGTCGCCTCGTACTTCGGAGTGGACAGCGCCGCCGCATCCTTGTGGAGGCTCGGGTTCCTGCCCTCCTTCGACGGCGCCGCCTACCGGCTGCACTCTGGCAAAGACGGCACCGTCGTCTACGAGATCGCCAAATACGACATCGACGCGACACCTGCCGCGAACTCACCCCACTGGCTGCCGCACGCCATCGGCAGTGCCATCGCAATAGCGGTCGTGGCAGGTGTCGTCGTCGCCCTGACCGTGCGCAAACGCCGAAAGTCAAATCGCAAGCCCGCCGCCGACGATGTCGCCAAGGTCGCCGACCAGTAGAGGTGTCGTCTCAGATTCTTGTCAGTGGCCGCCAGCAGAGTGTTCGGCATGGATGAGACTCGGCATCTGACTAGCGGTGCGCCGACCGCCCTGGAGTTCTTCGCGGGCATCGGTTTGGCGCGCCTCGGCCTGGAGGGTGCGGAGTCCGGCTGCATTCCTGGGTGCTGTCCATGAGCGCCACGAGCCCCGATATGACAAGCGTCGCGAGTAGCGGCGGGTTGTCGCTCGCCGAGAGGGAGCGTCTTGTTGGCCTCTTCCTATCGAAGTTCAATCAACAAGCCTTGCGCCACCTCGGGTTTTCCGGGTATACAGAGGCGTATAACACTCTCGGATACGCACTTGGGGTGCGCCCCAGTTCACTAAAGAACCATCGAGACGAGTACGATCCATACTTCCCAAATCCGAGGGCAGGGTGGCACAAGCGAGCCATGAAGCCTCTCAACAAGCTCATTTTCGACCGGTTCCGCAGTCTGGACTTCGAAGAGTTCTCGGAACTCATCGAGAGTTTTCTAGACCCAGACATAAGGACAAAGCGCATTGTTGCTGAAACCCTCGGAGAAGACCCAGAGCTGGTCGAAGCGTCTGTGCGTCGGCAGTTGACTGGACTCGCGGCAGAGACATACTTCGAGCAACACCACGCGGCTGTGCCACAGTTCGCGCAGTCGACCCTTGCCGACATGCGCGCTTTGGCCTGCGGATTTGACTACACAGTCTCAGACGGCAGCCTCACTTTCTACGTTGAAGTAAAAGGATTGCGCGAGACTCGTGGAACAATTACGATGACAGAGCGGGAATATGACGTGGCCACCAAACTTCGGAAGAGTTACTGCTTATTCATCGTGTCAGGCTTCTCTAGTGAACCTGCCCACCGACGTTTTTCGACCCGCTCGGCGGTTCGTTTGCCTCCGCCAGCCAGATTGAATACGTAACTCGCCGCACTTATTCGGCGATGCACAACCACAACCTGTGAAGAGCCACATTGCCATGCAGTTAGCAACAACGTCGGCAGAGAGGAATGGGCTCGCAGCATGCGATCTGTTGAACTGCTTGCCAAAGGCGCGGGGCGCTCACATCTGAAGGGCTTCACGGCTCCCTCATGCGTACCCGATCTGTGCCAGTCCCCGACGCGCAGCCTTTCGGGCAACTGAAAACCCCTAGTCAAGATGTTCCTGACTAGGGGTTTCACCTGGTAGCCCCGAGCGGATTCGAACCGCCGTTTCAGCCTTGAGAGGGCCGTGTCCTAGGCCGCTAGACGACGGGGCCGTGTTCAGTTGTCGGGGCTTGCGCCCCAGCCTTGCGGACTGGTCCGCAGGGCTTGCGTGGTGCTGGCCGCTCGCGCCCCCCCGCTTCGGCCCGGATGGGCCTTGCCGAAGGCGGGTTGGCGGTCTGCCACCCCTGCCGTTGGCCTGAACCAACGGCGCCTCGCGCCAAGCGAGGTTCCATGCCGCAGTGGGCAAGAGCAAGCCTTCCCTCACAGCGTCCTGAAACCTTGCCAGCCGGCGCTCCGCGCCGTCTGGGTTCGGCCTTCGTTAGGGTGTTCGGCAGCAAAGCTGCCTATCACCCCTGCCTTGGCCTCACCATACGGTGCTGCGCACCGCATTCCGGATTCCATGCTGGCCCGAGTGAAAGCGAGCTTTCCCTCGTGCCCTCCTGCAATCCGGTCAGCCGGCGCTCCGCGCCGTCTGGGTTCGGCCTTCGTTGGGGTACCAGGACTCGAACCTGGACTGACGGAACCAGAATCCGGCGGGCTGCCAATTACCCCATACCCCAAGGAATCAGCGAACAGCGACTTTACCCGATCCGGCGGCAAACCGCCAACCGACCGGCGAGGCTCGGCATTGCCGTGGGCTGGCGGGGCACCGCCTCGGGGGAGACCCACCAGGGGCGGACGACGCCAGCCGCCCGTACCGACCCGTTCGCGCCAGGCGCCGATCTGGCAGCCAGCCGCTTCGACTCGACTGTCTTGCCACCTCGCCCCGGCGGCGGAATTGACAGCCAAAGGCAATAGTCTTGAGCCATGACATTCAGCACAGGCGGCAACTTCGAGGGCGGCCGGGTTCGCACGGGCAAAGGCAAGGCGGTGGCGGCCGGCGGCGGGGTCGGCCTGGTCGGCCTGTTGGTCGTCGCAGCGGCGTACATCTTCGGCGGCAACCAGGTCGGGTCGGTGGTCAGCGGCATCGTCCAACAGGCTGGTTCTGGCACGCAGGTGATCAGCGGCGGCGACGACGAGTCTGGCTACGTCGGCGACTGCAGCGCCGAACAGGCCAACTCCGACCGCAACTGCCGCCTGTCGGCAACCGTCCAGGCCTTGGACGCCTACTGGGCCGTCCAACTGCCCAAGCAGGGCAACGTCGACTACACCCAGCCGACGGTGGTCAGCTTCAGCGGCGAGACCAGCACCGCCTGCGGCCAGGCGAACTCCAGCACCGGGCCCTTCTACTGCCCCGGCGACGAGACCATCTATGTGGACGTTTCCTTCTACGACCTGCTCCAATCCGAATACGGCTCCAGCGGCGGCCCGCTGGCCGAGGAATACGTCATCGCCCACGAGCTGGGCCACCACATCCAAGACGAGTTGGGCCTGCTCACCCAGGCCAGCAGCCAAGAGGGGGCCAGCGGCGGATCTGTTCGCACGGAGCTGATGGCCGACTGCCTGGCCGGCATGTGGGCCGGCTCGGCCGCCACAACCGTCGATCCGGACACCGGCAAGACCTTCCTCGAGCCGATCACCGACGCCCAGTTGAAGGACGCCCTCTCAGCGGCCGCCTCGGTTGGCGACGACCACATCCAGCAAACCTCGGGCGGCTACGTCGACCCGGAGAGTTTCACCCACGGCACCTCCGACCAGCGTCAATACTGGTTCTCCGTCGGCTACCAGAAAGGCACGCTGAAAGCCTGCGACACGTTCAACGCGACCAGCTTGGACCGGCCCTGACCGACAACGGGCAAGTCGCCGATTCGACGTCTGTCACCCAACCAGTCGAGAGTCTGTGACCAACTCCCCCGCCACCGGCCTCAGACGCCCCCATAGAGCGCCGATCAGGCCACAGCCATCACAGGGTCGGCTCGGACGGCGGACTGGCCTCCAACCAGCTCAGCAGGCCCGTCAGCGAGTCCGGGGCCATCGCCAGTTCCCAGGCCCGCTTGTCGACCCGCTCCAGCACCACCACTTCCTGTCCGGCCAGCAGGCCCAACTCGTCTGGGGCGGGGTCGCGGTGCTCGACGGCGTGGACGGTGTTGCGGTCGAAAACCTTGCGCGGCCGAAAAGAAAGGGAGAACGTCCTGAACCACTCCAGCCGTTCTCCCGAATAGCGCGCCACGCCGAGGACCCACCCCGTCAGGGGCTCCTCCTCGTCGCGACTGGCGTCGAAAACCCGCAGACAACAGTCAAACGTCCCGCCCCGGCGGGCCAGCCAGCGCCGCCTGAAGAACAGCCACACCAACGGCAGCACGATGACAGCCACCAGCAGCGCCGCGAAAACCTCGGCCGCCGGCAGCAACCACTCCATGGCCAGTCGTCCCCCGCTCCAGCTACCGTTCGACGCCGACCGCCCGCTCGGCCGCCTTCACCTGGGCGGCCGCGCGATGGTAATCGCGCACAATCTCGTCGTTGACGCGGCCCTCGTTCATCGCCTTCTCCGCCAGTGCGAACTCGCGGCGTGCCGCCTCCACGTCGATCTCGCGGGCGATTCTGGCGTATTGGGCCAGAATCGAGACGCGGTTGTCGGCCACCGAAACGAAGCCGCCGTCGACCGCCACCACGTCGTGCACCCCGTCGACTCTGATGATTTCCACCGCGCACGGCACCACAGCGGCCAAGAAGGGCTCGTGGCTCGGCCAGATGCCGACGTCGCCCTCGGTGGTGCGCACGATGATCGAGTGCGCCTGGCCCTCCCAGGCCACACCGTCGGCCGCCACCACTTCGACCTCGATGGCTTCAGCCATAACTCAGCTCTCTTTCTGGATCTTGGCCCAATTCTCCATGACCATGTCCATGCCGCCGACGTTGAAGAAGGCCTGCTCGGCGATGTGGTCGACCTCGCCGTCGCAAATCTTCTTGAACGAGTCGATCGTCTCGTCCAACGGCACCGTCGACCCGGGCACGTTGGTGAACTTCTCGGCCATGTAGGTGTTCTGCGACAGGAACTGCTGGATGCGGCGGGCCCGCGCCACGATGATCTTGTCCTCTTCGCTCAACTCGTCCACGCCGAGGATCGCGATGATGTCCTGCAACTCCTTGTTGCGCTGCAAGATCTGCTTGACGCGGATCGCCGTGTCGTAGTGGTCTTGGCCGATGAACTGCGGGTCGAGGATGCGCGAAGTGGAGCTAAGCGGGTCGACTGCCGGATACAAACCGCGCGAGGCGATGTCGCGCGACAGCTCGGTGGTGGCGTCCAAATGGGCGAATGTCGTCGCCGGCGCCGGGTCGGTGTAGTCGTCGGCTGGCACGTAGATCGCCTGCATCGAGGTGATCGAGTGGCCCCTGGTGGAGGTGATGCGCTCCTGGAGCTGGCCCATCTCGTCGGCCAGGTTCGGCTGGTAGCCGACCGCCGAGGGCATCCGGCCCAGCAGCGTCGACACCTCGGAGCCGGCTTGGGTGAAACGGAAGATGTTGTCGATGAACAGCAGCACGTCCTGGTTCTGCACGTCGCGGAAATACTCC
Organism: Propionibacteriaceae bacterium; assembly: GCA_031272195.1. Classification (GTDB taxonomy): domain Bacteria; phylum Actinomycetota; class Actinomycetes; order Propionibacteriales; family Propionibacteriaceae; genus Propionicimonas. The sequence continues at coordinate 11,158 of JAISUF010000228.1, forward strand.
GCCATCGTCAGGGCTGTCAACGCCACCCGCAGGCGCGTGCCCGGCGGCTCGTCCATCTGTCCGAAGACCAGCGCGGTGTCCTTCATGACGCCGGCCTCGATCATCTCGTGGATCAGGTCGTTGCCCTCGCGGGTCCGCTCGCCGACGCCGGCGAACACCGACGTGCCGCCGAAGTTGTGGGCGATGCGGTAGATCATCTCCTGGATGAGGACGGTCTTGCCGACACCGGCGCCGCCGAACAGGCCGATCTTGCCGCCCTGGACGTAGGGCGTCAGCAAGTCGAGGACTTTGATGCCGGTGTGCAGCATCTGTGTCTTCGGCTCCAACGTGTCGAAAGCCGGCGCGGGACGGTGGATCGGCCAGCGCTCCTCGATCTTCAGCGTCGATATGTCCTCGTTGAGGCACTCGCCGGTGACGTTCCAGACCCGGCCCTTGGTGACGTCGCCGACCGGCACCGAGATCGGCGCGCCGGTGTCGCGCACGACCGTGCCCCGGCGCATGCCGTCGGTCGGCTTCAACGAGATGGCGCGCACGGTGTTGTCGCCGACGTGCAAGGCGACCTCGGCGGTGATGGTGCGGGCGCCGTCCTCGTCAGTCTCGATGTCGATCAGCAGGGCGTTCTCCAAGTCGGGCATCTGGTCGGGGGGAAACTCGACGTCCACCACCGGCCCGATGACGCGGGCCACCCGGCCGGTGCCCGCGCTCGCGTCGGCGGCTGGCTGCTTCGCGGTCGCTGTCTTAGCCATTTGCTCTCCTTATTTCTGCTCGGACAGCGCGCCCGCGCCGCCCACGATTTCGCTGATTTCCTGGGTGATTTGGGCCTGGCGGGCCTGGTTCGCCTGCAAAGTGAGCTTCTCCACCAATTGCTGGGCGTTGTCGGTGGCCGACTTCATGGCCCGCTGCTGGCTGGCCAGCTGCGAGGCCGACGATTGCAGCAGGAAATACCAGATGCGCGAGCGCACATACAGCGGCAGCAGCGCGTCCAACACCTTCTCCGGGGTGGGCTCGAATTCGTACTGCGGGATGATGTCGTTCTCGCCGACCTCGTGCACCCCTTCGACAACCTCCAGCGGCCGGATGCGCCGGGCTCTGGGCACCTGCGAGATCATCGACTCCATCCGAGTGTAGACCACCCAGATCTCATCCACCCCGCCGCCGGCGCTGGATTTCAGGAAGTC
>JAISUF010000059.1 GCA_031272195.1 Propionibacteriaceae bacterium
TGACCAGCTCGGCCGAGGCTGCCCCGCCGCCGGCCAGGGCCAGCGTGGTGGTCGGAGCCAAGCGGTTGCCCAGCGGGTTGCCGTAGGCGTCCCTCAGCGTCACGGTGACGAGGATGCCGTCGGGGTTCTCGGCCGTCGTCAGCGAGGTCGTCGACTCGTAGACGATCTCGGAATGGGCGGGGTCGGCGGGCACGCCATCGGTCGTCCAGGTGGCCGCCTGCGGGCTGGAGCCGTCGCCGTTGGCCCCGGAGCCGACCTCCTGCCCGGCGACGTCGGCGCGGACCGAGAAGTTGCCCGGCCTGATCGACGTTATCGCCACCTGGGCTTTGCCGTCGGCGCCGGTCGCGGCGGTGTGGGTGGTCTGGGCGACGCCGGCCAGGCTGATGCCGGTGGCGTCGTCGGCGCTGGTCGCGCCTGTCACGGTGAAGACGACCGACTGGCCCGCGCCGACCAGATTGCCGTTGGCGTCCTTGACGGTGACGGTGGCCAAGTAGGTGTTGGCGTCGGCCGTGCCGACCTGCAACGGCGGCGTGCCCGCCACCTTCGGCTCGAGGACCAAGGTTGACTGCTCGGCGCTACCCGCGCCGGCCCCGAAGACGGCCTGCACCGGCGAGTTGTAGGCCACCTGGTAGTCGGCCGCCGTCGGCGCGGCGATGTACTGGTCTTTGACCACTTCGGCGCGCAGGAAGAACGTTCCGGCGGTGGTCGACTTGATGGTGAAAGTGGTGTTGCCGTTGGCGTCGGTCTGGCCGGCGCCGCCGTCCGAGATCGTCACCGGGGTCGCACCGCTGTAGGCGGTCGCGCCGTCGGCGTCGGTCTGGAACAGCTTGACTTTGGCGTTCGGCACCTTGTTTCCGTAGTAGTCGACGGCGTATACGGTGGCGGTGTGGGCCGCGACGCCGTCGGCGGTCACCGTGCCGGCGGTGATGGCGACGCGCGAGGCCGGATCGCCGTTGGAGGCGTTCTGGCCCGCGAACGGCGCGCCGACGGCGAACGTCGGATGCTCCGGGCTGCCCTGGACGGCGACGCCGCCGATGGTGGCCGTCAGCGTGGTCTCGGCCCCGCTGGCCAGCTTGTGCGAGTAGAGCGTCGCCTCGGCCACGCCCTCGGAGTTGGCCTGGACGGTCTGCGTGGTCTGGCCGTTGCCGAACAGCGCCTGGTTGTCGAGGGTGAAGACGACCTCGGCGCCGGGCACGATTTGGTCGGAGCCGTTCTTGACCAGCACCCGAGCGGTGTAGCCGGGCACGTCGTCGACCGTCACCGGGTTGTGGGCCCCGCTGTAGCGGGCCATCGTCAGCGTCGACTTGGCCGCCGACGCGCCGTCGACCGAGTAGTTGGCGACGGCGGGGCTGCCGGTGGTGATGGCCTCTCCGTTCCAAGTCGCGGTGACGGGGAAGCTGGCCTTCGGCGGCGTGCCGGAGTAGACGCCGCCGGGCGCGGTCGAGTAGTTCGACGTCACGGTGATGACGGCCTGGCCGTTGGCGGCGGTCGTCGCCGGGTTGGCCGAGGAGGCCTTCAGATCCAGCCCGGACGGCAGCGAGAAGGCGACCGGCTTGTCGGCCACCGGGTTGAGGTATTGGTCTTTCAGCGTCACCGTGACGGTGTGCTCGCCGCTGCCGTCGGCCGGCACGGCGGTGGCGGAGTCGACGGCGATGGACGAGTTGGCCGCGACCGGCTCGCCGGCGGTGAAGGTGGCGGCGGCCGGCGACTGGGCGATGTCCGCGCCGGAGGCTTGGTGCTGGCCGTTGAGGGCGGCGTAGACCTGGTAGGTGTCGGCCTTGGTCGAGTTGACCGGCGCGGCCGCCACGCCGAGGGCGTTGGTCTGTTTGGCGGTCTGCGTCAGGCCGTCGACGGTGGCGGTGTGGGTCGCATCGCCCTGCCCGGCGGACACCTGGAAGTAGACCGTCGCGCCCTCGATCGGGTTGCCGAAGGCGTCGACGACGGTGGCTGTGGCGGTGATCGGCGTGTTGACCGTCGACGTCGCCGACGCGGCGCCGTTCAACTCCAGCTTGGACGCCGTCGTGTCGGGGACGCCGGGGCTGAAGGTGGTGTCCAGCGGGCCGAATGCCACAGCCGTCCCCGCGGTGTACGAGCCGGTCACGGCATAGGTGCCCGCCTTGGTCGTCTTGATCGTCGCGGCGCACACGCCGTCGGCGTCGGTCTGGGCCGGGCTGGGCTTGTCGATCGCGAAGGTGAACGGCGCGCTGACCGCCGGGGTGGCGGCGAAGTCGCAGGCCACACCGGCCACCGGGTTGTCGTTGGCGTCCTTGACGGTCAAGGTGGCGGTCTGCTCGTCGGAGCCGTTGGCCACCTTGGCCAGGTTGGTCACCGCGAACGACGACTTGGCCTGGTTGGGCGGCCCGGCCACGAAGGTCCGGGTGGTGGTGGCCGATCCGGTGTCGGGCGTCTGATACTTGATCGTCTGCCCGCCCTGGGTGACGCCGATCGTCTTCACCTCGGCCTTGGTCGAGGCGAAGCTGGCGACGTAAACCGTCGACGCGCCGGAGCCCGACTGGGTGAAGGTTGCCGTGGCGGGCGTGACGCCGGTGGCCGGCGTCACCGACAGGGTCAGCGAGCCGGCTTTCCCAGCGACGGCGTTGCCGGCCGAGTCCTTCAGCGTGGCGGTCACCGTGCAGGCCTGCGTCCCGTCGGCGGTCAGCGGCGAGTCGCAGGCCACGTCGAAGCTCGACTTGGCCACATCGACGGTGTCGGCGCCGAACTTGGCGAAGACTTTGCCGTCGCTCGTCGAGCCGCCGGTGCCGGTCGGGTCGTTGTCGTTGGCGATGTTGAACGACGCGTCCTCGCCGTCGGCGTCCTTCGTCACGGCGGCGGTGACCAGATAGTCGTCGGCGCCGTTGGAGGCGACCGCCGACTTGACCTTCACCCAGGCCTGGCCGTTGTCGTCGGTGGCGTAGCCGGAGTCGGCCTCGTGCTCCAGCGGGCTGGCGTAGGCGAAGTCGACCGTCCAGCCGACGACCGGGTTGCAGTACTTGTCCTTGACGGTGGCGGTGATTTGGTGTGAGCCGCCGGTGGTCGAGGCGTCGTCGCCGTTGTCGAGTTCCAGCTTGGAGGCGGGCTGAGCGGAGCCGCCGGGCGGGGTGCAGTTGGTGGCCGGCTCGTCGGTGGTGAACTTGACCGGGATCGGCGTGCCGGCGGTCTCGTCGGCCGAGCCGATCTGCTTGTTGGAGATGGTCGTCTGGCCGACCTTGGCCGAAAGCTGGACGGTCTCGGCCTTCTGGTCGCTCAGGGTGGCGGTGTAGATCCCGCCGGATCCGCCGGCCGGGCTGGTCAGGGTGCGCGGCGTGGCTGGCGTGGCCTCCAGGGTCGGCGCGCTGGCCGAGGCGCAGGCGTTGCCGTTGGCGTCGCGCAGCGCGATGGTGACGGCCACGTCGCCGCCGACGGTCTGCTCGTCGCGGTCGACTTTCAGCACCGAGTGGGCCGCCGAGCACTCGCCGGCGCTAAAGGTGGCCGGGGCGGGGTTGCCGTCGGGCGATTGGGCGTCGGGAATGGCCGCCCAGTCCGGTGTGGAATCGGTGGAGACGTCCACCCAGGCCTTGATCGAGTACGTCTTGGCCGCAGTCGATTTGAGCGTGAAGCTGGCCTGGCCGGTGCCCGCCGCCGTCGAGCCCTCGCCGTTCGAGTTGGGGCCGATCACCAGCGCGGTCGGGTCGTCGCCGCTGGTCTGGTTGGCGATCTTCACCTTGACGCCGCCGACTGTGTTGCCGAAGGCGTCTTTGGCGGTGATGACGGCGTTGCGCGGCGAGTTGCCGTCGGCCGTGACGACGCCGGAGTTGTCCAGGGTGTAGGCCGACTGGTCCGGGTCGACCGCCCCGGCCTTCCACGACTTCGGGATGGCGCTGCCGATGTCGGACCCGGACGCCTTGGCCGTCAGCGACCACTCGGTGGCGGTCGTCGTGCGGGCGTAGGCGATGTAGGTGGTGTAGCCCTTGGCCGTCTCCGGGCCGCTGTAGCCGACCGGCAGCGAGCCGGCGGCGACTTTCTGGATGGCGCTGAACTCGACGGTCTTGCCGGGGAACTCGCTCTTGGCCAGATAGCCGAACTGGACCGCCGCCTGGACGGCCGCCAGGTCTTGGATGTGGTTGTCGTCGGCGTCTTTGGCCGTCACGCGGACGATCCAGTAGTCGGTGTCGCCCGAGGCGGGGACGCCGCTCAGATCGGAGACGACGGGGATGTCGCCGGTGGCCCGGCCGAGCACGTCGAAGCTCGACTTGGAGGCGTCCACCGCGCCCGCGCCGTAGCTGATCTGGACGGGGACGTGCTGGTTGGCGACGGCGTTGTGGGCGTCGGTCAGCGTCTGCCCGGCCAGGGTGGCGGTCACCTGGTAGTCGCCGGCCGCGGTGGTGGCCAGGCGGAGTTTGGCGGTGCCGTCGGCGGCGGTGGTCGAATCAGCCGAGCCGAGGACGGTCAGCCCGCCGCAGGCCGAGCCGGACAGGGCGGTCAGCGAGCCGGGGTTGGGGCCGCAGCTCCAAACCACGGCCTGCCCGCCCAGGTCGCCGCCGGACTTGTCGTAGGCGTGGACGGTGACGATGTGCTCGGCACTGCCGTTGGCGGTCACGGTGACGGGGGCGACGTCGATGGCGTCGGCCCAGATCTTCGAGGCCTTCGAGCAGTGGTCGGCCGCCGGGTCGACGCACGGCGCGGTGGCGATGAAGGTCAGGGTCTGCGGGTTGGTGCCGCCGATGTTGTTGCCCGTCCCGCTCAGGGTGGCGGTGACGACAACACCGGTTTCGGCGGTCGGGTCTTTGACGCGGAAGGCGATTTGCCCGTTGGCGTCGGTCGTCGTCGGGATGGCCGACAGTTCGGTGTGGGTCTCGCCCGGCTGGTCGGCGGTGAAGA
>JAISUF010000104.1 GCA_031272195.1 Propionibacteriaceae bacterium
CCGACTTGGAGGCTATGGGGGCGACGCCGGTGGCCGTGGTGGTGGCCCTGACGGTGCCGCCGGACGAGTCGGCGCAGTGGGTCGAGCAGTTGCGCGACGGCATGGCGCAGGAGTGCTCCATGGCCGGCCTGGCGCTGGTCGGCGGCGACCTGACCGGCGGCGCGACCGTCGTCGTCACTTGCACGGTGGTCGGCGATCTGGCCGGTCGGCCACCGGTCAAACGCAGCGGGGCCGCCCACGGCAACGTCGTCGCCCAGATCGGACCCCTCGGCATGGCCCAGGCCGGATTGGCCGTCCTCAGCCGGGGGTTCCGCTCGCCCGCCGCGGCCGTCGAGGCCCACCGGCGTCCCCAACCGCCCTACGGCCAAGGCGCCGTCGCGGCGGCGGCGGGGGCGACGGCGATGATCGACGTCTCCGACGGCCTGGTGGCCGATCTGCGCCACGTCGCCGAAAGCTCCGGCGTCCAACTCCAGCTCAAGTCGGCGCTGCTGCCCGTCAACGACACCCTGCGGGCGGTGGCGGGAGCGCTGGGCGGGCTGGACCCGGCCGGCTTCGCGCTGGACGGCGGAGACGACCACGCCCTGGTGGCCACCTTCCGACCCGAGGACGTGCCCGAAGGCTGGCGGATCATCGGCCAAGTGGTCGACGCCGCCGAGCACACGGTCCTGGTGGATGAGCGCCCCTGGACGGGCTGCGGCGGCTGGGAGCACTTCGCGTCCGGCCGGCCCCGCGATTGATCGGGCGGGCCGCCTGCCCGCCGCCGAGACCGAGCCCGGCCGATCACCCGCGCGGCGCCGGGATGCGCCTGAGTCAAACAGGAGGGGATGCCTGGCTCGCCCCGGCCATCCGCGCGCGCGACGCCGCGCCATTCCCGACCACGGCGCACACCACTGGCCAAGCTGGCCATGCCGCCGGCGCGCGGCCGTCGCGGTCGTCGCCGTCGCGATTGGCCAGCGCGTCGCCGAATGTGGCAAGATTGGTTTTTGTGCCGTGACGCCCCTGCCACAGGGGGTTGGCGTCCAGCGGCAGCTAGCAACGACACGAAGTGGCCTGTGGCACTGGTGAGGAATGGCAATGAGCAACCTGGTAGAAGAGGTGGCGCGCGACCAACTGCGCTCCGACATCCCCGATTTCCGGCCCGGCGATTCGGTGCGGGTCCACGTCAAGGTCATCGAGGGAAACCGCTCCCGCGTCCAGGTGTTCGCCGGCGAGGTCATCTCGCGCACCGGGGCCGGCGTCAGCGAGGCCTTCACCGTCCGCAAGGTGTCGTTCGGCACGGGCGTCGAGCGCACCTTCCCCCTGCACTCCCCGATCATCGACAAGATCGAGGTCGTCCGCTTCGGCGACGTGCGCCGCGCCAAGCTGTACTACCTGCGCGGCCTGCGCGGCAAGGCCGCCAAGATCAAGGAGAAGCGGGAGCGCTGAGCGGCCCGATTGGCCGACGCGGCTAGACTCTAGCCAGTTGCTGAAAGAGGAGCCAATGGCACCCGTCGAAGAACGCCAAGACCGGCGCAGCGCCGCCCAAGTGCTCGGTTCGTGGCTCAAAGAGCTTGTCATCGTCGTGCTGGGGGCTCTCGTCGCCTCGACGCTGTTGCGCGTCTTCGTGATCCAAATGTTCAACATCCCCTCCGAGTCGATGGAGAACACGCTGCTGGTCGGCGACCGCGTCGCGGTCCAGAAAGTCACCGGCTATCAGCGCGGCGACGTCATCGTCTTCCAAGACACCCAGCACTGGCTGGCCGACAGCGGCCGCCAGTTGAGCCCCTTGGAGCAGGCGCTGGTGTTCATCGGCTTCGCCCCAGACGAGAGCAAGGGCTACCTCGTCAAGCGGCTCATCGGCATGCCCGGCGACCACGTCGCCTGCTGCGACGCCCAGGGCCGGGTGACGGTCAACGGCGTGGCGGTCGACGAGACCGATTATCTCTACAAAGACCCGACCACGGGGCAACAGGCCGACCCATCGCTGTACAGCTTCGACCTGGTGGTGCCCAAGGGGCGGGTCTTCGTCATGGGCGACCACCGCAACGCCTCGGAGGACTCCCGCCCCCACCTGTGCGAAGAGCTTTCCGGCCAGCCCAAGGGCATGAAGGGGTTCGTGCCGGAGGCCGACATCGTCGGCGTCGGGCTGGCTGTGGTCTATCCGTTCACGCATTGGCACGGTTTGGGGCGCTCCGCCAGTTGGGCCAGCGTGCCGGACCCGACCGGCGACCCGCCCGCCGAGCCCGTGGTCACAGTGTGGCCCGACATCTGCGGCTAGCCGGAGCGTGGACGCCAGAGTCGGCCACGAGGAGTCGCTGCGGGCGGCCGGTTTCAACTTGGTCGCCGGCGCCGACGAGGCCGGGCGGGGGGCCTGTGCCGGGCCGCTGGTGGCCGCGGCGGTGATCCTGCCGGATGGCGGCGTGGCGGGCGCGCGCGACTCCAAACAGCTGTCTCCTGCCCAGCGCGAAACCCTTTACGAGGCGATCGTCCAACGGGCTGTCGCCTGGTCGGTGGCCGTTGTCGAGGCCGGCGAGTGCGACGCCTGGGGCATGCAGGCGGCCAACCTGGCGGCGCTGCGCCGGGCTTTGCTGAAGTTGGATCCGCCGCCCGACTTCGCCATCGTCGACGGCTTCGGAGTCGACGGATTGCCGTTCCCCAGCTTGGGAGTGTGGAAAGGCGACCAGGTGGCGGGCTGCGTCTCGGCGGCGTCGATCCTGGCCAAAGTGACGCGGGACCGCATGATGCGCCGACTCCACGAGGACTATCCGGCCTACGGCTTCGACGAGCACTTCGGCTACTGCACCGCGTCCCACCAGGCGCGTCTCGAAGAACTCGGGCCCAGTCCGGCGCACCGCCTCAGCTTCGCCAATGTACCTGGTAAGGTGGCATCGCTATGAGCACCGAAGATTTGGAGCGCTACGAATCGCAACTGGAGTTGCAGCTCTACCGGGAGTACAAGGATGTCGTCGGCATCTTCACCTATGCCGTAGAGACGGAGCGGCGCTTCTACCTGTGCAACACCGTCGACTTGAAGGTTCGCACCGAGGGCGGGGACGTCTATTACGAGGTGTCGATGGGCGACGCCTGGGTGTGGGACATGTACCGCCCGGCCAGGTTTGTGAAGTCGGCCAAGGTGCTGACGTTCCGCGACGTGTCGATTGAGGAGATCGCCCACTCGGACTTGAGCGTCCCCGACAATTTGTGAGGCCGCCGCCGCGCGTGGGGCGGCCTGCGCCGTGAAGGTGTGGCGATACTGGCGATGGCCGCGTGCGGCGCGCCACGGCGGGCTTGTTGCGGTTGTGATCTTGGCGCGGGCCTGTGGACAGTGTCCTCGGTTCGTCGGCGGTTTTCCACAGATTTTCATCGCCTGAGCCGCGCGCGCCCCGCGTCCACATACTTGCCTGCGGAGGTGCTGGCATGGACAGATCGCAGACCGGCGCGGCAGGCGAAGACGTGGCCGCCGACTACCTGCGCTCGTTGGGCTGGACGGTCGTCGAGCGGAACTGGCGCTGCCCGGCCGGCGAGCTGGACATCGTGGCGCGGACCGGCCAGACGCTGGTCTTCTGCGAGGTGAAGACGCGCCGGGGGACGGGTTTCTGCTCGCCGCTGGAGGCCATCACCGCCCGGAAGCTGCGCAAGCTGCGGGAGTTGTCGGTGTTGTGGCTGCGCGAGCACCGCGTGTGCCCAGCGCGGGTGCGAATCGACGGCATCGGCGTCGTCTGGCGTCTGCGCGAGCCCGCCCAGATCATCCACAGGAAGGGGATCGGATGACAATCGCCAGAGCGTGGTCGGTGGCGCTGGTCGGCATGGAGGGGGCGATGGTCGAGGTCGAGGTGGCGATCGGCTCCGGTTTGCCCAAGACGGTCTTGGTCGGCTTGCCCGACGCCTCGCTGGCCGAGGCGGCGCACCGTTGCAAGGCCGCCATGTGCTCGGCGCGTTACGGTTGGCCGACCGATCCGGTGACGATCAATCTGTCGCCGGCCACCCTGCCGAAAGCCGGCTCCCACTACGACCTGGCTATCGCGGCCGGGATGGGCGCGGCCCTTGGTTTGTGCCCCGCCGCGAGTTTGGAGTCCCGGGCGCTGTTCGGCGAGTTGGGCTTGGACGGGCGGGTGCGCCCGGTGCGCGGCCTGTTGCCGGCCCTGCTGGCGGCGTCCAAACACGGTTTCACGACGGTCACCGTACCGGCGGCGCAAATGGCCGAGGCGGCGCTGGTCGAGGGTCTCGACATCACCGGGGTGGACGATCTGCCCTCGTTGTTCGACGTGCTGCGCGGCGGTCCGGGAGTGCCCGCCGCAGTTGCGGCCAAGGCGGCCGTGGCGGCGTCCAAGCCGAAAGACTGGGCCGACGTCGTCGGCCAGTTGGAGGCCAAGTGGGCCTTGGAGGTGGCAGCCGCCGGACGCCACCACGCCTTTCTGCACGGCCCGCCCGGGGTGGGCAAGACTCTGCTGGCCGAGCGCCTGCCCGGCATCGCGCCCGATTTGTCGCCAGACGAGTCGTTGGAGGTGTCGGCGGTCCACTCCTTGCTGGGCGAGTCGCTGGACGAGGGGCTGATCCGGCGTCCCCCCTACGCCGATCCGCACCATTCGGCCTCTGTCGCTTCACTGGTCGGCGGCGGGGCGCGGGTGGCGCGGCCGGGGGCGGTGTCGCGGGCCCATCGCGGCGTGCTGTTTCTGGACGAGGCGCCTGAGTTCTCGCCCAAGGCCTTGGAATGCCTGAGAGTGCCGCTGGAGTCGGGGCGGGTGGTGTTGGCGAGGGCGGCGGCGACGGCCGTCTATCCGGCCAGTTTCCAGTTGGTCATGGCGGCCAATCCCTGCCCGTGCGGCCTGTCGTCGGGGACGGCGGGAGCCTGCAAGTGCTCGCCGCTGGCGGTGCGGCGCTACCGGGAGCGCATCTCCGGCCCGATTCTGGATCGCATCGACATCCACCAGCAACTGCGCCCCATGCGCACCGCGCTGTTGAAGGCGGCGCTGGCCAGGGTCGAGCCGACCGAGGTGGTGGCGGCCAGGGTGTTGGAGGCGAGGCGGCGGCAGGAGCGCCGCCTGTCCGCCCAGGGATGGCGTTTCAACGCCGAGGTGCCAGGGGTGGCGATGCGCCGCAGCCTCCCGCTGCCGGACGGCATCGAGCTGCTCGACGAGGCCGTCAACCGGGGGCAGTTGTCGGCTCGCGGTGTCGACAAAGTCTTGCGCCTGGCTTGGACGATCGCCGACTTGGCAGGCGCTAGCCGGCCCGACTCAGAGCACTTGCACCAAGCCCTCGGCTTGCGCCGGGGCGAGGAGAGGGGGAGGAATTGATAGACGACCGAACTGCCCGCATGGCGCTGACCTGTTGTGTCGAGCCGGCCACGCCGCAAATCGCCGAGGCGGTTGCCGCCTATGGCGCCGAGGTGGTTTGGGAGGCTGTCCTGGGCGGGCAAGGGGCAGTCTCGCGGCGGGCGGAGAAGGTCGACTTGGACGCCGTCCAACGGTCGGCCGAGCGGGCCGGAGCGCGCTTCGTCATTCCGGGGGACGCCGAATGGCCCGACCGCCTGGCCGACCTGGCGGGCTGCGAGCAGGTCAACGGCATGGGCGGCCAGCCGATCGGATTGTGGGCGCGCGGCAACGGCGATCTCGGCCAACTGTGCCGCGACTGCGTCGCGATGGTCGGATCGAGATCGTCGACGGCCTACGGCGAGCGCGTCGCCTCCACGATGGCCTGCGACCTCGGCGAGGCCGGCGCCTGCGTCGTCTCGGGAGGGGCCTATGGCATCGACGCCGCCAGCCATCGCGGCTGTTTGGCCAGCCGGACGCCGACGGTGGCGGTGATGGCCGGGGGAGTGGACTGCGCCTATCCTCCGACCCACGCCCGCCTGTTCGACGCCATCGCCGAGCGCGGCGTGCTGGTGGCCGAGCTGGCCCCGGGCGACCATCCGACTCGCGTCCGGTTTCTGGGGCGCAACCGTCTGATCGCCGCTTTGGCGCCCGGGGTGGTGGTGGTCGAGGCGGGGGTGCGCTCCGGCGCCCGCAACACGCTGAACTGGGCCAACGCCTTGGGCCGCGTGACGATGGCCGTGCCCGGCCCTGTCGAGTCGGCTATGTCGTACGGCTGCCACCAAGCGATCAGGGAGGCGGCCGCCGTGTTGGTGTCCAACGCGGCCGAGGTCCGCGAACTGCTCGGTCCGCTTGGCGTCGAAACGCCGCGCCCCGCCTCGCGGCGGCGTTTGACCGATACGCTGACCGCCGAGGAGTTCAAGGTGTACGAGGCCTTGCCCGCCCGCGGCGGGCGCTCGGCCGACGAGGTGTCCCTGCGGGCCGAACTGCCCCTTGGCCGCACACTCGGCCTGTTGAGCCAACTGGCCGACCGCGATCTGGCCGAGCAGACCGAGTCGCTCCAGTGGCGGATCGCGCGGGGGTGAGGCCAGTGCTCAGCCGAGGGCTGCGCGGCCGGGCCGTCCAGCGGTTCCGCGCCGGGGCCGGGGCGCCGCGTTGGCGGGCCCTTCGGGGGTCAAGGTGTCGGGGCAGTCGGCGGCGGTCTTGATCGACGACAACTTCACGGCCCGCGCCTGCGGGCATGGCGTGGCGGACTGTCGGGCGACCAGTTCGCGGGCATTCAACCGACCAGCGCCTTCAAGACGGCGCGGACGCTGGGCACGCGGTCGGCGCCGGGACGGTGGCAGGCCGCTATGCGGCGGACGGACAATTCGGGCAGGGCCTTGACGGCGACTCTCGGGTCGCGATATGCGTCGAGGGCCGTTTGCGGCAGCACGGTGACGGCCAGGCCTTGCCCGACCAGCGACTGGGCGACGACGTAGTCGTCGGTTTCGTGGTAGACGCGCGGGGTGAAGCCGGCCGCTCGGGCGCAGGACAGCAGGTGCTCGCGGCAGCGCGGACAGCCGGCGACCCAGGCGGCGTCGGCCAACTCGGCCAGCGTCAAGTCGGTTCGGTCGGCGTCCGGGTGGCTGGCTGGCAGGACCAGTCGGATCTCGTCTTCGCGGATCGGGACGGCTGTTTGACCCGGCCCGCTGGTGAATCCGGGGGCGTCGGGATAGTCGAAGACGACGGCGATGTCGGCCTCGCCGCAGTCCAACAATTGCCCGGCGCGGTCGGGCTCGGCCTCGGTGAGGCGGACGTCCAGGCCAGGGGAGGAGGCCTCCAGCCGTGCCAGGGCCGCCGGGACGAGGGTCGCGAGTCCGGAGGGGAAGCAGGCCACGCGCACCGTTCCGCGGCGCAGCTCGCGCAGCTCGGCGACCTCCGTGGCGGCGGCGTCCAAGTGGGCCGCGATGGCGTCGGCGTGGGCCAGCAGCGCCTGTCCGGCCGGGGTCGGCGTCACCCCGTCGGCGTGTCGCAACAGCAGTGGCGTGCCGGCTGATCGCTCGAGGTCGCGGATGTGGCGGCTGATGGCGGGTTGGGTCCAGCCCAGGCGGCGGGCGCCAGCCGAGATCGATCCGGCGTCCGCGACAGCCCGCAGGATGAGGAGTCGGCGCGGGTCAAGAGCCATGGCATAACGATACGGCATGGTTGTGATGCCAGTCACGGGTATTCCGTTATGGATGGGTTGGCGGCAGACTGGGCTCATGCGCACCATTGGACTGCTCGGCGGCATGAGCTACCTCTCGACCGGCGACTACTACACCCGCGTCAACGGCGCTGTCGCGGCTGCCCTCGGCGGCCACAACAGCGCCCCGATCTTGCTCGACTCGCTGAACTTCGCCGACGTGCACGCCTTCCAGAAGGCCGGCGACTGGGTTGGCGCCGGACGCCTGCTGGCCGACCACGCCCGCCGCCTGGCCGCCGCCGGGGCGCAGGCTGTGGCGATCTGCACCAACCTGATGCACAAGGTCGCCCCCGCCGTCGAGGATGCCATCGACGTGCCCTTGCTGCACATCGTCGACGCCGTGGCCGACGACGCCCGCGCCCGCGGCCTGCGCAGCTTGGGGATTATGGGCGCCCGTTGGACGATGACCGAGGACTTCTACGCCTCGCGGCTGTCAGCCAGGGGCGTCGAGCCGGTCAAGGCGGAGCCGGCCGACGTGGCGACGACCGACCGGATCGTCTTCGACGAGCTGACCCAAGGCGTCATCCGCGACCAGTCGCGCGCCGAACTGCTCGGCGTCGTCGAGCGCCTGGTCGCCGCCGGCGCCGACGGCGTCCTGCTCGGCTGCACGGAACTGCCGCTGATTCTGACGCCCGACAACTGCCCCCACCCGATCATCGATTCCACCCACGCGCACGTCGCCGCCATCGCGCGTTTCGTCCTGTCCTGAGCGGTTCGGCCGTGCCAGTCCGACCGATCCACATCGCCGACGGCGTTCGAGCCTCGGCGACGCGAGCAAGATCACGTCGCTCACGACGCGCCGCCAACCCGCCGGAGGGCACGCATAGGGCGCGAAAACACGCGAAACCCGCAGCCAAAGTGCCCCTGACTACGGGTTTTGTCAAGCTTGTGTTCCCAAGGCCGCGCTTCGCGCCACGCCGCTGGCGCGGCTTCCTCGCTGCGCTCGGGGCCTTGGTCAACAAGCTCGGTCGGCTCAAACATGGAAGCGAGCTTCCATGTCCCTCGCCTCGGTCGCTTGTGCGCGAGAGAAGACTTGAACTTCCACGGCCCGTTGGGGCCACTAGCACCTCAAGCTAGCGCGTCTACCTATTCCGCCACCCGCGCAGGTGTGCAAACAGCGGATGAAACTATACCATGGCTCAACCTTCGCCGAAGCCGCCCGGGGCCGCCGTTGGCGGTCGGGGACTCGCGGTTGGATTGCGGGGGATGGCGGGTGGCGTCGGCGGCACCGTCGGAGGCGGGCGACATCGCGCTCGCCGTTGCGCGGTGCGGCGGGGCATCGGTGGGGGTGGCGGTTGGGGCGCCATGAGACAATGTGTCGGTGATAAGGCAACAGGGTGGCGGGCAGGGTCCGCGCGGGTCGGCTCGGGGCGGGTCGGGCAAAGGCAAGTCGGGCGGATTCGGCAAGGGCGGCTCAGCTGCCGGATCGCGCGGGCGGGGGAACTCGGGTTTTCGGTCCGGCGGGTCGGCGGGACGCGGACAGAGGCGTTTCGACTCGGACGCGGCTGGCGGGTCGCGAAGGTTCGACTCCGACCGGTCGTCGGACCCAGGTTACGGCGGACGGGGCCGCCAGGGGAGCGGGCGCTGGGACTTGGACAAGGCCGCCGGCCGGGGGCTTTCGCGCCGCGCAGCGGACGGATCCGGTGGACGTCAGGAACGCTTCGAGTCGGATGGTTCCGGCGGCGGACGCGGGCGAGACGGCGACCGCTGGGAGCCAAGCCGATCGCGGAAGTCCGGCTGGGGCGAATCTAGTGAGCGGCGGTACGAGTCCGGCTGGGGTGGAGCTGGCGAGCAGCGGCACAACTCGGGCTGGGGTGGATCTGGAGAGCGGCGGTTTGAGTCTGGCCGTGGTGGATCGGGCGGGAAGCGCCGCGAGTCGAGTGGTGGCGCGTCGGGCAAGAAGCGTTTCGATTCCAGTGGCCACCGCAACCGGGATGGACAAACCCCTGGCGGCGGCAAGCCTTGGGGACGCGGCTCGCATGACGGGTATTCGCGGCCCGGCGGGGCGTCGGGCCAGCAGGCCTCCGGCAAGCCGGGATCGGCTGCCAGTCGGCGTCAGGACTTGGGCCAGGGCCGGGTCTGGGCGTCGAAGGGCAGTGGCTACGGTGGCCGGAAGGGCAACTGGCCGCCCCGGCGGGACGGCGGGCAAACGGATCGGCGCGGGGGCGACGAGCGTTCGCGAGAATGGCGTGATGGTGGCCCGACGAAGGGTTGGGGCGGCGATGGTTGGCGGTCTCCCACCCCTGGCCAGGACGACTCCCGGGGAAGCCGCGAAGGCGGACGTGGCAGGCGTGATTCGCCCCCTGATCGCGACGGCGGCCATGGCTCGGGCCGCCGCAATGGCGCCGACGGCAGGCGGGATTCGGGGCGCGGGCAAGGCGTTGGTGAGCGGCAGTGGTCGCCCACCGGCCGTGATTCTCGCGGGGCCCGTGACGGTGGTCGAGGCTCTGATGGGCAGCGGTGGTCGGCCAACGGGCGCCAGGGCCCCGACGGGCGTCAAGACGGGGGCGAAAACGGCGGGCGCGCGCGTCGAGACGGGGGCGAAAGGCGCGGTGGCGAACGCGGAACCGACCGCCGGTCAGAGGGCGGCGGTTATCGAGGCGCTCCCCGCCAGGGCTGGGAAGATCGGCGCGGCGGCACCGGGCGCGACGACGCCCGCGGGGGCCGGGATTCCAGCCGGACGGACCGGGGGCGTCCGCCAAACAAACACCAGGTGCCCTCGACCAGGGAGCCGGCCGCCAGCCGCCCGGACCCAGGGCCGGAACTGCCCGAAGACTTGGACTTGCGCGCCCTGCCGCGCCCGGTGCGGGCCGAATTGCGGGGCGTGTCGGAGCGGATGGCCCACGACATCGGCGGGCACCTGCTGATGGCCGGGCAGTTGATCGACAGCGACCCCGAGCTGGCCTACCAGCACGCCATGGCCGCCAAGGAGCGCTCGCCGCGCCTGCCGATCGTGCGCGAGGCTTTGGGCGAGGCCGCCTACGCCGCCGAGCATTACGACGTCGCCTTGACCGAGTTCCGGGCGCTGCGTCGCATGGCGGGGCGCGACGACTACTTGGCCGCGATGGCCGACTGCGAGCGCGCGCTGGGCCGCCCCGAGGCCGCGTTGCGGCTTGTCAAAGAGGGGTTGCGGGCCGAGCCCGACGTCACGGCGCTGGTCGAGTTGCGCTTGGTCGAGGCGGGCGCGCGGTCCGACCTTGGGCAGACCGACGAGGCCGTCCGCCTGCTGCGCGACCAAATCGCCGAGTTGGGCGCCAAGGGGCCGAAACTGGCCAGGGCCAGGCTGCGCTACGCCTATGCCGACCGGCTGGAGGCGCAGGGTCGCACGGCCGAGGCGGAGCGCTGGTTCGCCACCGCCGCCGCCCTCGACGCCGACCACACCACCGACGCCGAGGACCGCGTGACGGCGCTGCAAGGCTTCACCATCGTCTACGACGAGGACGAGGACGATGGCGAGCCGTCCCAAGTCGGGGACGAGCCTGGCGATTTCGAGCCTGGCGATTCCGAGGACGGCGAGGCCGAGGACGGCGAGCCGCCGCCGACCCCGGATCCGGGCGCGGCCGGCCAAGACGGCGGTGACGACTCGTGACGGCCCTGATCGACGCCTACGACGCCGCCCTCTTCGATTTGGACGGCGTCATCTATTTGGGGCCGCAGGCCGTGCCCGGCGCGGTGGCGGCGACCGACGAGTTGGCGCGCCGCGGCGTCAAACTGATGTACGTCACCAACAACGCCGCCCGCAGCGCCCAGACGGTGGTCGACCAGTTGGTCTCGTTGGGGTTCGCCGCCGACTTGGACTCGGTGCTGACATCGGCCCAGGTGGCCGCGGCCAAACTTGAGGAGGAGCTGCCCGCCGGCGCGAAAGTATTGGTGGCCGGCACCGACAACTTGAGGGGATTGTTGGCGCAAGCCGGCTTGCAGCCGGTCGACGGAGCCGACGACGGTCCGGTCGCGGTGGTGCTCGGCTACGACCCGGCGATGGGCTGGCCGAGACTGGACGAGGCCGCCTTGGCCGTCCAGCGCGGAGCGGCGTGGTACGCCACCAACGACGACCGTTCGCGTCCCACCGAGCGCGGCATCGTGCTGGGCGTCGGCGGCATGATCGCGGCCATCCGAACCGCCGTCGGCGGCCAGCCGACCACTTTCGGCAAACCGTTTCGGCCGATGATGGACGTGGCCAGGGCCCGCACCGGCGCCGAACGCCCGATCTTCGTCGGCGACCGAATCGACACCGACATCATCGGGGCCAACAACGCCGCCATGGACTCGCTGATGGTCTTCACAGGGGCCCACGGCAAGCGCGACCTGCTGGCGGCCGGCCCCGGGCAGCGTCCCACCCATATCGGCTGGGACGTGTCGGCGCTGCTACAACCGCGGCGCGAGGTGGGGAGAACTGCCCAAGTCGAGTCCGGCGAGGTCGTCTTGACACAAGTGCCGCCCACCCGTGAGGGCCAGTTGGACGCCTTGTGGGACGTCGCCAACCTGGCCTGGGCCAGCGGGGCCGACGCCCAGGCGGCCCTCGACCAGTTGGCCGAACTGCCCTGAGTCGGCCGCCGGAACCGGTATGGTGATACGGACGGCGCGCGCCCTTGGGCGCCAACGTCGGGCAACCGCGGCCGACCGCAACCCGGCGCGGCTTGGCCGGCCGTCTGGAACAGAAGCTAAGGAGTAGTCAAGTGAAGAAGACCAGTGGAGCAATCGATTTGGCCCTGATCGCGGTATTCGCGGCGTTCGTGGCCGCCTGCGCGATGATCTCGATCCCGATGCCGTTCGGCGTGCCGATCACGTTGCAGACCCTCGGCGTGCTGCTGACCGGCTTGGTCCTGGGGCCGTGGCGCGGCTTCTTGTCGGTCGTCCTCTACCTGCTGGTCGGCTTCGCCGGGCTGCCGGTGTTCGCCGGCGGGACGGGCGGCCTCGGGGTGCTGTCCGGCATGAGCGTCGGCTATCTGCTGGCCTTCCCGTTCGCGTCGTTGGCGGCCGGCGCCCTGGCGATTTGGTTCGTGCGGGCCGGCTTCAAGGTCCGTTACGCCTGGCTGACCGTCGCCGCGGCCGTCGGCAGCTTCGCCGTCATCGACCTGGCCGGCATCTTCGGCATGATGGTCGTCGGCCAGACCGATTTCGTGACGGCCTTCGGCTACAACCTGCCGTTCGTCCTCGGCGACGCCGTCAAAGTCTTCGCCGCCTCGGCCATCGCCGTCGCGGTCAACAAAGCCTTCCCGGTGTTGCTGGCCGCGCGGAAGCCAGCGGCGGCTTGATCGAGTTTCGCGGCGTCGCGGTCAGCGTCCCCGTGCTGCGGGCGGGGCGGCTGGCGGAGTCCAAGACCCTGCTGGCCGGCGTCGACCTGCGGCTCGGGGAGCGCCGCGTGGCCGTGGTCGGGGCCAACGGCTCCGGCAAGTCCACCCTGCTGCGACTGGTCAACGGCCTGGTCGAGCCGACTTCGGGCAGCGTCGTCGTCAATGGGCTGGACAGCGTAGCCGACGGCCGCAAGGTGCGTTCCGAGGTGGGCTTCATTTTCACCGACCCGCTATCGCAACTGCTGATGGGGACGGCCCGCGACGACGTCGAGCTGTCCTTGCGCGGAATCGTGCCCGACAAGGCCGAGCGCCGCCGCCAGGCCACTGAATTGTTGGCGGCGCGCGGTCTCGACGGCGTGGCCGACCAGAGCGTCTACGATCTCTCCGGCGGGGAGCGCCAACTGGTGGCGCTGACGTCGGTGTTGGCGTGTCGGCCGCAGGTCGTCGTGGCCGACGAGCCGACCACGCTGCTGGACCTGCGCAACCGCAACCTGGTGGCCGAGGCCCTGTGGGGGCTGGAGCAGCAGGTGCTGGTGGCCACCCACGACTTGGAACTGGCCGCCCGTGCCGACCGCGTGCTGGTGGTCGACGCCGGGCGGGTCGTCGCCGACGCCGCGGCAGACGAGGCCGTCGAGCACTACCGCCGGATGATGTCGTGAACGGCCTGTTCAGCCTGTACGCGCCAGGCGACTCGGTCTTCCACCGGCTGCCGGTCGGCTGGAAATACCTGATCATGTTCGCCGCCACATTCGTCGGCCTGCTGCTGCGCAATCCGTGGGTGTCGCTCGGCGTCTTGGCGGCCGTCACGCTGGCTTTGACGGCCTGCGGCGTCGGCCTCCGCCACGCCTTGGGGCTGCCGCCGGCGGTCTGGCTGACGGCGGGGTTCTTGCTGGCCTACCAAATCGCCGTCGGCGCCTGGGCGACGGGCGTCGTCGTGGCCTGCAACCTGGTCGGCGCGCTCTACGCCAGCCGCATCTTGACGGCGACGACGCCGGGCCCGGTGTTGGTGGACGCGCTGGTGGCGGCGGCGCGGCCGCTGCGTTTCGTCGGGGCCGACCCGGAGCGGATCGGCCTGGCCGTCATGTTGATGGCGCGCTCGCTCCCGATGATGTGGGACGCCTTCGGCCAGGTCCGCGACGCCGCCCGGGCGCGCGGCCGCGAGCGCAACTATTTCGCCCTCGTCGCGCCGGTCGTGGTGCGGGCGGTCGGCTACGCCCAGGCCACCGGCGAGGCGCTGATGGCCCGCGGTTTGGGCGAGCGCCGCAGTCGCTAGAATCTTCCCCATGACTCACATGCACGTGGCCGGGTCGGCGCACGCCGAGGCGGCCTCTCCGGCGCCGGTCTGGCTCGACATGCCAGCCGACGCCAACGCCTTGTCGCCCGCCGTGTGGAGCAGTCAGGCCAGGCGGCGGGCCGACGGCGCGCTGGAGATCGCAGGGGTCGAGGCCGAGGAGTTGGCCCGGCGTTTCGGCACCCCGCTCTACGTGCTGGACGAGGACGACTTCCGCTCTCGCGCCCGCCGCTGGCGGACGGCTTTCGACCCGTGGACGGTCTACTACGCCGGCAAAGCATTCTTGAGCGCCAAGGTGGCCCGGTGGGTCGCCGAGGAGGGCCTGTGCCTGGACGTCTGCTCGCTGGGCGAGCTGACCCTGGCCTTGCGCGCCGGGACCGATCCGGCCCGCATTGGCATGCACGGCAACAACAAGTCGGCCGCCGAGCTGCGGGCCGGCGTCGAGGCGGGCGTGGGGCGCGTCATCGTCGACTCCTACGACGAGATCACCCGCGTCGAGTCGATCGCCGAGGAGCTGGACACGACGGTCAAGGTAATGGTCCGCGTCACCACCGGCGTCGAGGCCCACACCCACGACTACATCGCCACCGCCCACGACGACCAGAAGTTCGGCCTGTCGGTCAACGGCGGGGCGGC
Source organism: Propionibacteriaceae bacterium (assembly GCA_031272195.1). Classification (GTDB taxonomy): domain Bacteria; phylum Actinomycetota; class Actinomycetes; order Propionibacteriales; family Propionibacteriaceae; genus Propionicimonas. Next base: position 14,734 of record JAISUF010000104.1, read on the forward strand.
ACTGGTGGCGATGATGCGCTGCTACCACTCGCCGCGCCTGGAGCTGCTTGGCGTCCACTCGCATATCGGCTCGCAGATTTTCGACACCAACGGCTTCGAGGTGGCCGCCCGGCGGGCGTTGAAGCTGTTCGCGCAGTTCCGCGAGGCGACCGGCCAGTTGATGGGCGAGCTGGACTTGGGCGGCGGCTTCGGCATCGCCTACGTCGAGTCGGACTCCCCGGCCAGCGCCGAGGAGTTGGCCCAAGGGCTGCGCGAGATCGTCGACCACGAGTGCCGCGGGTTCGGTTTGGAGCCGCCGCGCGTCTCGATCGAGCCGGGACGGGCCATCGTCGGACCGGCCGGGACGGCGCTCTACCGGGTGGGCACGGTCAAGGAGGTCGACGTCGGCGGGGGACACACGCGGCACTACCTGGCGGTCGACGGCGGGATGAGCGACAACATCCGTCCGGCGCTGTACGGGGCCGACTACTCGGCCGCGGTGGCCAACAGGGCCTCCGAGGCGCCGCCGGTCCTGTCGCGCGTGGTGGGCGTGCATTGCGAGTCGGGCGACATCTTGGTGCGCGACGCCTTCTTGCCGGCCGACGCCCGCATCGGCGACCTGATCGCCGTGCCGGCGTCCGGGGCGTACAGCCGCTCGATGGCCAGCAACTACAACCACACGCCCAGGCCGCCGGTCGTGGCCGTGCGGCAGGGCGCGGTCGAGACGCTGCTGCGCCGCGAGACACTGGAAGACATGCTCGCCTTGGACGAGGGACTGTGAGGACAACGTGGACAATTCGCTGAAGGTGGCCCTGCTCGGCTGCGGCACCGTCGGGTCGCAGGTAGCCCGTGTGCTGCTGGAGAACCAGCGCGTTCTTCAGGCGCGGGTCGGACGGCCCCTGGAGTTGGTCGGCGTGGCGGTGCGCGACGCCGCCAAGCCGCGCGCGGGCATCGACCCCGCCCTGCTGACGACCGACGCCGAGGCCCTGGTGCGCGGCGGCGGCGTCGACATCGTCATCGAGCTGATCGGCGGCGTCGAGCCGGCCCGCTCGCTGATCTTGGCGGCCATCGAGTCGGGGGCCTCGGTCGTGACGGCCAACAAGGCGCTGCTGGCCTGCGACGGGCCGACCATCTACGAGGCGGCCCAGGCCGGCGGCGTCGACGTCTACTTCGAGGCGGCCGTGGCCGGCGCGATCCCGATCATCCGGCCGCTGCGCGAGTCGCTGGTCGGCGACCAGATCACCTCGGTGGTGGGCATCGTCAACGGAACCACCAACTACATCCTGGAGCGGATGGCGAACGAGGGCGCCGACTACACCGACGTCCTGGCCGACGCCCAACGCCTGGGATACGCCGAGGCCGACCCGACCGCCGACGTCGAGGGCTTCGACGCGGCCAGCAAGGCGGCGATCCTGTCCAGCCTGGCCTTCCACACCCGCGTCACCCTCGAAGACGTCTCGCGCGAGGGCATCACCGGCATCACGGCCGAAGACATCGCGGCCGCCAAAGAGATGGGCTGCGTCATCAAGCTGCTGGCCCGCTGCTCGGTGGGGGAGGACCGCTCGGTCAGCGTCGGCGTGCATCCGACGATGGTGCCGCTGGGGCATCCGCTGGCGGGCATTCCTGGGGCTTTCAACGCCGTCTTCATCGAGTCGCGCTACGCCGGCCGGCTGATGTTCATGGGTCCGGGCGCGGGCGGCTCGCCGACCGCCTCGGCCGTCATGGGCGACGTGGTGACGGCGGCCCGCAACCGGGCCCGCGGCACGGTCGGGCCGGGCGAGTCGGCCTATTCCCACCGCAAGATCAACCCGGAGGGGGCCGAGCGCTCCCGCTTCTACACGGCGATGATCGTCGAGGACCGGCCGGGCGTCTTGGCCGAGGTGGCCGCGACCTTCGCCCGCCACGACGTCTCGATCCAGGCCGTCAGGCAGGACGGCCAGGGCGAGGACGCCAAACTCGGCATCATGACCCACGTCGCCGCCCACGCCGACCTGTCGGCGGCTCTGGCCGAGCTGGCCTCGCTGGGGGCGGTCAAGTCGAAGATCGCGATGATGCGGGTGGAGGGGGACTGATGGACGTCGCCTGCTTGGACTTGGAGGGCGTGCTCGTCCCCGAGATCTGGATCAACGTGGCCGAGGCCACCGGCATCGACGCCCTGCGGCTGACCACCCGCGACGTCGCCGACTACGACGAGCTGATGGCCCACCGCATCAAGACGCTGGACGCCAACGGCGTCAAGCTGTCGCAGATCCAGCGCGTCATCGCCGCCATGGGGCCGCTGCCGGGCGCGGCCGAGTTCCTCGACTGGCTGCGGACGGTGGCGCAGGTCGTCATTTTGTCGGACACCTTCTACGATTTCGCCATGCCGCTGATGGCCCAGTTGGGCTACCCGACGCTGCTGTGCCACCGCTTGGAGGTGCGCGACGACCGCATCGCCGGCTACCGGCTGCGCCAGCCGGACTCCAAGCGCGCGGCCGTCAAGGCGCTGCAAAGCCTCAACTTCCGGGTCGTCGCGACCGGCGACTCCTACAACGACACGGCCATGCTGGCGCAGGCCGAGGCCGGCATCCTGGTGAACCCGCCGCCGAACGTCGTCGCCGAGTTTCCGCAATTCCGGGTCGTTCGCGGCTTCGACCAGCTCAAGGCGGCGTTCGCCGACGCCCTGGCGTCCGCCTGAGGCCGCTCGGCAGTCGAGAATCGGTCGATCCGGGCTGGGGCCGACGATGGACCCGACGCGGATCGATGCCGATCGGGGTTCGACGCCCGCGACTCCCAGGCCCACTGTGGGGTCGTCGTCGTCGGCTTTGACGGCTTGACAACCCATGAACCATTATGGTCTCATAGTCAGTTCGCTTTGGCCCGCCACAGCCCCCGAGCAGTAGGAGTTGGAATGTCATCGCAAGACCCAACCGGTCCCCACGACAACAACCAGGCGGCCGACTCGTCGACGCCCCAGCCGGGATGGGGCGCGGCGGTCCCGCCGGTCCCGCCGCCCGGCGACTCGCCCCGCATCGCCCAGGACCAGCCCTCGGCCTGGGCCTCACCCGCGGCGCCAACCCCCGACGGGGCCTCGCCGCAGGCCGCTTATCCGGCCTATGGCGCAGCGGGAACGCCATCGACGCCGTATCCGCCCGCGGCGGGCGCGCCCCAGGCGTTCGCTCCGGGCCAGCCCGGCTATCCCTATCAACCGGGACAGCCCTACGCCGCGCAGCAGCCCTATCCGGCCCAGCAGCCGTATGCCCAGCCGAACGCCTCCGGGCAGCTTTACGCGGGGCAACAGCCCAGCCAGCCGTACCAGCCCGCCTACCAACCGCCGGCGGGGTCTGCGCCGAGCGCGCCGGCCGGCTATGGCTACCAGGCCCAGCCCTTGGCGGCGGCTACCGCCCAGCCCGCCGCCAAGAAGAAGGCCCCGGTCGTCTTGATCGCCGTCGCGGTCGCGGCGGTCGTGGTGGTGGCGGCGGCAGCCATCGCCATCCCGCGCCTGATCTCCGCCATCGCTCCCGACGGCGGGGGTCTCGGCCCGGTCCCCTCCGTCCCGACCAGCGCCGGGTCTGGCCAGGCCTCGGAGGCCCCCAAACCGGTGGCCGCCACGCCCGAGGCGGCCGTCCAGGCCTACTACGCCGCCCTGCAGGCGGGCGACGCCGCAACGGCGCTGAGCTGCGGCCAAACCGCGCCGACCGACCAGACCCTGCTGACCGACGAGGTCCTCAAACAGGCCGGGGCCGGCATCACCGACGTCAAGGTCGCCGCCAAGGAGGCCTACGGCGACACCTACGCCGCCGTCACGGCCTCGTACACCATCGGCGGCAAGCGCGTCTCCCAGCAGATGGGCGTGCAGAAAGTGGACGACCAGTGGCTGCTCGACAGCGCCGTCGGCACGCTGCGGGTCGGCGACGGCCTCTCCGATGCCGGGCTGTCGGTCTACGGCGTGGCGCTGACCCAGGACGGCACCTACGAGGCGTTCCCCGGCGTCTACGAGTTCGCCGTGTCCAACCCGCTGCTGTCGCTGGGCGACGACTCGACGGTCGCGGTGGAGTTCCCCGAGGCGTCGGGATCGGTTTACGGGCCGCTGGCGCTGTCGTCGGACGGCCAGGAGACGCTGCGCAAGGCGGCCCAGGCCAAGCTCGACGCCTGCCTGAAGCAGAAGGCGTCCCAGCCCAAAGGGTGCGGTTTCGGCGTCAGCGACGGCTCGTACAAGGTGAAAGAGTCGACGGTCAAGTGGAAGGTCAAGTCCGGCAAGATCAAAGCCTCCGACTTCCGGCTGGCCTACAACGACGCGACGACCGCCAGCGCCTCGGTGTCGGTGATCCTGTCGGTGACGGCCAAGTCGACCTCCGGCGCGTCCCTGAGCGGCTCCGCCTTTCTTTTCACGATCAGCGCCGACATCTCCAATCCGGACGACATCGTGGTGTCATTCGGCTCCTGACCGGGCCGGTCGGCGGCCACAGCGCCGCGCGGGCTGCGCGCTGCGGCGTCAGCGCGGGGCCGATCCGACCTGAGACGGCGCGGCCGATGAATGTCGTCAAGCTAGCCGATTGGCTACCGGCCCGGTCGCCGGGCAGGATAGATTTGTCTTTGCACAGCTAATCCTCGGGAAGGCAATGATGACTCTGGAATGGAACGATCTCGACTCGCGCGCCGTGGACGTCGCGCGCCTGCTGGCCGCCGACGCGGTCGAGAAGGCCGGCAACGGCCATCCCGGCACCGCCATCTCGCTGGCGCCGGTGGCCTATCTGCTCTACCAGAAGGTGATGCGCCACGACCCGGCCGATCCCGGATGGGTCGGGCGCGACCGCTTCGTGCTGTCGATCGGCCACTCGTCCCTGACGCAGTACGCCCAGCTCTTCCTGGCCGGCTACGGCTTGGAGCTGGACGATCTGAAGAGCCTGCGCACCGAGGGCTCCCTGACGCCCGGCCATCCCGAATACGGCCACACGGCCGGCGTCGAGTGCACCACCGGCCCGCTGGGGGCGGGCGTGGCCGACGCCGTCGGCTTCGCCATGGCGGCCCGCCGCGAGCGGGCCATGCTCGACCCGGACAACGCCGCGGACTCGGTCTTCGACCGGCAGGTCTATTGCATCGCCGGCGACGGCTGCATGCAGGAGGGCGTCTCGGCCGAGGCGTCGTCCCTGGCGGCGACGCAGGAGTTGGGCAATCTGACGCTGATCTACGACGACAACCGCATCACCATCGAAGGCGACACGTCGATCGCCTTCAACGAGGACGTCGAGGCCCGCTACGCCGCCTATGGCTGGCACGTCCAGCACGTCGACTGGACCAACTCCGGGACGGGCTACGCCGAGGACGTCCAAGCCCTCTACGACGCCATCGAGGCGGCCAAGGCCGTCACCGACAAGCCGTCGTTCATCAGGCTGACGACGATCATCGGCTGGCCGCTGCCGACCAAGGCCGGCAGCCACCAGATCCACGGCTCCAAGATCGGCGCCGAGGAGGTCGCCGCGCTGAAGGCCAAGCTCGGCTTCGATCCGGCCGAGGCCTTCCCGGCGCCGGCCGAGGTGGTAGCCCACGCCCGCGACAACGCCGCCGCCCGGGCGGCTCGCGCCAAGGCCGACTGGACGCCCCGGTACGAGGCCTGGCGCCAGGCCAATCCGACCCAGGCGGCCCTCTACGACCGACTGCGGGAAGGCCGCCTGCCCGACGGCTTCGAGCAGGCGCTGCCGGTTTTCGCGCCGGGCAAGAAGTCGACGCGGGCGGCCTCGGGAGAGGTGTTGACGGCCCTGGCCGACGCTGTGCCCGAGTTGTGGGGCGGCTCGGCCGACCTGGCCGGCTCCAACAACACCACCATGAAGGGCCAGTCGTCTTTCCTGCCGCCGGAGCGCTCCTCGCGCGAGTTCAGCGGCGACTTCTCCGGCCGCGTGCTGCATTTCGGCATCCGCGAGCACGCCATGGGCAACATCCTCAACGCGATCGCCATGTCCGGCCTGACCAGGGCCTATGGCGGCACGTTCATGGTTTTCGCCGACTACATGCGCGGCGCGGTGCGGCTGGCCGCCCTGCAGCGCTGCCCGAGTATTTTCGTGTGGAGCCACGACTCGATCGGCGTCGGCGAGGACGGACCGACCCACCAGCCGGTCGAGCACCTCGCCAGCCTGCGAGCCATCCCCGGCCTGGACGTCGTGCGCCCGGCCGATGCCAACGAGACCGCCTGGGCCTGGGCCCAGATCTTGCGCAACAACGACCGCCCGGCCGGCATAGTGCTGTCGCGCCAGGACTTGCCGATCGTCGACCGGACGACAGGTGAGTACGCCGGGGCCGAAGGCGTCGCCAAAGGCGGCTATGTGCTGCGCGAGGCGTCCGGCGCGCCCAAGGTCGCCCTGCTGGCGACCGGCTCGGAAGTGGCCGTGGCGCTGGCGGCCCAGGACTTGCTGGAGGCCGACGGCGTGCCGACGCGGGTCGTCTCGCTGCCCTGTCTGGAGTGGTTCGCCGCCCAAGACCAGGCCTATCGCGACTCCGTCATCCCGCGGGGGGCCGCCAAAGTGTCGGTCGAGGCCGGATCGTCGATGGGTTGGCGCGAGTACGTCGGCGACGCCGGCGAGATCGTCGCCCTGGACCACTTCGGCGAGTCGGCGCCGGGCGGGCGCCTGTTCGAGAAGTACGGCTTCACCGCCGAGAACCTCGCCTCCCGGGCCAAGCTGGCGCTGTCGCGTGGCTGAGGCCGCCCGCGGGCGGGCCAACTTCCTGCTGGTCCTGGCCTCGGCGATCTGGGGGTTCGCCTTCGTCACCCAGCGGATCGGGGCCGACTACGTCGGGGCGTTCACCTTCAACGCCGTCCGCTTCGCCTTGGGCGGTCTGGTGCTGGTGGCCGTCATCGCCTTTTTGGACCGGCGGCGCGGATTGTCGCGCGAGTTGCGCTGGGCGGCAACCAAGGCGGTGGTTTGGCCGGGCGCGGTCTGCGGAGCGCTCCTGGCGGCGGCGGCCGGTCTGCAACAGGCCGCCATGACAACTTCGACGGCCGGCAACGCGGCCTTCGTGACGGCGATGTACATCGTGCTGGTGCCCGTCTTCGGAGTCTTCCTGGGGCGGCGGGTGACCTGGTTCGTGGTGGCCGGCATCGTGTTGTGCGTGGCCGGGCTGTACCTGATCTGCGTCAGGGGGGATTTGGCGTTGGGCCCCGGCGACCTGTTGCTGCTCGGCGCGGCGGTCATGTTCGCGGTCCAAATCCTGTTCGTCGAGCGCTTTTCGGCCAAGTTGTCGGCGCTGCGCTTCTCGACCGCCCAGTTCTTCGGCTGCGCCGCCGTCTCGGCGGTGGCGGCGCTGTTCTTCGACGCCGCCCCGTTCGGCGGCATGGAGCGCGCCGTCGTGCCGCTGCTCTACACCGGCGTGTTGAGCGTCGGAGTGGCCTACACCTTGCAGGTGGTCGGGCAGCGCGACGCCCTGGCCGCCCACGCCGCGCTGATCATGAGTTTGGAGTCGGTCTTCGGGGCTTTGAGCGGGGCGCTGTTCCTGGGCGAGGACATGGGCGCTCGGGGCTATACGGGCGCGTTGCTGATGGTTGTGGGTATCGTGGTGTCACAAGGGGACCTCTTGGGGGAGTCATGGCTGAGAAGAAAAGGCGCGGCAAGCTCTTCGCGGTGATCGGGGCGGTCGTGTTGGCCGTCCTCGTCATGGGCGTCGGCGCCCTGGCTTGGGGACGCCAAGTGGCGGGCACGAAACTGCCCCAGAACACCACCGTCGCCGGCGTCGACGTCGGCGGCGTCGAGCCGGCCCAGGCCAAGGCCAAACTGCAAGCGGCGCTGGGCCCGAAGGCCGAGGGGAAGATCGCGGTGACGGCGGGGGACCAGAGGGTCGAGTTGGACTCGTCGAAACTGGGCTTGACGATCGACTACGACGCCACCTTGGCCCAGGCCGGCGTCGGCGAGACGAGTTGGAATCCGGTCGAGGTGTTCGAGCGGCTGTTCGGCGGCTCGGCGCTGCCGACGGTGGTCGACGTCGACGCGGACGCCATGAAGACCGCTGTCGAGCAGTTGGCCAAGAAGGTCGACCATGACGCCGCCAACGCCGCGGTTTCCTACAAAGGCGTGACGCCCCAGGTGGCCGAGGGCTCCGACGGCGTGAAGCTGGACGTCGACGCCACCGCCGAGGCGATCAAAGCGGCCTTCCTGGGCTCGCACGAGGTCGCCGCCGTCGTCGCCGAAACGCCGCCGCAGGTGACGACAGCGGCCGCCGAGGAGGTCGCCGACGGACTGGCCAAGGCGGCCACGGCCGCGCCGGTGACCGTCGCCGTGGGCGAGGCCGGCCAGCTGACGCTGGGGCCGGAGACGATCGCCGAGTGCCTGTCGTTCTCGCCGTCGGGCGACACGCTGACCGCGAAGGTCGACGAGGCCAAGCTGGCCAAGGCGCTGACCCCCCAATTGGAGAAGCTAGGCCTGAAGAAGGCCCAGGACGCCAAGTTCACCATCGCCGGAAAGAAGTCCGGCAAGCCCAAGATCACCAAGTCGGTCGACGGCCAAAGCGTCGATTTCGCCGCCATGGCGCAGGCCCTCCTGCCGGTGCTGTCCCAGGCCAGCGGCCGCCAACTGTCCGTCGAGCCGGTGGGGGTCAAAGCCGACTTCTCGACCGAGGACGCCGAGGCGATGGGCGTCAAAGAGATCACTGGCGAGTTCACGACTTATTTCCCCGGCTCGGCGTACCGCTACAACAACATCGGCAAGGCGGCCGGGCTGATCAACGGCGTCTTCCTCAAACCCGGCGAGACGTTCTCGATGAACCAGGTGCTGGGGGAGCGCACCAAACAGGCCGGCTGGATGCCGGGCGGCGGCATCGCCAACGGCAAGATCGATCCGAACATTTACGGCGGCGGCATCTCGCAGTCGACCACGACGACCTTCAACGCCATCTTCTTCGCCGGTTTGGAGGACGTCTACCACAAGCCCCACTCGCTGTATTTCAGCCGCTACCCGATGGGACGCGAGGCGACGCTGGACTGGAAGTCGGTCGACATGAAGTTCCGCAACGACTCCAAGTACGGCGTGCTGATGCAGGCCTGGATCACCGGCCAGACCGGCTCGCAGGGCTCGGTCACGGTGCGGGTGTGGTCGACGAAGGTCTACGACATCAAAGCCACCAAGCCGATCCAGTCGAATTTCCGCTCGCCGGGGGCGACCGTCTACGACTCGTCGGCCGGCTGCATTCCGCAAGACGCCATGACCGGCTTCGACGTCAAGTACTCGCGCCAGTTCTACCTGGACGGCAAGCTGGTCAAGACCGAGCCGTTCAAGTGGTCGTACAACTCCCTGACGCCGGTGGTCTGCGGCAAGAAGTGAGGATTGCCACCCGGTCGGCTACACGGTCGGACGGGGCGTTCGGCGGCCGCCGCCGCGACACCGCCGGACGCGGCTGGAAGGGTTTTCACGCAGTGTCGCAGCGATGCCCGCGCGGCGTTCGCGGCCAGCCGCGCGGCGGGGATAAGCTACCGCTATGACATACGTGATCACCCAGCCTTGCGTTGACGTCAAAGACAAGGCGTGTGTGGAGGAATGCCCCGTCGACTGCATCTATGAGGGTGAGCGGACGCTTTACATCCATCCCGACGAGTGTGTGGACTGCGGCGCCTGCGAGCCGGTCTGCCCCACGCAGGCGATCTACTATGAGGACGACGTGCCCGCCGACCAGGCGGCCTTCATCGAGGCCAACGCCGCCTTCTTCGCCGAGATCGGCTCGCCGGGCGGCGCCGCCAAGCACGGCCCGATCGCCGGCGACCACCCATTGGTGGCGGCTTTGCCGCCCCAGGCCTGAGGCGTCATTGGCGTTCGGCCGGTTTGGCCGGACAGTGGCCCGCCGGGCGGGCCGGAAGAGGGGTTGTGGAAAGATGTTGAGCCTGCCTGATTTCCCGTGGGACTCCCTGGCCGACGCCAAACGGCTGGCGGCCTCGCACCCCGATGGCATCGTCGACTTGTCGGTCGGCACGCCCGTCGACCCGACCCCGGCATTGGCCGTGGACGCCCTGTCCGGGGCGGCCCAGGCGCCCGGCTATCCCCAAGTGTGGGGGACGCCGGCGTTGCGGCAGGCGGTCATCGGCTATCTGGAGCGCCGCTGGCGGGCCTGCGGGTTGGACGAGGCCGGCGTCCTGCCGACGATCGGCTCCAAAGAGCTGGTCGCCTCGCTGCCGCTGCAGCTAGGGCTGGGAGCCGGCGACGCCGTCGTCATCCCGAGGCTGGCCTATCCGACCTATGACGTCGGCGCGCGCCTGGCGGGCTGCCGGGTGGCGGCCTGCGACGACCCGGCCGAGGCCGCCGAGATCGGCCCGAAGCTGGTCTGGATCAACTCCCCGGCCAATCCACACGGGCGCGTCCTCGGCGCCGACGATCTGCGGGCCTGGATCGGGGCCGCCCGGGCGGTCGGCGCGGTGCTGGCCAGCGACGAGTGCTACGGCGAGTTCGGCTGGGAGGCCGAACCCGTCTCCGTGCTGGACCCGGCCGTCAATGGCGGCTCGTTGGACGGGCTGCTGGCCGTCCACTCGCTGTCCAAGCGCTCGAATGTGGCCGGCTACCGGGCCGGTTTCGCGGCGGGCGACCCGTCGATCGTCAAACCGCTGTTGGAGGTGCGCAAGCACGCCGGTTTGATGCTGCCCGACCCGGTGCAGTCGGCGATGGCCGCTTTGTTGGCCGACGACGCCCACGTCGAGGCGCAGCGAGCGCGCTATCTGGCCCGGCGCGACGTGCTCCGCCCGGCTCTGGAGGGGGTCGGCTTCCGGGTCGACGACTCGCAGGGCTCGCTATATCTGTGGGCCTCCCAGGGCGTCGACGGGCGGGCCAGCGTCGGCTGGCTGGCCGAGCGCGGCATATTGGTGGCCCCAGGGGACTTCTACGGCCCGGACGGGCGCGACCACGTCCGGGTGGCGCTGACCGCCACCGACGAGCGGATTGCCGCCGCCGCGCGGCGTTTGGCCTGATTCACGGGCGGTTGGCAGCCTGGGCCGGCCAGCTTGTCGTCGCCGCTGGCCGCCCACGCGCGCCGGGTCCGATTCGCCACGAGGCGGGCCGAGCCCGCTGGACCGTCGGCGACGCTCGTGACGGTAAGCAGGGTACTCAAGGGCGCCAAGGTCGAGTCCGTGGGCGGGCCGCTGACGACGCGGTGCGGCCAGTGGCCGAATCCACGCCGAAATCTCTAGGCGAACAGCACCTGGACGGTCTTGGCGTCTTGCGAGTCGCCGGCCCACTCGGGCAGCGACCAGGCGTCTTGCGTCCACTTGGCGCCGCCGATGACGACGCCGCGCACCCCATAGCGCTTGGCGTTGGCGACGGCCGCCTCGGCCACCGACCAGGCCGCCCGCGCCGTCTTGGCGGTGGCGCTGAGCCCGCCGACCTCGGCCTTGACCGAGGCCGCTTTACCGTAGGTCTTGTCCAAGAACTCGGCCAGCTCGCCCGGCGCGGCCGCGCCGACGTCGCGCAGGGCGCAGGAGAACGAGGCCGGTGTCTGGCCGGTCAGGGCCGATGCCAGGGCGCGGGCGTTGGCGACGTGTTTGCGATAGGCCTCGGGATAGCCGGAGCGCTGCACCGCCTGGGCGACGTCGTTCAAGTCGCCGGTCTCCCAGTCGGCGACCTTGACCAGCTCCTTGTAGAACTTGGTGGTCGAATACCACGGGTCGAGGATTTCCTCCTCGGTGCCCCAGCCTTGGGACGGGCGCTGCTGGAACAGCCCCAGCGAGTCGGCGTGGCCGTAGTCGAGGTTGCGGATGCCGGACTCCTGGTAGGCCGTCGTCAGCGCGATGCTGGCCGCCCGCGGGGCCAGTCCGCGCTGGACGGAGACGCCGGCGATCAGCGACGCCAGCTCGGCCTGCCCGACCGACAAAGTGGTGGTGTGGCCGCCGACGCGGGCCTCGCAGCGCTCGTCGACCAGGGGGATCGGCGCGGCGGTGAGCTGCGACCACAGCGCCGCCGCGCCCCAGGCGGCGCCCGCTGCCAGGGCCAGCACGAGGGCCGCGACCAGCAGGCGGCGCATCAGTTGCGGTGCAGCGCTTCGTTCAACTCGACCCCTCCGGTGCGCGGCAGCGCCTTGACCGCGCCGGACAACGAGTCCCGCAGATAGAGCCAGCCGGACTGGCCGGACAACTCGCGGGCCTTGACGACCGACCCGTCGGGCAGCGTCACCTTCGCGCCCGCCGTCAGATACAGGCCGGCCTCGACGACGCAGTCGTCGCCCAGGCAGATGCCGATGCCGGACTGGGCCCCGAGCAGGCAGCGCTCGCCGATGGTGATCTGCTCGCGTCCGCCGCCGGACAGCGTCCCCATGATGGACGCGCCGCCGCCGATGTCGGAGCCGGCCCCCACGACGACGCCCGCCGAGATCCGCCCCTCGACCATCGAGGGGCCCAGCGTTCCGGCGTTGAAGTTGACGAAGCCCTCGTGCATGACGACCGTGCCCTCGGCCAGATGCGCCCCGAGGCGGACGCGGTCGGCGTCGCCGATGCGGACCCCGTCGGGGATGACGTAGTCGACCATCCGGGGGAACTTGTCGACGCCGTAGATGGTGACGCGGCCGTCGGCCCGCAGGGCCATCCGCGTCTCCTCGAAACCCTCGCCCAGGCACGGCCCGGCGCTGGTCCAAACGACGTTCGGCAGGACGCCGAAGATGCCGTCCAAGTTGATCGCGCGCGGCTGGCACAGGCGCGCGCTGAGGAGGTGGAGGCGCAGATAGGCGTCGGGCACCGATTGGGGCGCGGCGTCGAGGTTGATCTCCAGCCAGACCGACTCGGTGTGGACGCGGCGGCGCGGATCGGTCTTGAGCAGCGCCTTGAAACCCCTCGGCTCGCGGTCGTCGCCGCCCGGGCCCAAGGCGGGGGACGGGAACCAGGCGTCGAGGGTTTGGCCACTGTCGTGGATCGTGGCCAGCCCCCAGCCGTGCGCGTTGCGAGTCATGCGGTCCAGCCTACCGGGTGGCGCCGACGCTATCATTGCCACCATGGCATTGGACCCGACCGCCGAGCTTGGCGACTTGTTGCAGGCGCTGGTCGACATCGAGTCGGTCAGCGGCGACGAGGGGCGGCTGTGCGACGAGATCGAGCAGGTCTTGCGGGCCTGTCCCCATCTGGGCGTGACCCGCGACCAGGACGCGCTGGTCGCCAAGACCGACTTGGGGCGGGCGAACCGTGTCGCGGTGGCGGGCCACATCGACACCGTCCCGGTGGCGGGCAACCTGCCCAGCCGCCGCCAAGGCGGAGTCGTCTACGGGCGCGGCAGCGCCGACATGAAGGGCGGGATCGCCGTCATGCTGTCGCTGGCGGCAGCGCTCGACCACCCCAAACACGACGTGACGTGGATCTTCTACGACCACGAGGAGGTCGAAGCGGACAAGAACGGCCTGGGACGCCTGTCGCCGGCCGACCTGGCCGCCGACCTGGCCGTCTTGATGGAGCCGACCAACGCCCTGATCGAGGGCGGCTGCCAGGGCACGCTGCGCTGCGAGATCGAGACCAGGGGCGTGGCCGCCCACTCGGCGCGGGCCTGGCTGGGCCACAACGCCATCCACGACGCCTTCGACGTGCTGGCCAGGCTTCACCGCTACCAGCCGCGCGAGGTCGACGTCGAGGGTTTGACGTACCGCGAGGGACTCAACGCGGTCGGCATCAGCGGCGGCGTGGCGGGCAACGTCATCCCCGACTCCTGCGTCACGACGGTCAATTTCCGCTTCGCCCCCGACCGCGACGAGGCCTCGGCCAAGGATTTTGTCGAGGAGTTTTTCCCAGGCTACGAGCCGCGTTTCACCGATTTCGCCGCCGGCGCCAAGCCGGGTTTGGACGGCCGGCTGGCGCGCGAGTTCGCCGCCGCCGTGGGTGGTCCGGTGTCGCCCAAGTTCGGGTGGACGGACGTCGCCCGGTTCTCGGCGATGGGCATTCCGGCCTTGAATTACGGGCCGGGCGATCCGGGAAAGGCCCACAAGGACGACGAATGCTGCCCGGTGGACCAGTTGGAGGCCTGTCGGCGAGGGTTGGCCGGATACCTGGGATAATGGCCGGGTGAGCAGACGTGTGAGCGGGCCTTTCAGCCCCGGCCTCCAAACCACCGCCGACGAGCGCTTCTTGAGCAGCTTGTCCGACACCTCGTGGGTCCATTCCGATCCGTTCCGGGCGATGCGCATCCAGTCGGAGTTCGTCGACGGCTTCGGCATCCTGGCGGAGGTCGGCCCGGCCATCGGCGTGTTCGGCTCGGCCAGAACCCCGCGCGAGGATCCCCGCTACCAGGCGGCCGAGAAGATCGGGGCCGGCTTGGCCAAAGCCGGTTTTGCCACCATCACCGGCGGCGGTCCGGGCATCATGGAGGCGGCCAACAAGGGGGCCGCGCTTGCCGGGGGCGCGTCGGTCGGCCTGGGCATCGAGCTGCCCTTCGAGCAGGAGATGAACGACTACATCTCGATGGGCGTCAACTTCCGCTATTTCTTCGTCCGCAAGGTGATGTTCATCAAATACTCGATGGGCTTTGTGGTCATGCCAGGCGGTTTCGGCACGTTCGACGAGGTTTTCGAGGCGTTGACGCTGGTGCAGACCTCGAAAGTCCGCTCGTTCCCGATCGTCTTGTTCGGCTCGCGCTTCTGGTCGGGCCTGCTCGACTGGATGGGCGAGGCGATGCTGGGCGACGCCTACATCGAGGCCCGCGACTTGAAACTGGTCCACCTGACCGACGACCCGGACGAGGCCGTCGAATTGGTGACCACCCTGGCAGTGTCGTCGGACAAGTAATATACGACTATGGAATGGGTCCTTTGGATTCTCGCCGTCGCGATCCTGGGCGTGGGGGCGGCCCTGGCGGCGGGGCGGTTCGGCGAATTGCCCGACACCGTCCAGGACGTTTACCGCCCCGAGTTGCCCGAGGGCGAGCTGTCTGGCGACGATTTGCGCGAGACCAAGTTCGCCGTCGTGCTGCGCGGTTACGCGATGGAGCAGGTCGACGAGTTGCTGGCCAGGGTGGCCAAGCAGCTCGACCCCAGCCCCGGCCAGGTCGAGGTGCAGCTGCGCCGCGTCAACGAGCTGCTCGACCACTCCGAGGCGGTCCGGGAGGACACAGCCTCGCTGCCGATCGTGGGGGATGCCGAGCCGGTCGCTGTTGGCGGCGCAGTCGAAGCCCTGGCCGACCAATCGGCTGAGGCGAGCGCGGCCGGCGCCGGCCAGGCGGCGGGCGATGCCGCCAAGGCCGTCACGCCGACGGCGCCCGCGCCGCGCCCGACCTGGGTGAGGAGCGTCGTCCCGGACCCGGCGGCCGAGCCGGACGAGCCGAAGGGGTCCAGGTTGGCCGACCAGCCGGGCGGGCCGCTGGCCGAGTTGTGGGGCCCCGAGCCGGCGGCCTCCAGCGCGGCGGACGCCAAGCCGCCGACGGGCGCGGCAGCCGCTGAGACCGCCGCCGCTGCGGCGCCGACTGCGGCGGTTCAGACTTCGACCGGCTCGCCAGAAGCCAAGCCGGCTTCGGGCGGCGAGTCCGCCAAGACGCCATCGGCCGACACCTCCGCGCCCGGCCAAGCCTCCGCCGTCGCCGAGGGCGCTGGCGCGCCAAGACCGGGCCAGCCGGTTGGAGGCGCGTCGCCCGGCGGCCCCGCCTCGTCAGCCGAGTCCTCCGGGACGTCGTCTGGTTCGGGCGTTGCATCCGCCGCTGGACCGTCCGCCGCCACGCCTCAGCCTTCGCCGGCCCAGTCGCCCGCCGCTCCCGCGCCTTCGGGAACGCCCGCCGAGGCCGCACCGTCGACCGACGGGTCGGCGTCCCCGTCGTCGGTTGCCACACCCGCCGCGTCGACGACTGCCCCCGAGTCGGCAACGCCCGCGCCGACCCCTGCGGCGTCGCCGGACGCGGCCGCCATGCCGGGCCACGGCGTGGAATCGCCGAACGGCCAGCCAGGGCTCGCGCCCGCCGCCGCCTCCCCGACATCGGAGCCCGCAGCCCAGGCCGCCGACACATCCACGGCCCCGTCGGTCCCGGTCGCGCCCGCCAGTGGCGACCAGGCCGCCCCAGCCGCTGCGGGGTCCGCCGCCGAGGGGTCGGCCGATGGCCCAGGCCAGCCGGGCGAGTCCGCCCAGGGCGACGACGACATGGAATTCCCGGAGATCACGATGGAACAAGTCTTCCCGTCCGACTTCCATCTCAGGGAGGCCTCGACGATGGACTTGATCGCCCGCCTGGCCGATATGGCGCCCAGCGGCGAGGCCGTCGCCGAGACCGACCCCGAGCAGCCGACCGCCCAAGGGTAGGGCGGCCGCGCCTGGCCACTGGCGGCCACCCCCGCCATCCGAAGGTCATGACCGTCACGGGTGGCCGCGCCTGGCCACCGGCGTTGGCGGGAACGGCCCAGAAACCGTCGCGAGGCCTGTCCGCGCGTCGGCGTCTTGGCCGCGGGCAGCCGCCTCGACCCCGATGGCCGAGGTCGGCTGGGGAAACGTCGCGCCAGCGGGCTTGGCAATGCCTGTGTTTGGACTCCGTTGGGCAGGTCGTGAGATAATTGCCTTTGTTCTAATCCCTTCAAAGCAGCGAGGTGTGCGATGGCAGCGATGAAACCGCGAACCGGCGATGGCCCTATCGAAGTGGCCAAGGAGGGGCGCATCATCGCTATGCGGATCCCCGCCGAGGGCGGAGGCCGCTTGGTAATCGAACTCAACGCCGCAGAGGTCGCCGAATTGAAGCAGGCTTTGGAGGACGTCAAGGTCTCCTGATGGGCAAGTCGACGAGGGGCGCGGCCAGGGCGCCCCTCGTCTTTGCTTGTGTCGGCCCGCCAGAGAGGCTGGGCCGCCGTCAGCGCGACTGGTGCCAGGCGATGGCCGCCTCGTAGACGTCAACCGTCTGACGGGCGATCTTCGACCAGGCGAACTCCTCGACGCAGCGCTGGCGTCCCGCCTCGCCGAAGGCGGCGGCCTTGGCCGGGTCGCGCGTCAAGGCGTTGACCCCCTCGGCGAACTTGGCCTCGAAATCGGCGATGTATGACGGGTCGTCGGCCCGTGCCGGATCGTAGGGCACCAGCGTCCCCGTCACGCCGTCGACGACGACCTCCGGAATGCCGCCCACAGCGCTGGCCACCACAGCGGTCTGGCAGGCCATCGCCTCCAAATTGACGATGCCCAGCGGCTCGTAGATCGACGGGCAGGCGAAGACGGTGGCGTGCGACATGACTTGGCGGACCGACGCCCGCGGCAGCATCTCCTGGATCCATGTCACCGGCCGCGACTTCTTCAACTCGGCGAAGGCGTCGTCGAATTCGGCGGCGATCTGCGGCGTGTCCGGCGCGCCGGCCAACAGCAGCAACTGGGTGCCGGGGTCGAACTGGGCGGCGGCCCGCACCAGGTGGACCAAACCCTTCTGGCGCGTGATGCGTCCGACGAAGACGACCAGCGGCGCGTCCAAGTCGACGCCCAGCGCGCCGACGACATCGGTGCCCGGGTCGGGCTTGAACTCGTCGGTGTCGATGCCGTTGCGAACCACGTGCACCCGCTCGGGGTCCAGCTCGCCGTAGGAGGCCAGGACGTCGGCCCGCATCCCGGAGCTGACCGCGATGACCGCCGCGGCGTCCAGGAAGGCCGTCTTCTCCGCCCAGCAGGAGACGCGGTAGCCGCCCTGGAGTTGCTCGGCCTTCCACGGCCGGTGCGGCTCCAGGGAGTGGGAGGTCACCACATGCGGGACGTCGAGGAACTTCGAGCCGACCAGGCCGGCGAAGTTGGCGTACCAGGTGTGGGAGTGGATGACGTCGGTGTCGGGCGGGATGGCCGCGGCCATAGCCACGTCGGTGCCGAGCACGCGCAGGGCCGGGTTGGCCCCTTCGGGGAAGGTTTCAGGATGGGAGGTGGCCCCGTCGCGCGGCTCGCCCATCGCCTGCACATCGACGTGCTCGACGATTTGGCGCAGCTGCGGCACGAGCTGTCCGACGTGGACTCCCGCGCCGCCGTAGATGAACGGGGGATACTCCCGGGTCAGAATGGAGACTCGCATGACCTGATCGTAGTGCCTGCCCGGCTTCGGCGTCTTGGGAGCGCGTCCAGTCGGGGCGAAAGTTGCCCAATCGGTTGTGAGAGGTGGTCAAACGCTCTAGGTTGTAAGCATGGAACGACCCACAGTCCTCTCGATGGTTCTCGCTGGAGGGGAGGGCAAGCGGCTCATGCCACTGACGGCAGACCGGGCCAAGCCGGCCGTCCCCTTCGGCGGCACCTACCGCCTCATCGACTTCGTGTTGTCCAATTTGGTCAACTCCGGCCTGACCCAGATCTGCGTCTTGACGCAGTACAAGTCGCACTCGCTGGACCGCCACGTGTCGGTGGCCTGGCGGCTGTCGACCATGCTGGGCATGTACGTGACGTCGGTGCCCGCCCAGCAGCGCACGGGCAAGCAGTGGTACATGGGCTCGGCCGACGCCATCTACCAGTCGATGAACCTGATCAACGACGCCGACCCGGAGTACGTCGTCGTCTTCGGCGCCGACAACATCTACCGCATGGACATCGCCGCCATGCTGGAGGCCCACATCGACTCGGGCATGGCCTGCACGGTGGCCGGCATCCGCGTGCCGCGCCACGAGGCGCACGCCTTCGGCATTATCGACGCCGCCGACGACGCCAAGATCCGCGAGTTCTTGGAGAAGCCGGCCGACCCGCCGGGCCTGCCCGACTCGCCCGAGGAGTCGTTCGCCTCGATGGGCAACTACATCTTCACCCGCAAGGCCTTCGTCGAGGCGCTGCTGGACGACGCCGCCGACATGGAGTCGCGCCACGACATGGGCGGCAACATCATCCCCGAGTTCGTCAAGTCCGGCCAGGCGCAGGTCTACGACTTCACCAAGAACCGGGTGCCCGGGGCGACCGAGAAAGACATCAACTACTGGCGCGACGTCGGCACCATCCCCGCCTACCACCACGCCCACATGGATCTGATCTCGGTCGAGCCGGAGTTCAACCTCTACAACTCGCGCTGGCCGATCTGGACCTCCCAGGAGCAGCAGCCGGGCGCCAAGTTCACCCTGCGCGGCACCGCCGAGGACTCGATTGTCGCCAACGGCTGCGTCATCTCCGGCGGCGACGTCGACCGGTCGGTGCTCTCGCCCAACGTCCACGTCGAGAAGTGGGCCCGCATCGAGCACTCGGTGATCTTCAACAACTGCCGCATCGGGCGCAACGCCGTGGTCCACAACACCATCCTGGACAAGAACGTCGTCGTGCCCGACGGCGTCGAGATCGGCCTCAACGCGGAGCACGACCAGGCCCGCGGCTTCTACGTCGAGCAGGGTGTGACGGTGGTGCCCAAGAACACGGTCGTCCCGAACGCCTGGTAGCTCCGGGGGTCCGTGCGGCCGCGGCCCGGACGCCGGCCCCTTCGGCGAGTGACGGGCGGGGGCCGGCCCGCGCGGCCGATTGGCGGTAGGCTTGGGCAGCGTGATTGCCAGACTGTCGACCTATTTCGCGCGCACGCTGCGCCAAGACCCCGCCGACGCCGAGGTGCCCAGCCACAAGTGGCTGGTCCGGGCCGGCTATGTGCGCCGGGTCTCGCCCGGCCTGTACTCGTGGCTGCCGCTGGGGCTGCGGGTGATGCGGCGCATCGAGCAGATCGTGCGCGAGGAGATGGACCAGATCGGTTTCGAGGTGCGCTTCCCGGCGCTGCTGCCGCGCGAGCCCTACGAGCAGACCAACCGCTGGGTCGAGTACGGCCCCAACCTGTTCCGGTTGAAGGACCGCAAGGGCGCCGACTACCTGCTGGGGCCGACCCACGAGGAGATGTTCACCTTGATGGTCAAGGACTTGTACTCCTCGTACAAGGACCTGCCGCTGATCATCTACCAGATCCAGACCAAGTTCCGCGACGAGGCTCGGCCACGGGCCGGGCTGCTGCGCTGCCGCGAGTTCGTCATGAAGGACTCCTACAGCTTCGACGTCGACGACGCCGGTCTGGCCGTCGGCTACGCCAAGCACCGCGACGCCTACATCAAGATCTTCGACCGGCTGGGATTGGAGTACGTCATCGTCAACGCCATGTCGGGGGCGATGGGCGGTTCGGCCTCGGAGGAGTTCCTGGCGCTGTGCGACAACGGCGAGGACACCTTCGTGCAGTCCGACGGCGGTTTCGCCGCCAACGCCGAGGCGGTCCGCTTCCCGGTGGCAGCGCCGGTCGACGCGGCCGGGGTCGGCCCGGTCCAGGTGATCGACACGCCCGGCACGGGCACCATCGCCGAGCTGGTCGAGGCCGTCAACGCCGCCTATCCGCGGGCCGAGGGCCCGTGGCAGGCCGCCGACACGCTGAAGAACGTCGTCTTCATGCTGACCCATCCCGATGGCGCCAAAGAGCCGCTAGTCGTCGGCTTGCCCGGCGACCGCGAAGTCGACCTCAAGCGCCTGGCGGCCGCCGTCGACCCGGCCGTTGCCGAGCCGTTCTCGCCGGAGGACTTCGCCGCCCACCCGGCCCTGGTCAAGGGCTACATCGGCCCTGTCAAGGTCGCCGACGGTCGAGCCGAGCAGTTCCTGGGCGAGCAGGCCCCGGCCCGTGTGCGCTATCTGACCGATCCGCGCGTCGGCGAGGGCACCCGCTGGGTGACGGGTGCCAACATCGCCGACAAGCACCAGCTCGATGTTGTCGCCGGGCGTGATTTCACCGCCGACGGCGTCATCGACGTGGCCGAGATCCGTGAAGGAGACCCGGCCCCCGACGGCTCCGGCCCGCTGCGGCTGGCCCGGGGCATCGAGATCGGCCACATCTTCCAGCTCGGCCGCAAGTACGCGCAGGCCCTCGGCCTGGAAGTGCTCGACCGCAACGGCAAGCTGGTGACTGTGACGATGGGCTCCTACGGCGTCGGCGTGTCCCGGCTGGTGGCGACCATCGCCGAGGCGACCTGCGACGACAAGGGCCTGTGCTGGCCGCGCAACGTCGCCCCGTTCGACGTCCACATCGTCATCGCCGGCAAGGGCGACGACCAGGCGCGGGCCGCCGAGGAGCTGGCCGCCGAGCTGGACCGGTTGGGCGTCGAGGTGTTGTTGGACGACCGCTCGGCCAGTCCCGGCGTCAAGTTCGCCGACGCCGAGCTGCTGGGCGTGCCGACGATCGTCGTCATCGGCAGGGGACTGGCCGACGGGGTGGTCGAGTTGCGCGACCGCGCCAGCGGCCAGACCGCCAACCTTCCGGTGGGAGAGGCCGCCGCCCGGATCGCGGCCGTCGCGGGCGGCGACTGAGGGCCAGCCCGGTTCGCTCTCGGCCAAGCGCCGCGACCGCCGCCATTGTCGGCCCGGCGCGTCTTGTAATATGCTGGGTGCCAGCCAGTCGGCAAGGTGGACCCCCACCAACTTGGAAGGAAAATTATCAATGAGCGACCAATACAACCCTCAGGCGGCCCCGCAGGGCTCGAACGACAAGCTGATGTCGATCCTGTCCTACCTCGGCATCCTGTTCATCGTCCCGCTCATCACCGGCGACTACAAGAAGTCCGAGGTGGTGAAGTTCCACTTGAACCAGGGCATCGTGCTGTTCATTGTGGCCATCGTCGGTTCGATAGTCTGCAGCATCGTGGCCAACATCGTTGGCTTCCTGTGGTGGCTGGGCTCGGTGTGGAGTCTGTTGATCCTGGTGCTGGTGATCCTCGGCATCGTCAACGCCGCCAACAGCAAGCAGGAGCCGCTGCCGGTCGTCGGCACGCTGTTCACCGTCATCAAGTGAGGCTTCGGCGATCATCGTAGAGCGGATGGGCGCAACCGCCCAAGCCGCGCCGGGCCCCCGCCACGACGTCCCTCCCGGACTGGTGGCGGGGGCTTCGCGTTGTTGGCGTATCATGGGCCTACAACCGCAGTTGACAATTGCACGGGACAATCGGATCGGGGATGAACATGGACTCAGGCCTTATCGAGACTTGGATCTCCCCGGTCGTGGCGGCCAACGGCCTTGAGATCGACCGAATCGAGATCCGGCCCGCCGGTCGGCGCAAACTGGTCCAGATCTTTCTCGACGGCGACGGCCCCGACGGGCGCGGCCCCTCGCTGGACGAGATCGCCTCGGCGACGGTCCAGCTCTCGCGGCTGCTCGATGAATTGGTTGCCTCCAACCAGCCCTACACCTTGGAGGTGTCCTCGCGCGGCGTCAGCCGCCCCCTGACGCAGGCCAAGCATTTCCGCCGCAACATCGGTCGGCTGGTGCGTTTGCAATTGGCCGACGGCGAGGTGACCGGACGCATCGCCGCGGTGGACGAAGACCGGGTGGTGGTGGCCGTCGACGGGCAAGAGCGGGCTTTGGCGCTGGCGGACATCGCCAAAGCGGTGGTCCAAGTTGAGATGGCGAAGCTGGAGGACTGATGGACATCGACATGACGGCGCTGCGGGCGCTGGAGCGCGACAAGGAGATCAGCATGGACGTGCTGGTCCGGGCCTTGGAAGACGCCCTGCTGAACGCCTACAACAAGACCAAGGGCGCCAAAGAGGGGGCCAGGGCCGTGCTGGACCGCAAGACCGGCGCGGTCAAGGTCGTCGTGCCGCAAACCGACGAGAACAACCTCGTCGTCGGCGAGTACGAGGACACCCCGGAGGGTTTCGGCCGGGTAGCGGCTGCCACCGCCCGGCAGGTCATCACTCAGCGGCTGCGCGAGGCCGAGGACGAGCAGAAATTCGGCCACTTCTCCGGCGCCGAGGGCGACATCCTGCTTGGCGTCGTGCAGCAAGACGGCGACAACAAGACCGTCCGGGTCGACCTGGGGTCGATCGAGGCGATCCTGCCGGTGGCCGAGCAGGCGCCCGGCGAGGACTACGCGCACGGCAAGCGGCTGCGCGTCTACGTCGTCAGCGTGCGGCGCGACCTGCGCGGGCCGCAGGTGGTGGTCTCGCGCACCCATCCCAACCTGGTGCTGAAGCTGTTCAAGCTGGAGGTGCCCGAAATCGAGCAGGGCGTCGTCGAGATCAAGGCGATCGCCCGCGAGGCCGGCCATCGCACGAAGATCGCCGTCAAGTCCAACGATCCGAACGTCTCGGCCAAGGGGGCTTGCATCGGCCCGATGGGGCAGCGGGTGCGCGCCGTCATGCACGAGCTGAACGAGGAGAAGATCGACATCATCGACTATGTCGACGACCCGGCCCGCTACGTCGCCCAGGCGCTGTCGCCGGCCAAGGTGACGTCGGTGCAGGTCGTCGACCCGGTCGCCAAAGCCGTCCGGGTGGTCGTGCCAGACTACCAGCTCTCGTTGGCGATCGGCCGCGAGGGCCAAAACGCCAGGCTGGCCAACCGCCTGACCGGCTGGCGCATCGACATCCACTCCGACAGTGAGTGAGCCGATCAGGATGTGCCTGGCCTGCCGCCAGCGCGCCCCGAAGGCCGAGTTGACGCGGCTGGTGGCGCGAGACGGGCGCTACGAGGTGGACCCGACCGGCCGGGCCCAAACCAGGGGCGCGTACTCGCATCCGGGCTGCCTGGAGAAGTCGCTGTGCCGCCCGGTGAGACGACGCGGGCCGGCGTCGCCAACTGTTTGAGTTGTGCCAGGCGCGCGGTCGACTCTTGGCGGTGCGCCAACACGCGAGCGACCCGACGCGATGGCGGACGGCTGGTCGGTTATGAGTTTTGGCCCCAGGCGCGATAAGCTTTTCTTTGCGCGTCTGCCGACAACCGGCAAACACAACCAGAAGGTGGGTTAACGCTCATGACCTCTCGATGAGAATCCTGAAATGAGCACGCACAACAACTAGCTGGTCCGCGCCTTCACGCGGACGAGAAGGAGAGTAGTGGCCGTCCGCGTTCACGAGCTTGCCAAAGAGCTCGGGCTACCAAGCAAAGAACTGCTGAAGATCATCAACGACCTGGGCGAGTACGTCAAGGCGACTTCGTCGACCATCGAACTGCCCGTCCAGCGCCGGGCCAGGGAGAAGGTCGCCGAGTTGCGGGCGGCCCAGGAAGCCGCCGAGCCGAAACCGGCCAAGGCCCCGGCCAAGAAGGCCGCGGCGCAGGCGCCGGAGGCCGAACCGGCCCCCGAGCCCGCCGCTGGCACGGCCGAACCGGCGGCCCAGGCGGCCGCCGAGGCGCCAGGCGCGGTCGCCGTCGAGACGCCGCCCGTGCCAGCCGCCGAAGCCCCCGCACCCGAGGCGGCGCCGGCCAAACCCCCGACCCCCGTCGCGCCGGCCGTGGCGCCGGCCCCCGCCCCCCCCCCCCCCCCCACCCCCGCGGCAACCCCCGCGCCGCCCGGGGGCCCCGGCG
>JAISUF010000150.1 GCA_031272195.1 Propionibacteriaceae bacterium
GGGCAAGCAGGATTGGGACTCGGTGCGCGCAATCCAGAACGCGATACTCGATTCTTACGACCGGGACTTCTCCAAGCACGTCCCGGCCGAGCAACTGTCCAAGGTGCGGGACGTCTGGGCGGCCATCCCCAGCCAATTGGGCAAGGCCAAGAAGCGGTTCAAGTACACCGAGGTGTCGCCCGGCAGCCGGGCCCGCACCTACGAGAGCGCCATCGGTTGGCTGACGCAGGCGGGGCTGGCCTGCCGGGTCGACCAAATCAGCGCCCCCCGGCTTCCGCTGGCCAGCTACGCCGACGAGCGCGGCTTCAAGCTCTACCAGCTGGACGTCGGCCTGCTGGGGGCGCAGTCGAAGCTCGATCCGGGCGTGGTCGTCCAGGGCGACACCCTCTTCACCGAGTTCAAGGGGTCGCTCGCCGAACAGTTCGTGGCCAGCCATCTGGTCGGCGCTCTCGGCTCCCGCCCGTACTACTGGGTCAGCCAAGGCACGGCAGAGGTCGATTTCGTCGTCCAGTTGAAGAACCAGGTGGTCCCGATCGAGGTCAAGTCGGGGGGCAACGTCAAGGCGAAGAGCTTGGCGGTCTACCGCAGCCGGTACGCCCCGAAGTCGGCCGTGCGCCTGTCGCCGCTGCCGTACCGCGCGCAGGACGGATTGGTGAATCTGCCTCTGTACGCCGTACAGCACCTGCCGTCGGTGTTGTCATAGCCCTGGGCAAAGGCGGCCTCTCATCGAAGACCGAAGCCGACGGCCCGCGCCCGCCCGGCATCGAGCCCGTCTCGGTCGCTCGGCGTCGGCGGCGGCCCCGTCGGCATGGGCTGGCGGCGGGTAAGCTCGTCGCCGTGGGCAAGCGCATCTTGTTGGCGTCGCCGCGCGGCTATTGCGCGGGGGTGGACCGGGCCGTCGTCACCGTCGAGCGGGCGTTGGACGTTTACGGGCCGCCGGTTTATGTGCGCAAGCAGATCGTCCACAACCGCCATGTGGTCGAGGCGTTGCAGGCCCGCGGCGCGGTTTTCGTCGACGAGTTGGACGAGGCTCCGGCCGGGGCGACTGTCGTCTTCTCGGCCCACGGGGTGTCGCCGGCCGTCCAGGACGAGGCCCGCCGCCGCGGCCTGCGGACCATCGACGCCACCTGCCCTCTGGTGACCAAGGTCCACCACGAGGCCAGGCGCTACGCCGCCCAGGGGTTGCAGATCCTGCTGATCGGCCACGCCGGGCACGAGGAGGTGCAGGGGACGACGGGGGAGGCCCCCGACGACATCGTGCTGGTCGAGCACCCCGACGACGTGGCGGGGCTGAGCGTGCGCGATCCCGACCGCGTCGCGTGGCTGTCCCAGACCACGTTGAGCGTGGACGAGACGCAGCGCATCGTGGCGGCGCTGCGGGAGCGTTTCCCGGCCTTGGTCGACCCGCCCTCGGACGACATCTGCTACGCCACCCAGAACCGCCAGTCGGCGGTCCGCTGGATCGCCGCCGAGGCGGAGCTGGTGATCGTCGTCGGGTCGTCCAACTCGTCCAACTCCGTGCGGCTGGTCGAGGTGGCGCTGGACGCCGGAGCGGGCGCGGCCCACCGCGTCGACGACGCCTCGGAACTGGACCCCGCCTGGCTGGAGGGCGTCGAGACGGTCGGCGTGACGTCCGGCGCGTCGGTGCCAGACGAACTGGTCCAAGGCGTCGTCGAGCGCCTGCGCGCGCATGGCTTCCCCGCCGCCGAGGAGGCGGTCTTGACCACCGAGAGCCTGACGTTCGCCCTGCCGCCGGAGTTGCGCCCCAAGCGCGGGCGGGCCGATTCGGGCCGCTTGGAGGGTTGAGGGCCGATCCCCCAGCGGCAGCGGGTTTCAGCCGTTGGGAAGAGCCGAGTGCAGCAGCGCGGGGGAGCGCCACCCGTTGACGGACCTCTTAGACCAGGAAGCGGTAGAACGGGCTGTCGGCGCCGACCGTCTCGAAGCCGATGGGGGAGTCCTCTAGGCGCTGGATGAGGCCTGGATAGTCGGCCGGGTCGCCCAGCTCGATGCCGACCAGGGCGGGGCCAAGCTCGCGGTTGGAGCGCTTGGTGTACTCGAAATGGGTGATGTCGTCGTCGGGGCCGAGGACGTCGTCGAGGAAGCGTCGCAGCGCGCCCGGCTCCTGCGGAAAACTGACCAGGAAGTAGTGCTTGCGGCCCTCGTGCACCAGCGAGCGCTCCAAGATCTCGGCGTAGCGGGAGACGTCGTTGTTGCCGCCGGAGACGATCGCCACCACCGTCTCGCCCGGCCGGGGGCGATAGTAGGGGCCATCTGGCTCCTCGCTGTGGGCCAGGCCGGCGCTGGCCAGCGCCCCGGCCGGCTCGGCGATGATGCCGTCGACCTGATAAAGGCCCAACATCTCCGAGCAAACCCGGCCCTCCGGCACGGCCACCAGCCTCGGCTTGAAATGCGACGCGATGGCGAAAGTCAGATCGCCGGCCCGGCGCACGGCCGCGCCGTCCACGAACGACTCCAGCGTCGGCAGGTCGCATGGCGCGCCGCGTTTCACCGCCTCGATCAGGCAAGCCGCCCCAGCCGGCTCCAGGCCGACCACTCGGGTCGTCGGGCAATGCTCGGCCAGCCACGTCAGACAGCCGGCCAGCAGGCCGCCGCCGCCGACCGGGACCATGACGACGTCGGGGGCCCGGCCCAACTGCCCGACCAACTCTTTGGCGACGGTGCCCTGCCCGGCCACCGTCCGCAGATCGTCGAACGCGGGCACGAGGACGGCTCCGGTCTCGAAGGCGGCGATCTTGGCCGCCGACGCCGCCTCGTCGTAGGTGTCGCCGGCCACGACCAGCTCGACGCGGCCCGCGCCCAGCGACATGATGCGCTCGCGCTTCTGGCGCGGCGTGGTGGCTGGAATGTA
This sequence comes from Propionibacteriaceae bacterium, assembly GCA_031272195.1. Lineage (GTDB taxonomy): Bacteria > Actinomycetota > Actinomycetes > Propionibacteriales > Propionibacteriaceae > Propionicimonas. The sequence goes on from JAISUF010000150.1 coordinate 2,870, forward strand.
GACCTGTCCGCGTATACCCAGGCAGGCGCAAGACTGTGCGACGCCCTGGCCGTGGTTGCCGGCGCTGGCGCAGATCACGCCATGGCGCCGCTCGTCGTCGGTCAACTGCGAGATGAAGTTGAACGCCCCCCGGATTTTGTAGGAGCGGACCCCCTGCAAGTCTTCGCGCTTGAGCCAGACGTCCGCTCCGGTGGCCCGCGACAGCCGCTCGTTCGGCTGCAAAGGGGTCGTCTTGGCGACGGGGGAGATCCGGTCGGCCGCCTCGTCAATGGCGGAGCTTTCGAGTATCACCCGCCCATTCTCGCACCTCGGCCAAGACGTGATGTGACGGGTCGTCCGAGGCGGGCTGCCCGGCCTGAGGCTCGGCGACGACTTCGGGGGCCATGGGTCGGGCGCGGGCGGGGTCCACTAGGGGGAGGCGTGACGCCAGGAGTCCGCTGTGCGGTGCCGAGCAGTCCCTCTGGGGCGGTCGGTCGGCAGGCGTCGGCGCGGCGCGACTCCGGCGGGTTCAATACGCGGCTGTCGTCCAGGCGCGCTCCATGCGGCGGAACGACTCCAAGCGGTCGGCCGTTAGGCGGTGGTCGGCGACAGCCGCGTCAAGGGCGCAGTCGACCGCCCCCGACTCGTGGCGGCAGCCGCGCGGGCAGTCCTCGGCGATCTCGGCGAGGTCTGGGAAGGCGGCCACAACCGATTCGACGGTGACGTGGCTGAGCCCGAACGAGCGCACGCCGGGGGTGTCGATCACCCAGCCGCCGGGCGGCGGCAGGCGCAGGGCGACGGCCGAGGTCGAGGTGTGCTTGCCCTTGCCGGTGACGGCGTTGACCTCGCCCGTCACCCGCTCGACGCCGGGAATGAGGGCGTTGACGAGCGTCGACTTGCCCACCCCGGAGTGTCCGACCAGCACCGACACCCGGCCGGCCAGCAATTCGCGCAGCGGCCCGAGGTCGGCGCCGGGCTGGCAGACGACCGTCCGCACGCCGAGCGGCCCGTAGACGGCGGCGATCTCGTCGGGGCTGGCCAGATCGGCCTTCGTCAAGACCAGCAGCGGCTCCAGCCCGGCGTCGTAGCCGGCCACCAGGATGCGATCGATCATGCCGGGCCGGGGCGTCGGGTCGGCCAGGGCCGTGACGATGGCGAGCTGGTCGGCGTTGGCGACGATGGGGCGCTCGTGGGGGCTGTCGTCGTCGGCGGTGCGGCGCAGCACAGTCCGTCGCTCCTCCACCTCGACGATCCGGGCCAGGGTGCCCTCGCGGCCGGAGACGTCGCCGAGCAGGCGCACGCGGTCGCCGACGATGACGGCCTTGCGGCCCAGCGTCCGCGCCTTGGCGGCCGTCACCTCGCGGTCGTCAACAAGGCAGCGATAGCGACCTCGATCGATCGCCACGACCACGCCGACGTCGGCCTGCGAATAGTCGGGCCGGTCCTTCGTCCGGGGGCGGCTGCGCTTGCCGGGGCGCCCCAGCCCGGCGCCGGGATCCTCCGTCACCGGCCCCCGATAGGCCCTAGCCACCAGCCGCCCCCTGGCTGACGAGGGACGCCCAGCGGTCGGGGAAGTCGGCGATCGTCTTGGCTGTGACGCCGATGTCGTCGACCTCGATCCCCGGCACGCGCAAGCCGAGCAGGGCGGCGGCGTGGGCCATTCGGTGGTCGCCACAGGCGTGCCACAGACCGCCCTGAAGGGGCCGCGGGGTGATCCTCAAACCGTCTGCGGTCTGCGCGGCCACTCCGCCCAGCGCGTTGACCCCCGCCTCGAGCGCGGCCAGGCGGTCGGTCTCGTGGCCCCGGATGTGGGCGACGCCGCGAAGCCGACTGGGGGAGTCGGCCAGGGCGGCCAGCGCGGCCGCGACGGGTGCGAACTCGCTGATCCGTCCCAAGTCGAGATCGGCGCCGGCGATGGCCCCGTCGCCGCGCGCGACGACGCGCCCCGGGCGCACCTCGATGTCGGCTCCGAAGGCCGCCAGCGCGTCGAGCAGTTCTGGGCCCGGTTGAACCGACTGCGCGGGCCAGTCGGCGACCACCTCGCCGCCGGCGACGAG
>JAISUF010000152.1 GCA_031272195.1 Propionibacteriaceae bacterium
CCAGGGCGGCCCCGTCGATACCGCGGGGTTGCAGGAGGCCGTTCGAGTCCTCTTCGGCTCTGAGCCCGCCGCCGGCAGCACTCGTCAAGGCGCTGTGAAGCCGGGACAGGGACGGGACGTGGTCCAACTGTCCTTCTCCCACCCTGCCGCGGTAGAGGCCCAGAGGGAACTCGGCCACGATGGCGAACGACATGATCACTCTCCGGAGTCGTCGACGGAACCCGCCAGGATCGCCGGATCGCCGTCCACCTCGAAGACCTGCCCATGCCAGTCCAACTCCGCCACCTGAGCAGCATGATCCAGGGCGGCGGCCAGCAGGCTGTCTGCTTCCTCGGGCTCGGGAAGCGACACCGCTTCGACCTGGCCGTGACGTCGGTCGACCTCCGTGACGGAGGGCCCAGCTTCCACGAGGTGACAGTGCGCTCTGAGGAAGAGTTCAGCGTCGGCGCGCGCGATGCCGTTGAGGGCGATAGCCGCCAACACTGACCGCAGCGCCGCATCGCCTGCTGCTCCCTTGCCGAACCGGATCTGGCGCAGGGTGGCGAAGCTGAGGACGCGCGACCGGGTGATCTGACGGCAAGAGACCAAGCCGAGTTGGCCTAGTGTCGGGGGGATGCCACCGAAGCCCAGGACGGAGGCCTGACCACCTTTGAGGAACGACTCATAAGTCGATTCGCTGAGTTCGTCCTTCTGCCGTGCGGCGATCTCGGCGACGGCCTTCTTGGACAGTTGGACGCTCATCCCCACCGGGTCGACACGAGCCCCGCCCTTGCCGGTCTCAGTTGGAGCGAGGTTCTGATCCGTCAGGACCCCCACGGTCTCGCCCGTCAGCGCGGCCGCCCAGCGGCCCTGGTGCGTCTTGCGCGTCGAATCCCACGAGCCAAAAACGAGCGATGCCGGCGACAGGTTGAGGAGCCCCCATGCGTTGGCCGGCGACGAGTTCCTCGCCGCGCGGTAGTCGTCCGCTTCGGTCACGGGCTTGGTTGTGCCGGCCACCAGGCCGGCTCGGATGTGGGCGTCGAACGCACGGTGAGGCAGATCGAGATCGGTGTACTGCTCCACCTGGTCCCCCTGCTTGTACGTTACGCGGATCCGCGGGATCCGGCTTAGCACGGGATTTCCGTCGATGATCTGCTGCATGAGCGCTTGTTCGACCCGGTTCGATTGGGATTGGGACGAGTCGATCAGCACAGTCCGCCACGGTTCCCCGTCGACGTATCGGGTGCTAATCACATAGGTGCCCACGGTGCCCTGCCGAGCGGCGTACTTGGCCGGCGCTATCGCCGCCATCTCGCCGCCCGCTGGGCGGAGTGGCGTCACGCTGCTTAGGGCGCTGGAACCGCCCGCCGAACATGCCGCCAACAGCGTATCGAGATTTATTGCACCCATGGTGTTCCCCTTTCGTTCATGCCGCTGCCGGAAACAGAGCGGTTGCCAATCAAGATACAGGTGCCCACTGACATTTTTCGGCGGCTTGGCCCAACGGCGGTTATGGGCGCTTTGGTTCGGGCCGTTGGCGTCTGACCCCACGGCGCGGATCTACCTCTCACCCGTCGGTGTTGCGGTTGTTGACGATCAGACGCGACTAGGGCTGTGTCTTCCGCTTGCTGAATGGCCTGTGGAATTCCGCTCGGCGCTACTCGAATGGGTTCACCAGGCGCACGCCCATGGGCTCGAAATCTGCGACGTTCCTGGTCACGACCGTCAGGGCATGCTCCAGCGCGGTGGCGGCTATGAAGGCGTCCCGATAGTCGCGGGGGTCGGGAACATGCAAAGCCCCGGCCCTGGCGGCTGAGCCGATGTCGAGGGCGAGGATCTTCCCGGCCGCCTCCGCGAGGATCGTGCCTTCGAACCAGTTACGGAGAATCTCGCCCTGCGCGGCGTCCCTCCGCTCGACCTTGGCGACCCAGCATGACAGCTCCGCAACCGAGATGACCGAGATGAACACCTTGCTTGCCGCAACATCGGCCGCCCAACGCGCCACGCCCGCGTTGCGCCGGGCGGCGGACTTTCGCAACTCGCTCAAGACGTTCGTGTCGACCAGAAACGCCATCAGACTTGCCTCAATCCGATTGGCAGCTTCGCAGGCTCCCCAACGACGTCCTCGTCAACCCCGGCATCCTCGAACACGCTGAGCAAGGAATGCCGGCGTGTCCTCGCCTCGTATTCGTCGGCCTCCACCACATACAGCGCCGGCTTGCCGCGATTCGTCACCAACACCGTCCCGAACTTGTGCGCGGCTCGCGCCACAACGCTCGGATCGTGGTTGAACTCACGAGCGGTGTACTCGGCTCTGACCTCACTCATCACGACCTCCTGATGGTACGTACCCACATCCTACCGTCAGCGAACAGAAATCTGCGTGCCCCTATTTCCCCGCTTGCAGCGCTCGGCAATCCCTGACACAACCAACGCGGGGTCAAGACTCAACCATGGCTCAGGGTCAGTATGCAGGCGTCGACGACAGGCAGCGGGGGACGGCCTCGTTGACCACGCCTCAATGAAGGGCGCCGGAGTTAACCGGCGCAACAGTGGGCGGCGCAGTGGGCGGGCCGGGGGCCCGCTGACATTTTTCGGCGGCTTGGCCCAACGACGGTTACGGACACCTTGGTTCGGGCGGTCGGCGTCTGACCCTACGGCGTGATCACAGCCTTGCGTCAGGCTGGGCTGAACTTGCGTCAGACAGCAGCGCAGATAGGCATCTCTCATCCGTCGGTGCTGCGGTTGTTGACGACCTGACGCGACTAAAGGTGCGTCTTCCGCTTGCTGAATTGCTTGTGGGCCAGCTTGGTCAGGTAGTCCTTTCTCAGTGACCTCTCGGTGCCGAAGAAGTACATATCGCTTCTGGACAACCTCTTGTCCTCCAGCTTCAACCGGAGCAACTCCAGTGTGCAGTGCAAGTCGGCCACTTGGAACAGCCGATACTCCACCGGCACCACTCGGCGGAAGTCCACCTCGAACAACAACGCGTTGAACACTGTGTTGAGTATGTCGGTGATCTCGGCCTGCCCGTTGTCGTAGTAGACGATGACCCGCTCGAACGATAGGAAGAACTGAGCGGTCTCTCGCAGGAAGATTGACAGAGCCCTGGAGATTGCGCCTTTCAGTTTGAGCCGCTCGGGATGCTCTCGGGTACGGAAAGCGAACGTCTGATGCCACACCGGTACGCAACGAGCGAAGGCAAACAGCCGAGTGAACTCCCGGCATCTTTCATCCAGGTGCATCCCGCGATAGACATCCTCGCCTCGAATGGCAGCACCAGTGTGGATCGCCCGGTCCGTATTAAGGCCGCTTTCTCGGAGCCGTTCGGTCAGGATGGCCAGCGGCGCGGAGATGCTGTCGTCTTGGTCGTGCAAGACAAGTGCAATGACAAGTCGGAGTCGAGACCGAAGTCGCCTGACTCGTCGACGAAGATGCTCAACTCCGCCATGTCAAGCACCCCAGGAAGACAAGAATGGCGGGGGGCTTCCCCCGCCATCATGTGGACCTGGGTCTTTCGACCAGCCCAATTGCATTCAAGCTAGCACATCAGTCCGCAGCGTCCCTGAGTCCCGGGTCCTCACTCGAGGCACGACCGCCTGGGCCGCTCCCCGATCACCCTGCTTGCTGCGCTCGGAAGCCAAAGCAAGCTTTGATTCCTCTCGCAAGCGGGGAGGGTATTCGGTCGCTGCGCTCCCTATTACCCTCTTAGCTGCGCTCGGGAATCAAAGCAAGCTTTGATTCCTCTCGCTTGCGGCGAGGGTGGGATTCGAACCCACGGAGGCTCTCACCTCGGCCGCTTTCAAGGCGGCTGCACTAGACCACTATGCGACCTCGCCCAACCGGTTCATCATAGCGTCACTTCTTGCGCTGGTAGGCCTCTGGATGGTAGGCGCAGGCGTCGTCCAAGTCATCGCTCTGGATGGCCTCGGCCGACGGGCTGGCCGTGGCCGTTCCCGAGGCGGTGGGGCTGGCCGAGACGCCGGGCGTTTCCGTGGCCGACGAGGCCGAAGCCGAAGCGGTGGCCGAGGCGCTTTCGCCCTTGGTCTTCTCGGTCTCCTTGATGGCCTTCTGGACTTGCTGGCGCACCAAGTCCCAATCGGGATCGGTCGTCGAGAAGCCGTCCACATCGTCGGTGAAGACGATCGAGCGCAGCTTCGTGCCCTGCACCTTCGCGGCCAGCTTCACCAAAGCGGGCAGGATCTTGGCGGGGATGTCGGTGCTGATCGAGTTCTCGCCGACGTTGGCGATGGCCTGATAGCGCGCCAGCACATTGGCCGGGTTGGCCTGCTGGACGACGGCGTTGATGACGCAACGCTGCCTCTCCAGGCGCGAGTAGTCGTCCAGCGAATAGCGTCCCCGGGCGTACCACAAGGCTTTCCGTCCGCCCAGATGCTGGTTCGGGCCGGGCTCGATCCACTCCTTGGGGACGATGCCCTTGGACTTGTCGCCGCCGATCGGAATGCGGTAGTTGACGTTGACCGTGATGCCGCCCAGGGCGTTGATGAACTCCTTGAAGCCGTCCAGGTTGATCAGCACGTAATAGTCGATGTCGAGGCCCAGCGCGTAGCCGACCGAGATCTTCATGATGTCCTCGGGCAGATGGTCGGTCGCGCCAAGAATGTCGTCGGGCACCCGCGCCGGAATGTTGTTGTACATGGCGTTGAGCATGTACTCGGGGTTCTTCGGGTTGGAGCCGTCGTAGAAGCCGTACGGATAGTAGTCGTGCAGCGGCGAATCCTCCGGGAACGGCATCCGGGCGGTCTGCCGGGGCAGGGAGAACAGCGTCGTCGCGCCGGTCTTGGTGTCGATCGAGGCGACGATGTTCGAGTCGGGACGCAACCCAAGCGACGTCGACCGCCCGTAGCCGGAGTCGGCGCCCATGATGAGGACGTTGAGGCGCGGCGTGTCGGCGAACGGGTCGACCTCGTTGGTCACCGTCGGCACTGTGACCGAGCGCCCCTTGTTACCGAACAGCGTTTGCACCAAGTTGGCGTGGGTGACGGCGACGTTCGCCCCCAGCGCCATCGGCGCCAGCACCACCATCGACAGCAGGCCGACCACGACCGAGCCGACGGCCCGCTGGCCGGTCGTCATCGTCGTCGGGCGCAACGCCAGGTGGCTGGTGCCGATCACCACCACCCAGATCAGGCCAAGCAGCACCAGGACGGCCGCCAGGCCGTAGAGGATCTCCGGCTGCATCAGGTAGACGATGGCCTGGTCGCGGTTGCCGATGACGAGGGCCAGCAGTCCGGCCAAGAGGGCGGCGAAGACGGCCAAGACGGTGACGCCGAGGGCTTTGCGCCCGCCTTTGATGAGTCCCACGCCGGGGATGATCGCGCCGAGCAGCGTCCAGCCGAGCGCCTTGCCCATGCCGTTGTGGCCAGACGGTTGGCCGCCGGCCTCGGCCGCCGTGGATTCGCCGCCGCCCTCGGCTGGCGAGGCGTCGCCGCTGGCCGAGGCGTCAGCAGTGGACGGGACGCCGGTCTCGGCGGATCGCGGCGCCCCTCGCCGCAGCGACCAGCCGCGCGGGTGGTACTCGCCGACCGCAGCCCTCGCCTCGGCCCCCGCTTTCGCCCCGGCAGCGGTGGCCAGCGAGCCGACGTTCTCCGCCAGCAGTTCCGCTGGGGGAGACGCCTGGGAGCGGGCCATCGAATCGCCGTCGGCGACGAAAATCGACATGTCGAAGGACGGATCGGACAAGACGTGGTCGGCTTCCGCCGACGGCGCGGCCCCGACGGGCGACGAGCTGTCGGCTTTGCGCATCCCGACGCCACTGGTCGCCGACAGCGCCGTGTCGCCTGGCGGCGGCACCGCATTGGCGTTCGCTTCACCCGCGTCAGGCGCGACGCCCATCAGCGCGGCCAGCAGCGGCGTCGCCGCGAAACCGGCGTCGGCCGCCGACTCGCCAGCGAGGCCGTCAACGGCCGCGGCCTGCGAGTCTGGCGCGAACGCTGCGGCGTCATCCCCCAACAGGGAGGCGAGGGGGGACGACGGCGAGAGCGAGCTGTCGCCGGTCGGCGGCAGTTCGACGACGGGCGCGCCTGTGGAGTCCGAGAATATCGGCGCGGCGGGCGCCGACGGGCTGGCCGACATGGCGTTTGTCGAATCCGCAAGACCTGCGGGCCGGGCAACGAGTGGCGAATCCGCGAGGTTGGCAGGTGTGGCCGGGGAGTTTGCGAGGTCGGCAGGTGTGACGGGGGCGGCCGTCCCAGCGGCGTCGCCCAATTGGGAGGCCGCGACCGGCCTGGTTGGCCGGGCCAGCAAGCTGACCGCGTCCAGCAGGGGTGCGGGCTCGGCAGGGATCGCCGTCGCGGCGGGCGCGACCTCACCCGCACTCGCCGGTGCGGGCTCCATGGGGATCGCCGTCGCGGCGGCTTCGCCGAGCGACCCGCCAGTCGACCCGGCCTGCGGCGCGTCCGCAGACGAATCCGCCAGCGAGACCGAACCGCTAGCTGACGGGACTGGCGCGAACTCTGGCGGCGTCAGGGGCGCCGCAGCCGACTCCGGCCGGGCGCCCGCCTGGGACAGCGCCACTTGCGGCGAATCGGCCAGCGAATCCGTCTGGGCGGGCTCAGCGGGTGTGGCGTCGATGGGGGCTTCGTGGGCGCGGCGGGCAGGGGCGGTTTCGTCGCGGTCGGCGGGCTCTGGGCTCATCGCCCGACGCGCCACGTACGGCTCGTCCATCTCGTCTGTCATCCACGACCTCCCCGCCTCGACCTGATCAAGTATATTGTCCGCACCTGACACAGGGGGAATCGTCGGCTTTGCGAACCCTGTGGGCGGCCACCACGAATCACTCACGGCCGCCCACAGGGCTATGTGGGTCCACCGGCCGCGGTATTGGCGCGGATGCCGCAGCGGTGGGCGGCCACGACGCGAGACGCCCCCCTTGGCGGGCGGTTGTGCGTGTCGCCCGCGCGAAGTCTGAGAGCAGCCTGTGGGCCACCTTGCCTCTCGCCGTTGCCGCAAAGCGACCCTAGCACACCCGAACATGCCCTCTGACAAGGCCCGACTGCGTATCTTTCGGCCCTCGCCCCCCACTTGCAACCTCCGCTATGGTCCCGCCGTTCAACGGTCCGCGTGCCAAGCTAGAGGCATGAAGATCATCGACGTTCAAGACGGCGCGCTCGTCCCCGGCGCGGCCGAAACACCCGAGCCGGGCCTCGGCGAGATCCGCGTCAAAGTGGTGGCGGCCGGCGTCAACCGGGCCGACGTGCTGCAGCGCAAAGGCTTCTATCCGCCGCCGCCGGGCATCAGCGAGGTGATCGGCTTGGAGGTTTCGGGCACGGTCGACTCGCTCGGCCCCGAGGCCGAGGGCTGGGCAGTCGGCGAGGAGTGCGTCGCCCTGCTGGCGGGCGGCGGCTACGCCGAATACGCGGTCGTCCCGGCGGGCCAGGCGGTGCCTCCCCCCAAAGGCGTCGACTTGGTGACGTCGGCCGGTCTGCTGGAGGTGGCGGCCACCGTCATGTCCAATTTCAGCCACGCACGGCTGGCGAGCGGCGAGACGGTCCTGCTGCACGGCGGCGCGGGCGGCATCGGCACTTTCGCCATCCAATACGCCAAAGCCCTCGGCGCCCGCGTCATCACCACCGCTGGCACGCCCGAGAAGCTGGCCTTCTGCCGAGAGCTGGGCGCCGACGAAGCCGTCGACTACCACGACGACTGGGCCGCGCGAGTCAACAAGCTGACCGGCGGACGCGGCGTCGACGTCATCTTGGACATAATGGGCGCCAAGTATCTGGAGGCCAACGTGGCCTCGCTGGCCGACGACGGACGCCTCGTCGTCATCGGCCTTCAGGGAGGACGCAAGGGCACCCTCGACCTGAACCGCCTGCTGACCAAACGGGCCACCGTCACAGCCACGTCGCTGCGCTTCCGCCCCGTCGCGGGCAAGGTCGAGATCTGCCAACGGGTGGCCCGCGAAATCTGGCCCCTGGTCGAATCCGGCGCCATCAAACCCGCCCCCACAACGACGTACCCCTTCGACGAAGCCGCCGCCGCCCATGCCCAACTAGAGTCCGGCGACAACGTGGGACGCATCGTCCTCGTGCTGTGACGACTGAGCCCC
>JAISUF010000172.1 GCA_031272195.1 Propionibacteriaceae bacterium
CCGGCGGCACTCGTCCTTGGGATACCAGACACCAGCCGAATACGCTGCTACATTGAAACCCAAGAAATAGAAACCCGACAGCTCTCAAACCAGCTGGACCGAATCACGGGGTCATCTCAGGGGCTATTGGTCGTTGACGGACGGAGGGGGCGGGTTGTGGCCCTCATAACTGAGCGTACAACGCGGTGCCGCAGATGCCCAGCAGAAGGATTGAGGCGGACAAGCTGGCGGTTGCTCGCAATCTGCCGCCACCGGGTTCGGCCTGTGCTAATCGTCCAGGATCAGGAGTACGACAAAGCTGGCGGCTGTCTTCGGTCTGTCCCACCCAGAATGACGTGGGCGCTGGCGAGTGGAGCAACTTTTCCATGGAGAGCGGTTCGGGCTTTGGCGGGTTGACATGGCCGAGGCGAGCGGACTTGCCAGGCTCAGGCCCAGGCGCGGGTGCCGACGCCGGTTATGCGCAGGGACGTGGGGGTGCCTGTTCCGTCCCGCTTCGGATCGACTGGCGGCAGGTTGGACGGGCTGCCGGTCCGGGTGGCGGCGATCGCGGGCTGCGGGCCGACCCAAGCCAGATAGAGCACGTCCTCGCCCTTCAAGAAGCGGTGGCAGCGCACGCCGCCGGTGGCCCGACCCTTCTCGGGGAAGGCGTCGAAGGGAGTGACTTTCAACGAGCCGCCGGCGTCGCTGTCGATGGCCGAGCGGCGACCGGCGTTGGTGACAACCAGCGAGTCGCGCAGGTCGGCCGCGCCGAAGAAGACCACCTTGGCGTCGGCGTCGAGCCGGATGCCGACCATGCCTCCGCCCTGGCGCCCCTGCGGGCGCACAGCCGAGGCCGGATAGCGCAGAAGTTGGGCGTCGTCGGTGACGAAGACCAACTGCTGCTGCTCGTGGCGCAGCTCGACCGCGCCGACCACCTCGTCGCCTTCGTCCAAGCGGATGACCTCCCAGGAGTCCTGGCCGCGCGGAATCTCAGGATTCGTCCGCTTGACGACACCCCGGCGCGTGCCCAGCGCCCAGCCGAAAGTCTGCGGGCCCAGGCTGGTCAAGCCGATCGCCCGCTCGCCGGGCGGCAGGGACAGCAGGTTGGCCGCCATGCCCGCGCCGAGCAGGTTCGGGGCGTGGTCGCCGACGGGGATGTCGGGCAGCTCGTGCGTCGGCACTCGGACGATCCGCCCGGCGCTGGTCAAGACGCCGACGACGCCGGTGCTGCGGGCGGCCGAGACGATGACGTCGTGGGTGCTGCGCGGCCCTGTCGGCGGCAGCGGATCGGGGGAGTCCCAGCGCCCGATCAGGCCCGTCGAACTCAGCAGCGCCCAGCCCCAGTCGCCGGACGCCGCCAGGGCGTCGCCCAATTCGGCGGCCCGCAACTGGGCGTCGATCTCGCCCAGGCGGGCCATCAGCCGGGCGCGCTCGGCCTCCAATGCTTTGCGGTCTTCCATGCCCACGAGGATAGCGCGAAAGCCGACCGCCTCAGGCGTGGTAGCGCGACGCGATGGCGGCGATCGGCTGGCTGGCGGGCGTCCCCGACCCGTCGCGGCGGGGGTCGGGCGCGGGCAGGTCGATGGGCGAGCCGGAGGCGGCGCCGGCGACTGCGGGGCTGGGGCCGGCCCAAGCCAGCAGGAGCGCGTCCTCGCCCTTCAGGAAGCGCTGGCAGCGCACCCCGCCGGTGGCCCGTCCCTTGCCTGGATAGAGGTCGAAGGCTGTCACCTTGACGCTGCCGGGGTCGGTGCCGGGGAGGGCCGTCGAAGAGCCGGCGTTGGTGACGACGACCGAGTCGGCGGCCGGCACGGCCCCGAAGAAGACCACCTTGGCCCCGGCGGCCAGTTTGACGCCCGCCATGCCGCCGCCGGACCGCCCCTGCGGGCGCACGTTCGCGGCGGGGAAGTGCAGCAACTGGCCGTCCGAGGTGATGAAGGCCAGCTCGTCCAGGTCGTGGGGCAACTCGACTGCGCCGACCACCTCGTCGCCGTCGTCGAGGCGGATCAACTCCCAAGAGGCTTTGGCGACGATCTCCGGATTGGTCCGTTTGACGACGCCGTTCTTGGTGCCGAAGGCCCAGCCGTAGGTCGCCTCGCCCAGCGTCGTCAACGCCAGCACGCGCTCGCCCTTGTCGAGGGTAATGATGTCGCGGGCCATCGTCCCGCCCTGCAGGTTCGGCGCGTTGGCCGTCACCGGGACGGACGGCAGGTCGACCACTTGGGCCCGGATGACGCGGCCGCGCGAGGTCAGCAGGCCGTAGTCGGCGCGGGCCGTAGCGCGAATGGCCGAGACGATGACGTCGTGGGACGCCCGCGGCCCCGAGGAAGGCAGCGGGTCGGCGGCCTCGGTGCGGGCCAACAGGCCGGCCGAGGAGAGCAGCACCCAGCAGGGGTCGTCGGGTATCTCCAGCGGCGCGGCGGCGACAGCCGAGACCGCCTGGCCGGCCGAGGCGAGCAGGACGGTGCGGCGCGGGGTGCCGTGGGTGCGGGCAACCTCGTCCAACTCTTCGGCGACGACTTCGCGCAGGCGCGTCTCGGAGCCGAGGATGCCCTCGTATTCGGCGATCTGGGCCAGCAGCTTGTCGCGCTCGGACTCCAACTCGATGCGGGAGAACTTCGTCAGGCGGCGCAGCTGCATGTCGAGGATGTAGTTGGCCTGGATCTCGCTCAGCTCGAAGGCTTCCGTCAGGCGGGCCCTGGCCTGGGCGACGTCGTCGGAGGTGCGGATGATGGCGATGACGTCGTCGATGTCGACGATGGCGATCAGCAGCCCCTCCACCAGGTGCAAGCGGTCTTGGGCCTTGCCGAGCAGGAATTGGGACTTGCGGCGGGTGACGTCGAGGCGGTGGTCGAGGTAGACCTCCAGCATCTGCTTGAGCGGCATCGTCGTCGGCTGGCCGTCGACCAGGGCGACGGCGTTGATGCCGAAAGAGTCCTCCAGTTTGGTCAGGCGGTAGAGCTGCTCCAGCAAGGCGTCGGGGTTGATGCCGTTCTTGACCTCGATGACCAGCCGGGTGCCGTTGGCCAGGTCGGTCAGGTCTTTGACGTCGCTGATGCCGGAGATCTTCTTGGCCTGGTGCAGCGCCCGCAACTGCTCCATGATCTTCTCCGGGCCGACCATGTAGGGAAGCTCGGTGACGACGATGCCCTTGCGGCGCGGCGAGATCTGCTCGACGCGGGCGTTGGCCCGCATTCGGAAGCTGCCCCGGCCGGTCTCGTAGGCCTCCTTGACGCCGTCCAAGCCGACGATCTTGCCGCCGCAGGGCAGGTCGGGGCCGGGGATGAAGCGCATCAGGTCGTCGGTGGTGGCGTCGGGATGGCGGATCAGGTGTTTGAGGCCCTGCACCACTTCGACCAGGTTGTGCGGCGCGATGTTGGTGGCCATGCCCACGGCGATGCCGGTGGAGCCGTTGACCAGCAGATTGGGGAAGGCGGCCGGCAGGACGACCGGCTCGGTCTCCTTGCCGTCGTAGTTGGGGCGGAAATCGACGGTGTCCTGGTCGAGGCCGGCCGTCATGGCGACGGCGGCCGGCGCCATCCGGCACTCGGTGTAGCGCATGGCGGCCGGGCCGGAGTCGAGCGAGCCGAAGTTGCCGTGGCCGTCCATCACCGGCAGCCGCAGCGCCCAAGGCTGGGCCAGCCGAACCAGCGCGTCGTAGATGGCGGCGTCGCCGTGCGGGTGCAGCAGGCCCATCACCTGGCCGACGACACGGGCCGACTTGACGTGCGGCGTGTCGGGGCGCAAGCCCATCTGGTGGGCGGTGTAGAGGATGCGCCGCTGGACGGGTTTGAGGCCGTCGCGGGCGTCCGGCAGGGCGCGGGAATAGATCACCGAATAGGCGTACTCCAGATAGCTCGTCTCGATCTCGTCGGAGACGTCGACGTCGACAATCCGCTCGCCCTCGTCCTCCAGAACTTCCGTCATGCTTCCTCCAACTCGTTCCATCCGGCTAACAATCCTCTACCATCGGGCGCCTCAACCGATGGAACCAGGTCGGCTCTGACGCCGAATTGCGTCAGGGCTGTGGCCGAGCCGTGCGCCAGCAATTGTTCGGTGGGGGTGAGCTGGCGGATGAGGATGGCCCGGACGTATTCGGGGGCGACAGCGGCGAAGGCCGAGTAAAGCTCGGGGTCGTGCTGCCCGTCGTCGCCGATCAGCAGCCACTTGATGTTGGGAAAGTCCCTTGTCAACTGGTGCATCGAGTTGACCTTGTGGGCCGCCCCGGAGCGGAAGAAGCCGGTGTTGGTGGGGCCCCAGTCGGTCAGCAGCATCGGACCGGGCGGGAAGCGGTGTCGCTTCAGGAAACGGGCCAGGAACGGGTGGGTGTTCCAGGCGCCGGTGGAGATGTACACGACTGGCGCGCCGGGGTGCCGTTCGACCAACTGGCGGTACATCCAGGCCATGGCCGGCGGGGCCTGGCGGTACGACTCGTCCCTGATGAACGAGTTCCACCCGGCGATCAGCGGACGCGGCAGCCAGGTGGTGATGACGGTGTCGTCGATGTCGGAGACGATGCCGAAATCGACGTCGTCGCCGACCACCTGGACGTCGGCTTTGACGGGTTTGGAGCCGCGCGAGCGCAGCGTCGCCTGCCGCCAGCCGGGGGCCAGCCCGTGGTCGTGGACGCGGCAGTCGAGATAACCGCCGCGGTCGGTCTCGGTGTCGATCTCCAAGTCGCCGACGACGATCTTGATCGGGTTGCGGACGCACGGCGCGGTGACGAAGTTGCGGAAGCCGCGCCGCCGGACGAACTCCTCGACGTCCTTGGCCAGGCCGGAGGTGGCCCGTCCGGGCACCAGCACCACACGGGCCAGGATGCGCACGCAGTCGGTGGTGCCGTAGCCGGTGTAGGAGATGACTTTCTCGCGCCAGCCGAACGATCTCAGGGCGCGCTCGACCCAGCGGTCGATGACCTCTTCGGCCCGGGCGGCGAAGAAGGGCCGGGTGCTGCTCATAGCTTGCATTCTCCCACTCGCGAGGTTGCCTGGCGGCTTGCCAGCGGGGATGATTCTATAGTGAGCAAGACTGAATTGGCCGTTGAAATCGACCAGGGCGGCTACTATCCGCAGTTCGTCGCCGAGTGCCTGGCCCGGTCGGTGGCCGGCGAGAAGGTGTTGGCCCAATTGGTGCACAACGAGGCGACGTTCAACCACGAGGCCGTCGGTCGGCACCTGACCGTCCTGGTGTTGACGCCGACGCGGCTGCTAGTGGCCCACACCGACGAGGGCACGATGCCTGGCGAGGAGCCGCAGGCCATCACGACCACCGAGTCCATCCCGCTGCGCAAGATTTCCACGGCGGCGGTCAGCCAGTTGGTCAGCAATCCGGCCGAGTTCGACCACGCCAACACCGACGAGGCGTGGTTGGCGGTCTCCTGGGGCGCCCTGCAGCGCATCGACTTGGAGCCGGCCGGCTGCGGCGATCCGAACTGCGAGGCCGACCACGGGTTGACGGGCGGGTCGGCCTCGGACGACTTGACGATCAGGATGAGCACCCGCGCCGACACCTTGGAGAAGGTGGACGAGCTGCTCGATTTCGCGGCCAAGCTGCAGTTGGCGCTGGGGCGCCTGTGACGCCGTCGGCCGACGGGCCCGGCACGCTGGCCGACTTGCTGCCCAGTGTCGGCGCCCACTTGGGACAGGCGGGCGAGGACGCCTTCGACTTGCCCGACGCCCGCCGCTACGCCCTGTTGCTGGTCGACGGCTTGGGCGTGGAGCAGTTGCGCCGGCACGCCGCCGCCGCGCCATTCCTGGCCGGCCTGCCCGACCGGGGGGCCTCGGCCGTCTGGCCGAGCACGACGGCCGCCTGCCTGACCAGCTTGGGCACGGGTTTGCCGGTCGGCCAGCACGGCGTGGTCGGCTACTCCTTCCGCTTCGCCGGCCAGCTGCTGCCGGTGCTGAGATGGCCCAAAGGCTTGCGCGGCGAGGACGTCCAGCCGCGTCTGACCTGGCTGGAGCGCCTGGACAAGGCCGGAGTCGCGGTGACGGTGCTGTCGCTTGGCAAGTTCAAAGGCAGCGGCTTGACGCAGGCCGGACTGCGCGGCGGCTCCTTCTGGGGCACTGACGAGACGGGCCCGGCGGCGCTGCGAGCGGCCAAGGCGGCGATGGCGGCTTCACTGGGCGAGCGGAGTTTCACATACGTTTACGAGCGGGGCGTCGACCACGCCGGACACGAGAGCGGCGTCGGCAGCCCGCAGTGGCTGGCGCAGGTGGCGCGGGCCGACGAGCTGGCCCGCGAGCTGCGCAACCGCCTGCCGCAGGACGTCGTCTTGTTGGTGACCGGCGACCACGGCATGGTCAACGTCGCCCGCGCCGACCGCGTGACGCTGGAGGCCGAGCCGGCCCTGGCCGAGGGCGTCGAACTGGTGGCCGGCGAGGCGCGCTTCCGCCACCTCTACACCGCCGCGCCCGACGCGGTGCGCCAACGCTGGGCGGAGTTCTTGGGCGATCGGGCCGTCGTCGCGACGCGGGACGAGGCCGTGGCGGCCGGATGGTTCGGCGAGGCCTCCAACCAAGTGGCCGACCGCATCGGCGACGTCGTCGTCGCCTGCCAGGACGCCCAGTCCGGCCCGTTCGCCGTCATGACCCGGACTTTCCCCAAAGAGTTCAACCTGCGCGGGATGCACGGCTCGACCAGCCCCGCCGAGACGCGCGTGCCCCTGCTCGTGGCGGTGTGACCTCGGGGTGTGTCCTTGAGCGTGCCGCATCGGCGCTGGACAGGTTGCCGGGGGGACGTCGGAGTCGGCCCGCCGCGTCACTTGGCCATACCGCCTTGACGGGGGTGTCGCGGGGAGGACGGTTGTGGCCGTGGCGGCCCTTGGCGCGGCGTCAGCGGCGGTCCAAGTGGGGGATCAGCACCTCGCGGTAGAGGATCAGCGCGGCCGCCATGACGGGGACCGCCAGGATGGCGCCCGTCATGCCGTACAGCAGACCGCCGGAGATGGCGCCCAGGATGACCAGGATGCCCGGCACCTGGACCGAGCGGGAGAAGACGCGCGGCTGGATGAAATAGGCGTCGAACTGCTGGTAGGCGAACAGTATGACCAGGCAGAGAATGCCGGTCAGGGGCGAGTGGGTGAAGCCGACGATGGCGATGACGATGATGGCGATCGAGCTGCCGACGATCGGGATGAAATAGAAAAGCATCAGCAGCGCGGCCAGGGCCAGCGCGTACTGGTAGAGGCCCAGGATGTTCAACACCACGTAGGTGAAAACCGTCGCCATCAGCGACACCATGAACAGGCCCGACACGTACCCGCCGACCCGCTTCATCATCTCGTTCACCAGGTACTTCGTGCGCGGTCGCCGGGAGGCCGGCGAGAGGCGGTAGATGGCCTCCTTGAGGGTGGGCAGGGAGGCCAGGAAGTAGATCGTCAAGACGGCCGTGACGACCAGCGAGAAGACCATGTTGGAGATGATGCCGACAGCGCCCAGCATGCCGCTGGACAAGATGTCGGCCCACTTGCCCTGGACGATGAACTGGTTGATCTGGCTGATGATGTCGAACTGCTCGTCGAGGGCTTTGATCTGGGGGATCGTCTGCAGATTGTCCATGAACGACGGCAGGTTCGCCACCAGCGTCTGCAACTGCGAGGAGGCCATCGGGATGACGGCCCACACCAGCAGCCCGACCAGCGCCAGCAGGCCGATCACCACTACCAGGACGCACAAGCCGCGGCGCAGCCCCCGGTCGTGCAAGAACTCGACGGCCGGCGTCAGGCCCAAGGCCACCGCCATGGCCAGGATCACCATCAAGATGATGTTGGTCAACTGCGAGGCCGCCTCGAGCAGGCCGTAGGCGGTCAAGCCGCCCAAGGCCAAGAAGAAGCCAACGTGGAACGGCCCGTGCTGCAGCAGTCCCGAGGCGGCGGGGCGCTGCGTCGCCAACGGGTCGATGTCGGGCGGGGTCGGCTGGGTGATGCGCCGCCAACTGTTCAGCCACGACCGCGTGCCGCCCACAGCCGACGACCCCGGCTTGGGCGCTGCCTGCGGCAGCGGCAGCCCGTCGGGACCTAGCTCCATCGTCTCCCCTTCTGCCCTCCGGCCGCCGCCAGCGGGTCGAATTGTGCGCGGCGGGTCCGGCAATAGACTTCCGGCCCCGCCGCGACGGATGTCAGTGGCCGGGCGCGGGCTCGACGATTTCGAGCAGGACGCCGCCGGTCGACTTGGGGTGGGCGAAATTGATCCGCGAGCCGCCGGTGCCGGTCTTGGGCGAGTCGTACAGCAGCGTGACGCCGCGCTCCCGCAGCACCTGGGAGGCCTTCTCGATGTCGTCCACCCGGTAGCAGACCTGCTGGACGCCGCCGCGGCCGCCGTTCTTCTCCAGCCACTTGCCGATCGTCGAGTCGGGGCGCAGCGGGGCCAGCAACTGGACCTGGGCGTTCTGCGGCAATTGCTCGCCGGTGCCGAGCATGGCCTCCTCGACGCCCTGCTCCTCGTTGGTCTCGCGGTGCAGCAGGCGCCAGCCGAAAACCTCGGTGTGCAGTTTGATGGCGTCGTCCAAGTTGGGGACGGCGTAGCCGACGTGGTCGACGCAAACGAAAACAGATTCTTCACTCATGGGTTTCACCTTACTCTGACCAGGCCGCGTCCGACTCAAGAAAGCACGGCGTCGACGACGGCCTTGGCCTCGGATTGGACCTCGGCCAGGTGGTCGGGTCCCTTGAGGGACTCGGCGTAGATCTTGTAGACGTTCTCGGTGCCGGACGGGCGGGCGGCGAACCAGGCCGACGCGGTGACGACCTTCAACCCGCCGATGGGCGCGCCGTTGCCGGGAGCCTCGGTCAAAGTGGCGGTGATCGGCTCGCCGGCCAGGCTGGTGGCCGCCACGTCGCTGGGCGACAGCTTGGCCAGCTTGGCCTTCTGCTCGCGGCTGGCTGGCGCGTCGACGCGGGCGTAGGACGATGCGCCGAACCGCTCCTCCAACTGCTGGTAGAGCTGGGACGGCGAGCGGCCGGTGACGGCTTGGATCTCCGAGGCCAGCAGCGCCAGCAGGATGCCGTCCTTGTCGGTCGTCCAGGTGGAGCCGTCCAGGGCCAGGAACGACGCGCCGGCCGACTCCTCGCCGCCGAAGCCGATGTCGCCGCTGGTCAGGCCCGGCACGAACCACTTGAAGCCGACCGGCACTTCGACCAGGCGGCGGCCCAGGTCGGCGGCCACCTTGTCGATCAGCGAGCTTGAGACCAGCGTCTTGCCGACGCCGGCGTCGGGGCGCCAATTGGGCCGGTGGGCGAACAGGTACGAGATGGCGGCGGCCAGATAGGCGTTCGGGTTCATCAGCCCGTGGTCGGGTGTGACGATGCCGTGGCGGTCGGAGTCGGCGTCGTTGCCGGTCGAGATTTGGTAGGCGTCGCGGTTGGCGATCAGCGAGGCCATGGCGTAGGGCGAGGAGCAGTCCATCCTGATCTTGCCGTCCCAGTCCAGCGTCATGAACCGCCACGTCGGGTCGACGACCGGGTTGACGACCGTCAGGTCGAGGCCCAGGCGGTCGGCGATGTACTCCCAATACTGGACTGACGCCCCGCCCAGCGGGTCCGCGCCGATGTGGACGCCCGCCGACGCGATGGCGGGCAGGTCGATGGCGTTGCGCAGGTCCTCGCAGTAGGCCCCGAGGTAGTCGTGGCGGACAACCTCGGCGGCGACCTTCTCGTAGGCGGTCCGCTTGATGCCCGACGGGTCGCGCAACAGCTCGTTGGCCCGCTCGGCGATGGCTTTGGTGGCGTCGGTGTCGGCGGGGCCGCCGTGGGGCGGGTTGTACTTGAAGCCGCCGTCGCGCGGCGGGTTGTGCGAGGGCGTGGCGACGATGCCGTCGGCCCTCGGGCCGGAGTGGTCGCGGTTGTAGACGATGATCGCCCGCGACACGGCCGGAGTCGGCGTGAAATCCTCATCGCGCTCGGCGTGGACGTCGACGCCGTTGGCGCGCAGCACCTCGATGGCCGTCTTCCAAGCCGGGCCGGACAGGGCGTGGGTGTCCTTGCCGATGAACAGCGGGCCCGTCACGCCCTGCGCGGCGCGGTATTCGACGATGGCCTGCGTCGTCGCGGCGATGTGGGCGTCGTTGAAAGCCCCGTCGAAGGCCGATCCGCGATGCCCTGAGGTGCCGAAGACCACCTGCTGGTCGGGGTTGTCGGGGTCGGGGGCGATGTCGTAATAGGCCGCCAAGAGGGCATCGACGTCGATGAGATCTTCGGGCAGAGCTAGCTGCCCGGCGCGTTCGTGAACCATGCCCCTATTGTTGCGCCGATCCGGCGGCGCCGTCACCACAACCGGCGAATTGTGCCCACTCGCCGCCTTGGGCGGGCGGCGCGGACCAGGTGGCGGGCGCGGTGACGCCGATGGCTCGACGGGGCGGCGGCTCGCGGGCTCGCGCGGCCAAGGTTGGCAGGGGGAACTCGGCTCGGCGGCACATCGACCAGCCCAACCGGTCGCCCGCTGGGTAGTATGTCTCCATGACTCCAATGGCCCGTGGGTATGACTTGTCCGGAATCGCCGCCGCCGTCAAAGCGCCGCCGCCGCCGGCCGGCGCCAAGTACGTCCTCGACGCCGACGAGCGCTCACTGGAGGCGGCTCTGCAACTGTCGGTCAAGCATCCGGTGGTGATCGAGTTGCACTCGCCCAGGGCCAACGCCCAGGCGCTGTCCGACGACCTCCAAGACTTGGCCAACCAGGCCCAGGGCCGCTATCTGCTGGTGCGGGTGAACGTGGACGAGCACCCCCAAATCGCCCAGGCCTTGGGCGTCCAGGCCGTCCCGACCGTCATCGCCGTGCTGGCCGGGCAGCCTCTGCCGCTCTTCCAGGGCACCAGGCCGAGGGAGGACGTCCAGGCGGTGTTGGAGCAGGTCTTGCAGGCGGCCGCCCAGAACGGCGTGACGGGAATCGCCGACCCGGTCAGCGTCGACGAGTCGGCCGGTCCCGATCCCCGTTTCGCCGACGCCGAGGCGGCCGCCGACCGGGGCGACTTCGCCGCCGCGGTGGCCGAGTTCGACAAGCTGCTGGCCCAGAACCCGAACGACGCCGCCGCCAAAGCCGGGCGCGCCCAGGCCGGCATGCTGGGGCGGCTGGTGGCCGGCGAGCCGGACGAGATGTTGCGCGCGGCCATCGCGGACCCGGCCGATGTCGACGCCCAAGTGGCGGCCGCCGACGTCGAGGTGGCCGGGGGGAGGCCCGAGGAGGGCTACGCCAGACTGATCGGCGTCATCCGCAATACCGCCGGCGACGAGCGCGAGCGAGTGCGGCTGCGCCTGCTCGAGTTGTTCGACGCCGTCGGGGCCGACCATCCGGCCGTCGCCAAAGCCCGGCGCGAGCTGATGACCGCCCTGTTCTGAGCAGCACTGTTCGCCGCGCCCGGCGGGTGCCCATTGTCTGGCCAGCCTGTCGGCGTTGTGCCAGACCGCTGGATGTTGGCGGATGGTCGGCGGTTGGTTGAATTCCGTTGTCGGGCCGTGTGTTGCCGGGCGGCTCGGACGGCCTTCGGAAAATGTCGGCGCCGCGTGGGAGCATGGCTGCCATGGAATACGAGTTGGTCTGGTCGCCGCCTCTGGAGGCCTTGCCCGAGCCGACGGCCGAGCAGCGCGCCGTCCTCGACGGGTGGGACCGGCCGACGTTGGTGGTGGGTGGTCCGGGCACCGGCAAGACGACTCTGGCCGCTTTGGCGGCCGTCGAGTCCTGTCAGCGGGGTACGCAGCCGCTCGTCGTCACCCGCACCAGGCGGGCCGCCTCGCGCCTTCGCAACGCCATAGCCGTCGGACTGGGCGGTCGGGCCTGGAAGCCGGCGGTCACCACGATGCACGCCTTCTGCCGCCGGGTGGTGGCCGACGCCGGCGGGGGCGAGCCGTCCGTCCTGACCGCCCCGGAGCAGGATTTCCGGGTGCGCGAGCTGTTGGCCGGCGGCAGCGGTCGCTGGCCCGGCGAATTGCGCCTGGCGGTCCAGACCAAGGGCTTCGCGCGACTGGTCCGGGAGTGTCTGGCCAGGACCCGCCAGCTCGGCCTCGACCCGTCGGACTTGGCGCGATTCGGACGCGCCGCCGGCCAGCCGGAGTGGGTCTGTTTGGGAGAGTTCTTCGGCGAATACCTGGACGTGCTCGACGCCGAGGGCGTCCTCGACTACGCGGAGCTGGTGCACCGCGCCCGGATCGCCCTGTCGCGGCCCGCGACGGCCGAGCGCTGGCGGCGCGAGTTCGGAGCGCTTGTTGTGGACGAGTACTTGGAGTTGGACGCCGGACAGCTCGGGGTGCTGGCGCAAGTGCGCGGCGGCCTGCCGCTGTTGGCGCTGGGCGATCCGGCCGGGGTGCTGTCGGCCTTTCGGGGGTCGTTCGAGCGGGCCGTCCAAGTCTTCCCGGACATCTTTGGCCCCGGGGCGTCGGTGGTCGCCTTGGAGCGGGGTCTGCGACACGGCGGGGAGTTGGCCGCCGCCCTCAACCGGTTGCGCGGGCGCATGCCGGTGCCCGTTGTCAACGGTTGCCCCTTCGCGGGCAGTCCCTCGCCGGCCGACAAGCCTGGTTCGCTGCGGGCGCTGGTTTGCGCCGACGAGTTGGCCCAAGCTCGTGCGGTGGTCGGCCTCGTGCGCGAGCGGCGTCTCGCCGGACGCGCCTGGGAGGAGATCGCCGTCCTGACTCGGACCAAACAGCCGATCCTGTTGCGCGCCTTGTTGCGGGCCGACGTGCCGGCGCGCGTCGAGGGCGCCCAAGAGCCGCTGGCCGAGTCGCGGGCGGTGGGTTGGTTGCTGGACGGCCTGCGGCTGGCCTTGGGGCCGGACGAGGCGGTCGAGGCGTCGTTGGCCGCCCAGGGCTTGTTGGAGGCCGCCCTTCAGGCGGCGCGGCTGGTCGCTAGCGGGGAGAGCGCGGTGGCGTCGGCCTGGCATCTATGGTCGCGGAGCGGCTTGGCCGACCGCCTGAAGCGCGCTTACGACGACGGCTCGGCCAGCGCCGCCAAGGAGTTGGCGGCGGTGCGGGAGTTCTTCTCGGTGGCCGCCGACGGCGAGTTGCGAACCGGTGTGGCAGGGGTGCGGGAGTTGCTCGAACTGGTCGAGGCGCAGCAGTTGCCGGTCGACCACGAGCGGGAGGCCGGGTCCGGCGGGGCGGCGGTCGAGGTGTTGACGGTTCACCAGGCCAAGGGCCGCCAGTGGCCGTGCGTGGTGGTGGTCGGGGCGGACGAGGGCGTCTGGCCGAGGGCCCTCGCGGCGCCGTCGCTGTTGGACGCGCGGGCGCTCGGCTCCGACGGCCTGGGTGTGGTCGCCGATCACAGCGTCGCCGAGGATCGCCGCGCCTTCTACGCGGCCTGCGCCTGCGCGTGCGAGGAGTTGGTGGTCGTCTGCGGCGAGCGCCCCTCTCGGTTTGTCGGCGAGCTTGGCGTGGATGTGCAGCCGTGGCGGCCCGCGCAGTCGTCCTGGACACTGCCCGAGCTGACGGGCGAGCTGCGGCGGCTTGCCTGCGACCCAGGCGAGGCGCCGACGCTGCGCGAGGCGGCGGCGACCACGCTGGCTTTGGTTCCCGGAGGCGATCCGGAACGCTGGTGGGGGTTGCGGGAGGTCAGCGAGGCGCAGGCCGGCGAGGCGGGGCGCGTGACGTTGAGTCCGAGCCAGCTTGGGGCGCTCTTGGAGTGCCCGCGGCGCTACTTCCTGAACCGCTGCGGCGGCTCGCCCGACGCCGGCCCGGCGGCCGAGTTCGGCACGCTAGTGCACGACTTGGTCCGCCGCCTGCAAACTGACAGTCCGCCGCCGGCCGAGTTGGACGAGCTGTTGGAGGCGGGGATCGCCGACATCTCCTATCCGTCGCCCTGGGAGGCGGCGGCCGCCCTCGAGGAGGGGCGGCGGGCGCTGCGGCGAGCCGCCGACTGGCTGGGCGGTCGCGAAGCGGTCGAGCAGGTCGGCGTCGAGGTGCCGTTCCGCGTCGCCTGG
>JAISUF010000184.1 GCA_031272195.1 Propionibacteriaceae bacterium
CTCCAGCGCCCGCGCCTTGGAGACGCCCCTGGGCAGTATCTCGACGACGCCGTAGCGCTGGCCCATCGAGGCGTGGGTGATGGCAACGTCGTCGCCGAGGGCCGCCTCGGCGCGCTCCAAGAGCTGATCGGCGTCCAATTCGGCGTGGAAGCCGAACATCTTGATGATCGGGTCGATGTCGGCCACGATCTGCTCCAAGTCGCCCGACCAGCCTCCCCAGTCTGCGAACTCGGCCGACGGGGTGTGCGGCTCGGTGCCGAAATCGTGGCCGTTCTCGGCCCCGATGGCGACGCCTGGGATGGCCCGATGGAGCCGCTCGGCGACCTCCAGCGCGGTCACAGGCGGAATGTGGCGGGCGTGGGACAGTGCCTTGGTCTCGATGTCGCACAGCGCGGCGCCGTTGCTGACGATGGCCAGGCGATAGGCGTCGGGCAGGACGTCGCGACCCGGCAGCCAGCGGACCGGCCGACCGGTGGCGATGACGAACGGCACCCCCAGACTGGCGGCCAGGGCCATGGCCCGCGCGTTGAGGCCGGAGACGGCCGAGGAGTCGTCCAGCAGGGTGCCGTCCAGGTCGGTGGCGATCAGCTTGGGGCGCGGCAAGGCTACAACCTGGAGTTCGGCGTCGGCGACCCGATGCCAGACGGGGTGGGCCCGCCGGAGGCGGTCGGAGTCTCGGGGCTGGCGGTGGCTGGCGAGGGCGAGGCCGAGGTCGGCGTCGGGCTGGCGCTGTCCGGGCTGGGCGACGCCGAGGCGGTCGGCGTGGCGGTGTCGGGGCTGGGCGAGGCACTGGCGCTGGGCGAGGCCGTGTCGGGAGACGGCGAGGCCGAACTCGGGCTGGGCGAGGCGGAGTCCGGCGAGGGCGAGGCCGATTCCGGGGACGGCGATCCCGACTGCGGGGAGGGCGACCCCGACTGTGGCGAGGGGGAGCTGCTGGACGACGAAGCGGGCCCGGTGGTCGGCACGGGCGGCGGCGGGCTCTCCGGCGGCGTGCCTTGGAACAGCAAGATGGCGATCAGAATCGCCAAGGCGGCGATCAGGATCATCAACAGCCAACTGGCCAGGATCGACCCCCAGCCGGAGCGGTCCCGGCGGCCCGGCCAGGGCAGCGGCCAGATCCGCGTCGGGCCGGGCGCCTGGCGGTCGATCCAGGGCAACCGGTAGTCGGGTCCCGACGGCTGGCCGAGGGCTGGGCGGTCGGCCAACTCGACGCCGGCCAGGATGCGCTCGGCCTCGGCGACGGCCGCCGGGCTGCCGTCATAGGCCAGCGCCACCCACGGCGCCTGGGACGGGGCGCCGGACTCGGCGGGGCCGTCGTGCGGGGGCCGGAAGCGAGCGGCCAGCCGCCCGCCGTCCTGCCCCTTGCCGCCCCTGGCGACGACGGTGTCGATGTGGAGCTGGTTGACCAGTCCGGCCAGGCGGTCGGCGGCGGCCGGGTCGGACGCCGCGCCCTCGTTCAACATGATCAGCAGCACCGACCGGGCCCGATCGTCGTGGGCCGCGTAAGCCGTGCCCGCCGGGCGCGCCGAAATCCTGGCGTCAAGCCAGAAGTCGCCGACTTTGGCCGGATCGGGGGGTAGCAGCGGCGAGACGTCGACCCGGCGCTCGGGTTGGTCGTCAGTCGTCATCTCGTCCTTCGTCGGTGTTTGCCAAGTCCATTGTGCCATCCGTCCAAGCGCCGTCCGGCCGGGCTCAGCGATGCCTGGCGGCTTCACAGCAAGTTGTTAGGTTTCTAGCGGTAGGGTGGGAACGCCAAACCAGAAGGGGAGAAAAGTGGGCGACAACGACGCCAAAGTGCTCTCGGACGCCATCGCGCAAGTGCAGCGCGTCATCGTCGGGCAGGAACACATGGTCGAGCAGCTGATGGTCGCGCTGTTGGCCAAAGGCCATTGCTTGTTGGAGGGCGTCCCGGGCGTCGCCAAGACGCTGGCCGTGCGGTCGTTCGCGACGGTGGTCGGCGGCTCGTTCGCCCGCATCCAATTCACCCCCGACCTGGTGCCCTCCGACATCGTCGGCACGCGCATCTACTCGGCCCGCAAAGAGGAGTTCGACACCGCCCTCGGCCCGGTCTTCGTCAACTTCGTCTTGGCCGACGAGATCAACCGGGCGCCGGCCAAAGTGCAGTCGGCCATGCTGGAGCTGATGGCCGAGGGCCAGGTGTCGATCGGCGGCAAGACGTTCAAGGTGCCCGAGCCGTTCATCGTCATCGCCACCCAGAACCCGATCGAGTCCGAGGGCGTCTACCCCCTGCCGGAAGCCCAACGCGACCGCTTCCTGTTGAAGGTCGACGTGCCCTATCCGCGCGGCAACGAGGAGTTGGAGATCTTGCGGCGCATGAGCGTGCGCCCGCCGACGGCCAACCCCGTGCTCGACCCGCAACTGGTCGTCGAGCTGCAAGAGCGGGCCTCGGCGGTCTTCGTCCACAACCTGGTCGAGGACTACATCGTCCGCCTGGTGCTGGCCACCCGCACCCCGGTCGACTTCGGCATGGCCGATCTGGCCGGCGTCATCCAGGTCGGCTGCTCGCCGCGCGCCACGCTGGGCCTGGTGGCGGCCTCGCGCGCCCTGGCGCTGATCCACGGGCGCGACTACGTGCTGCCGACCGACGTCCAGGCCGTCGCCAGGGACGTCATGGCCCACCGCATCGTGCTCGGCTTCGACGCCCTGGCCGACAACATCTCCCCGGCCCAGGTGGTCGAGCGGATCGTCGCCATGGTGCCCCCGCCGACGCCCGTCTGGAATCAAGCGGCCCGCCAGCCGGTCGGGCCCGGCCCGCGCGGTCCGGTCCCCGCCGCGCCCGTCCAGGGCTCCGCGCCCGCCGGATTGCCGTCCGCCCCGCCGGTCGGCGCCCCCGTCCAGCCGCCGTACCCCGCCGGACAGCCGTACCCGTCCGCCCCCTATCCGGCGCAGCCCTCCCAGCCCGGCCCGCCGCCCGCCAACTGATGGCCCCAAGACCCGCCTTCGAGCCACCCGAAGGGTTGGGGGCGCTGGCCAGCGTGCTCACAGAGCCGAAGGCCGCCACCCTGCCCCTCAACAAGCTGGCTCCCGAAGCGGCCCTCAAACGCCTCGAATTGACGATCGTGCGCCGCCTGGAGGGCTTCCTGCACGGCGACCACCGCGGCCTGCTGCCCGGACCCGGCTCCGAGCCGAACGACGCCCGCGTCTACGTGCCCGGCCAAGACGACGTCCGCAAGATGGACTGGGCGGTCACGGCGCGCACCACCATTCCGCACGTCCGCGACACGATCTCCGACCGCGAGTTGGAGATCTGGGCGCTGCTCGACGTCACACCGTCGATGAACTGGGGCACCGAGGGCGTCACCAAGCGCGACCTGGGGATCGCCGCCATCGCCACCATCGGCTTCCTGTCCTCGCGTATGGGCGACCGCTTCGGCGGACTGATCATGCGCCCCGACCAGCTCAAGCGCATCCCGGCCCAAGCCGGACGGACTGCCCTCTACGGGCTGTTGCGGCGCATGCTGACCGAGCCGATCGTGGCCGACCACACCAAAGGCCCGTTCACCCTGGCCCAAGGCGTCGAGCGCCTCAGCCGGACCGAGCGGCGCCGCGGCATGCGGGTGGTCGTCTCCGACTTCCTGACGCCGGGCGACTACGAGCTGGACCCCGACGTGCCGACCGATTGGGAGGCGCCGATGCGGCACCTGGCGGTGCGCAACCAGGTGTTGGCAGTCGAGGTGGTCGACCGCCACGAGATCGAGTTCCCAGACGTCGGCGACCTGCTGATCCGCGACCCTGAAACCGACTACGAGCGCTACGTCAACACCTCCGACGACGAGGCCCGCCTGCGCATGGACGCCGCCTCGGCCGCCCAGCGCGAGCGCATCCGCCAAGCGCTGCGCCGGGCCGGCTGCGCCCACATCCAACTGCGCACCGACCGCGACTGGGTTTACGACATCGCCCGCTTCGTGCTGGCCTACCGGCGCACCGCGGCCGTCCTCCACCAGCCGCCGCAGGGGGTGGAGAAGTGACCTTCGTCAGTCCCGACCGGCTGTGGCTGCTGGCGGCGGTGCCGGTGTTGATAGCGCTGTACGTCATCATGCTGCGCCGTCGCAAATCGACCGGCATGCGCTTCACCAACACCACCCTGCTGTCGCGGGTGATGCCCAAACAGTCGCAGTGGCGCCGCCACTTCACGGTGGCGCTGGCCCTGGCCAGCCTGGCCGTCCTAGCCGTCGCCTGGGCCCGCCCCAACGGCATCGAATACGTCGCCCGCGAGCGTGCCACCGTCGTGCTGGTGATCGACGTGTCGCAGTCGATGGCCGCCACCGACGTCGCCCCGAACCGCCTCGACGCCGCCAAACAGGCCGCCATCGCCTTCATCAAAGAGCTGCCCGACCAGTACAACGTCTCGGTGGTGTCGCTGAGCGGCAACCCATCGGTCGTGCTGCCGCCGACAACCGACCGCACCCAAACCCAGCAGGCCGTCAACTCGCTCAAGTTGAAGGACTCCACCGCCATCGGCGAGTCCATTTACACCGCCGTCGACGCGCTGAAGCAGGCCCCGCTGGGGGAGGGGGAGACGATCCCGCCGGGCGCCATCGTGCTGCTGTCCGACGGCCAGAACACGGCGGGCCGCTCGCCCGTCCAGGCGGCCACCGAAGCGGGCAAGTTGGGAGTGCCGGTCTACACCATCGCCTACGGCACCGACAACGGCTACGTCGACCTGGACGGCAAGCGGGAGGTTGTCGCGCCCGACCGTGACCTGCTGAAGGAGTTGGCGTCGGTGTCGAAAGGCTCCAGCTTCGACGCCGAGAGCCTCAACGAGTTGAACAAGGTCTACGCCAACATCGGCTCGGAGGTCGGCCAGGTGCCGGTCGAGAAAGAGGTGTCCGCCACCTGGGCGGGTTACGGCCTGGTGTTGGCCGCTGTGGCGGCGCTGGGCGCGATCTCTTTGGGGGTGAGATGGCCGTGACGCTGCTCGAACTCGGATTCATGCGCCCGGAGCGCCTGTGGTGGCTGCTGCTGGCGCCGACCCTGCTGCTGGTCTACATCGGGTTGGCCATTTGGCGGCGTTCGGGCCATCGCCACCGGCCGACGTCCGCCCTGGAGCGCATCATGCCCCGCCAGCAGGCCTGGAAGCGCCATCTGGCGGTCGGCGCGGCCATCTTGTCGCTGGTGGCGGTGACGGTCGCCTTCGCCCAGCCCAAGGGCGAGGTCCAGGTGCCGCGCGAGCGGGCGACCGTCGTCATCACCATCGACGTGTCGCGCTCGATGCTGGCCGAGGACGTCGAGCCGAACCGGATGGACGCCGCCAAGGCGGCCGCCAAAGAGTTCCTCGGCATGCTGCCCGACGGCTTCAACGTGGCGCTGGTCCGTTTCGCCGGGGCGGCGCAGGTCGTCGTCCCGCCGACGCAGGACAGGTCCGTGGTGTCGGCCGCCATCGACCGGCTGTCGGTGGCCCCTTCGACCGCCATCGGCGAGGGCATCTACTCCTCGCTGGACGCCATCGACCAAGCCCCGGCCGACCCCGACCATCCAGACGACCCGGCTCCCAGCGCCATCGTCCTGCTGTC
>JAISUF010000039.1 GCA_031272195.1 Propionibacteriaceae bacterium
AAGGCACTGGTGGCGTGCTGGCGCGGCATTCCTCCCGACGGGCCGTACAGCTCCCGCAGCCAGGACGCGGCCGCAGCCACCACAGTCAACACTTCGGGGTGGGCAGCGCTCGCGTTCACCATTGTCCGACCGACATCCGTCGGGTCCGACACGAGCATCAACAGCGCCACATCCCCTGAATCCTTGGCCCGCAGCCGATCTGGGCGCCTCACCGCGCCAGCCAGCCGTTCGTGCACCTTGTGAGCCTTTGCTGTGAGAAGGGCCGCCGGACCGGCCACATAGGCGTCCACCGACTCATGTGGCGGATCCAGGGTGGACAGCTTCGTCACGGCGCGGTCCCAGATGGCCAGCTCGAGGCCCACAGCCCGGCTGGCGGCGTGGCGCTGGCCAGGCAAGCGGGCCGCCCGCCGCCCCGAACCGGCGTACACCTCAGGGACGATCAAGTCCACGGTGGTGCGCCGCGACCACTCCAACTCAGCCTCGTCGGCCAGCCCATAGATTCCGGGCCTGTCGGCTAACGCCGGAGCAATTCCGGCGCCGGCCATGAGGTCCGCCAACTTGGGGTTATCCGTCACGAAAAGCGGATTGAGGGCGATATCAGCGTCCCTGGTCGCCTCCATCGATATCGGACCCCAGGCCTGCTCAACCCAGACGTGGACAGCGTGGGCGCCGATGACTGTCACCGCATCCTTGAACTCTTCGAGCGCCTTGACGGCGCGAACCAGCAGCCGCCGCGAAGCGACTGCCCCATGGAGCATGTCGCCAACAAACAGGGGCTCCCACGGCGAGGTGTGATCGGTCATGGGGCCGACGCCCGGATCGACTGGAACTGATCTCGGGCAATATCTCCTTGCCTGCCGGGAGAAGCCATGGCGTCCAACAGCCCCCATTCACGGACCATCATGGGAACTACCGTGTCGACGCGCAACCTGGCGCGGACATTGTCTGTGGCCGGGAGCAAGAGCATCACCTGGTAGGCGCCCTCGTCCGCCTCGGCAAAGCCTTCGACCGCAGCCGGGTCGTCGACGTAGACAATGGGAACGAAGGAGAGCTGCGGGTCAATGGCCCCGGCGAATGCCTCCATGCCGGACACGACGGGATGCTGGCCCTGGCCAGCCAGAGCAGCCAGAGCAGTAGACAGATCGGCGGGCGCCGCGACTCGGCGCAAACCCCGGCGGCTCGCGACCGGGGCCACGCCGGCCACGTCGGGCAAGAGCTGAAACTGCGCCTCCCGGTCGTCGTCGTTCGCCCCCTCCAGGCGATCCAATGCGTCGGCGAACGGCTGGTCGTCTCCCAAATCGGCCACCAAGGATTCGAAGGCGAATCCTGCCGCACCCATCAATCGGCTCAGCATGCCCATTGTCGGATCCGTCTTGCCCGACTCGATACGGCTGACGGTCGAGGCGGGAACGCCTGCCAATGCCGCCAGAGCGGTCATCGTCAATTGTCTAGACAACCGCGCGTCCCGCACCAACTCGCTCGCCAGTGAAACCATAAACCTACCCTATCACGCAATTGCATATACGCAATCTTTACCTTGCCACTGTGCGCCTGCTTGCGCGCTACGGCACCCCCTCACTGTTGCGCCGCGATCAAGTCGAGCACGGCCTTCACTTCGGAGGGGGCGTGCCACAGGAGGTCTTGGGTCTCGGCCAGGGTTTGGGCCTCGGGGGTGTCCCAGGCCTCTTCGAGGGACGCGACGGCGGGCAGCGAGCCGCCGCCGACGAACAGGGACGTCACCGCGGTGAAGGGCACGTCGCGGATCTCGACGGCGCCGAAGTCGGCAGCGGAGTCGTCGACGGCTTGGCGCCCGCCGGGAGTCGGGCCGCTCGAGGGTTGGCCTGCGCCACCTGGCCGGCTGCCCGCACCGCCGGTCTGGCCGCCCACAGCCACTCCCCTAGCGAGCTGGCCATCGCTGGACGGCCGGGCATTGGCGGGCGCTCCATCGGCGTGAGCGCCTTCGCAGTCGGCGAGCGGGCGAGCGGGCGCCTGGCAGACGGCCACCAGGCGGCGGCCGCCGCGCCATAGCGCGTCGGTGGCGGCTATGTTTAGGGCGACGAACTCGGCGGCCTCGTCGGCCGGGTCGTCGAAGCCGAAAGCGTCCATCATCGCCTCGGTGACGGCGAAGCCGACACCGGTGGCCAATGTCCCGCAATCCGCCCAGGCCCGCAACGCGGCCGCGTCCAACGGCACAAAGACCAGCATCCTCATCCTCCTGTGGAGCAACACTTCGCCAACGAGTCTCCCACACGAGGTTATCCACAGATCGCCGAAAGCGCCCGCGCCGCCGCCCGGCCAACTGGTAATTGTGGGGCATGGACTTGACCCAGGCCCGAGCCAGCCGCCCAACCGGCCGCTGGCCGCGTCCCGCGCGCCTCTTCGAACCCGCCTCGCCCGGCCCGTCGCTGCAGCCCGCCCTGCCGTGGGACGACGAGCCCGACGTCGCCGCCTGCGAGGACGGCGTCAGCGGCCAAACCAAACACCTCGCCCAAGCAATGACGGCGGCCATCGTCGAAGGCATCACCGGACGCCGGCCGCTCCACCAACTGGAGCGCCTGTGCGGCCCGACCGCGATGGGAGCGCTCGAACCGCTGCGCCGCCACCGCGAGGCGTCCGGCCTGCGCCTCCACTCCATCCGCGTGCGCCAACCGCGCGACGACGTCCTCGAAGTGGCCGCCCACCTGCGGCGGGGACGCGAGTCGCGGGCTGCGGCGGTGCGGCTTCAGCGCACCCACAAAGGCTGGCGCTGCAC
Organism: Propionibacteriaceae bacterium; assembly: GCA_031272195.1. Taxonomy (GTDB): domain Bacteria; phylum Actinomycetota; class Actinomycetes; order Propionibacteriales; family Propionibacteriaceae; genus Propionicimonas. The sequence goes on from JAISUF010000039.1 coordinate 2,753, forward strand.
CCGCTTCGAGGCCGTCCTCACACCGCGCCGGGCCGGCCGTGGCAGTTCTTGAACTTCTTGCCCGAGCCGCACGGGCACGGGTCGTTGCGGCCCACACCGGCGTACGGGTCGTCGGCTTTGGCGGCGGCCGCCTCGGCCCGTTTGCCGGCCTTGGCGGGCTTGTCGGCCTGCGCCTGCGAGCCGCCTTGGAAGGCAATCGGCCCCTTCGGCGCCTTCGGCGACAGGCCCTTGGCTTGCAGCGTCGGGCGTTTGGCGATGTCGGGCGGGGCCGGCAGCGCCGACGTCGTGCCCAGCGAGTCGGCGTCCGGCCCGGACGTGATCGTCACCTCGGCCGAGACCGGCGCGGGCTGCTGAACGCGCACCTCCAGGTTGAACAGGAAGCCGACGACCTCCTCCATGAAGGCCTCCATCATCGCGTTGAACATGTCGCCGCCCTCGCGCTGGTACTCGACCAGCGGGTCGCGCTGGGCCATCGCCCGCAGGCCGATGCCCTCGCGCAGATAGTCCATCTCGTAGAGGTGCTCGCGCCACTTGCGGTCCAAGACGCTCAACAGCACCTGCCGCTCGAACTCGCGCATGTTGTCGGCGCCCAACTCCTCCTCGCGGGCGTCGTAGGCCCGCTGGGCGTCCTCCTGGAACGCCTCGACCAACTCCTCGGCCTCGAGGTCGGCGCGGCCCTCGTAATCGGAGCGCTTCAGCTTGACCGGGTAGAGCGTCTTGAGCTGGGTCCAGATCGCCTCGAAGTCCCAATCCTCGGCGAAACCCTCGGTCTGGGAGTCGACGTACCCCTTGACGACGGTGTTGACCGTCTGGCGCAACTGCTCTTGGACGTCCGCGCCCTCCAGCACGCGGCGCCGGTCGGAGTAGATGGCGTGGCGCTGGCGGTTCATGACGTCGTCGTACTTGAGGACGTTCTTGCGCATCTCGAAGTTCTGCGCCTCGACCTGCTCCTGGGCCGACTGCACCGACTTGGTGACGCGCTTGTTCTCGATCGGGACGTCGTCGGGCACGTTCAACGCCTGCAGAACCCAGTCGATGATGTCGGACTTGAACAGCCGCATCAGGTCGTCCTCCAGCGAGAGGTAGAAGCGCGACTCCCCCGGGTCGCCCTGGCGTCCGGAGCGGCCGCGCAACTGGTTGTCGATGCGCCGCGACTCGTGACGCTCGGAGCCGATGACGTACAGGCCGCCCAAGCCGACGACCTCCTCGTGCTCGTCGGCGACCTGCTCCTCGATCTCCTTCAACGTCTGCGGCCAGGCGGCCTCGTACTCCTCGGAGTTCTCAACCGGGTCGAGCCCCTTGGACTGCAACACCTGGTCGGCCAGGAACTCCGGGTTGCCGCCCAAGATGATGTCGGTGCCGCGCCCGGCCATGTTGGTGGCCACCGTGACGGCGCTCTTGCGGCCGGCCTGGGCGACGATGGCCGCCTCGCGCTCGTGCTCCTTGGCGTTCAAGACCTCGTGTTTGACGCCGGCCTTCTTCAACGCCCGCGACAGGATTTCCGACTTGGCCACCGAGGCCGTGCCGATCAACATCGGCTGGCCCAAGTCATGCCTGGCCACGACGTCCTCGACGATGGCCTCGAACTTGGCCGCCTCGGTGCGGTAGATCAAGTCGGGCTGGTCGGTGCGGATCATCGGCATGTTGGTGTCGATCGGCAGCACGCCCAGGCCGTAGATCTTCTGGAACTCGCTCTCCTCGGTCTTGGCGGTGCCGGTCATGCCCGACAGCTTGTCGTACATGCGGAAATAGTTCTGCAAGGTGATGGTGGCCAGCGTCTGGTACTCGTCCTTGATCTCGACGCCCTCTTTCGCCTCCAGCGCTTGGTGCAGGCCCTCGTTGTAGCGCCGGCCGACCAGGGTGCGGCCGGTGTGCTCGTCGACGATCAGCACCTCGCCGTCCAGCACGACGTAGTCGCGGTCGCGTTTGAACAGCTCCTTGGCCTTGATGGCGTTGTTGAGGTACGAGATCAGCGGGGTGTTGGCCGACTCGTACAGGTTCTCGATGCCCAGATAGTCCTCGACGGCGTAGATGCCGGGCTCCAGGACGGCGACCGTCCGCTTCTTCTCGTCGACCTCGTAGTGCTCGTCGCGGTTGAGGCGCAGCACCAGCCTGGCGAACTGCGGATACCACTCGGCGTTGTCCTCGCTCGGGCCGGAGATGATCAGCGGCGTGCGGGCCTCGTCGATCAGGATCGAGTCGACCTCGTCGACGATGGCGAAGTTGGGGCCGCGCTGGACGCAGTCGTCGAGCGAGTGGGCCATGTTGTCGCGCAGATAGTCGAAGCCGAACTCGTTGTTGGTTCCGTAGGTGATGTCGCAGGCGTAGGCCTTCTTGCGGGCGGGCGGGTCCATCGGCGACAAGATGGCCCCGACCTTCAAGCCGAGGAAGTTGTGGACGCGGCCCATCTGCTCGGATTGGAACTCGGCCAGATAATCGTTGACGGTGACGACGTGGACGCCCTTGCCGCCCAGGGCGTTCAGGTAGCTGGCCAAGACGGCCACCAGCGTCTTGCCCTCGCCGGTCTTCATCTCGGCGATGTTGCCCCAGTGCAGAGCCGCGCCGCCTTGTATCTGGACGTCGAAGTGGCGCTTGTTGAGCACCCGCTTGGAGGCCTCGCGGACGGTCGCGAAAGCCTCAGGCATCAGCGAGTCGAGGTCTTCGCCGTTGTCCAAGCGCTGCTTGAAATCGGCCGTCTGGCCCTTCAGCTCGGCGTCGCTCATGGCCACGAAGTCGGACTCGATCGAATTGACCTGGTCGGCCACGACCTTCAGCTTCTTGAGCTGCCGCCCCTCGCCGACATGCAGCAACCTGTCCATAAACGCCACGAGAGCACTCCTTTCGCACAGCCCGTCCAAGTGTAGTCGCTTTCGCGGCCCGCCATTCCGGGCGCGCAACCGGGCCGACTAAGAGGTGGTTCACGAGTCGGTGCCGTAGCGAGGATGGGCGATGGGTGGTGGATCGCAACCAGGAGGGTCGCCCTCGTGCTGGTGGCACCCGCGCCCCACGACGCGGCGAGGCGCCGCCCAGCGGCCACCGGAGCAGGCGCGGACTTGTGAACCACCTCTTACAACACTTTGGACAAGAAGAGCTGCGTGCGCGGATGCTGGGGGTTGGCCAGCACCTCGCGCGGGTCGCCGGCCTCCATGATCTGGCCGTCGTCCATGAAGATCAGGCGGGTGCCGACCTCGCGGGCGAAGCCCATCTCGTGGGTGACGACCATCATCGTCATGCCCTCGCGGGCCAGGTCGCGCATCACTTCCAGCACCTCGCCGACCAATTCGGGGTCGAGGGCCGAGGTCGGCTCGTCGAACAGCATCATGTCGGGGTTCATCGACAGCGCCCTGGCGATGGCGACGCGCTGCTGCTGCCCGCCGGACAGCTGCGAGGGGTGGGCGTCCACCTTGTCGGACAGGCCGACCCGCTCCAGCATGGCCAGCGCCACCTCGGAGGCCTCCGCCGAGGAGCGCTGCAGCACCTTTTCCTGGGCGATTGTGACGTTGCGCAGCACCGTCATGTGCGGGAACAGGTTGAACTGCTGGAAGACCATGCCGATGCGTGTGCGCACCTTGTCCAGGTTTACGTCGGGGTCCTGCACGCGGATGCCCTCGATCAGCACCTCCCCCTTGGTGGGCCACTCCAGCAGGTTGACCGAGCGCAGCAGCGTCGACTTGCCCGAGCCGGACGGCCCGATGACGCAGACCACCTCGCCGCGCTGGATGGTCAAGTCGATGCCCTTCAAGACGTGCAACTCGCCGAACGACTTGTGCAAGCCCGTCACCTGGATGGGCGGGGCGTCGGGGTCGGGCGTGTCGCGCGGGTGCAGTTTGGCGTCGCGTTTGCGGGCCGGGACGTCCTGGCTCATTTCTTCACCGCCATCTTCTTCTCCAACAGGCCGACCAGATAGGTCAGCGGCACCGTGATGACCAGGTAGACCAGGCCGGAGACGATCATCGGCGTGGCGTTGGCGTAGGTCGTCAAACCGTCGCGACCGAAGGTCGTCAACTCCCGCTGGGAGATCGTCGCCCCGGCGATGAACAGCAAAGCGGTGTCCTTCAGCAGCATGACGAACTCGTTGGTCAGCGGCGGGATGACGATCCGCACCGCCTGCGGCAAGATGACGTGGAACGTCGTCGTGAGCTGGGACATGCCCAGCGAGCGGGCGGCCTCGCGCTGGCCTTTGGGGACGGCCTCGATGCCAGCCCGCACGATCTCGGCCGAGTAGGCCCCGGTGACGAAGACCAGCGCCAGCACGCCGCCCCAGATCGCCCCGCCCGGCCAGCGGAACTGGAAGGCGGTCGAGAGCATGTAGGCGAAGGCGAAGATCGTCCACATCGCCGGCAGGCCGCGGAAGACCTCGATGAAGACGACGGCGAACCAGCGCGTCGGACCCTTCGACGTCTTGATCAGCGCCAGCACGATCGCCAGCGCCGTGCCCACGACGAAAGACGCCACCGTGTAGAGCAGCGTGTTGAGAATGGGCACCCAGATGTTCGGCAGCACTTCGGCGAACACTTCGCCGTTGAAGAACTGGCGGCTGAGCAGCTCCCAGTTGCGGGAGCCGTAGGCGACGATCAGCGCCAAGACGACGATGGTGACGCCATAGGAGGTGCCGCGCGAGATGCGCCGGCGAACGGTCGGGCGGATGTCAGATAGCGCCATGGCTATTCCTTAGTCGACGGCTTCGCCTTCCCGCCCGGCCGGGACCGGCGGGCGGGAAGGCGGGCAAGTCTCAGGCCTGCTTCTTGCCGAAGTACTTCTCGTAGATGGTGTCGTAGGTGCCGTCTGAGCGGATGTCGGCCAGGGCGGCGTTGACGGCGGCCAGCAATTCGGGGTTCTTGTCCTTGGCGAAGGCGAAGCCGTATTGCTCGTCGGTGTCGTACTCCTCGACGATGGCGTATGAGTCGTCGTCGATCTCGTGCTGGTGGTTGACCGGCTGGTCTTGCAAGATGGCGTCGACCTGGCCCGAGGTCATGGCCGGCCACAGCTCGCCGTCGGAGGGGAACTGGGTGATGGTGGCGTCCTTCGGGGCGTGCTCCTGGGCGTAGGTCTGGCCGGTTGTGCCCTGCTGGACGCCGATAACCTTGCCCGACAGGTCGGCCAGCTTGGCGATGCCGGAGTCCTTCTTCACCAGCAGCGACTGCAGCGAGTCGTAATACGGATCGGCGAAGTCGATGTTTTTCTTGCGCTTCTCGGTGATCGTGATGGCCGAGGTGCCCAGATCGCATTCGCCGGCGGCCAGCACCGTGCCCGACTGCAGGGCGTCGAAGTCGACGTCTTTGACCACCAGCGTCAAACCGAGCTTCTCGGCGATGGCGCCGACGATCTCGATGTCGAAGCCGGAATAGCCCGAGGCCGCCGAGGTGTCCTCGATCTCGAAGGGGGGATACGGCACGTCGGCGCAGGCGGTCAGCTTGCCGGCGTCAATGGTCGTGAAGGCCGGGCTGGACGCGGCGCTGGCCGCGCCCGAGCCGCTGTCCGAGGCGGGCGCGCTGCCGGTTGGCTGCGTCGTTCCACAGCCGGCGAGGGCGAAAGCGGCAACGACGCCGAGCGCCGCGGTTTTAAGCAGATGCTTCATGATTCCAATCCTTGTTGGTCGGCGGGTGGGCGCCGGGACGTCGCCGCCGGCAACCCGGATGCGCGTATGGACGCGCAAGCCCGCACGCCAGTAAACCGTTGACGTGTTTCAACTTTGTGACAGGCGACGCGCCGCCCGGATCGGACTCAGGCGATATTCAGGTGGATGACGCCGTAGTCGTAGGCCAAGCGGCGGTACACGACCGACGGCTTGCCCGACTCAGCGTCGACGTAGAGGAAGAAGTCGTGGCCGACCAGCTCCATCTGGTCCAGCGCCTGGGCCAGCGTCAGCGGCGAGGCCTCGAACTCCTTCTCGCGCACCACCAGCGGCCCGTCGCCCTGCACCTCGATGCCGGCCACATTGCGGACCTCGGCGGCGGCCTCCTCGGCCTCGGTCGGCGTGGCGCCGGCCACGGCGGGCAGGTCGAGCGGCTGCAGGCGCTCGCCGCGATGGGCCTTGCGGCGGTCGGCGGCCTTCCGCAACTGCGCCTTCAGCTTGTCGAGGGCGGCGTCGAAGGCGACGTTCTTGTCGTCAGAGGCGGCTTCGGCGCGCACCACCGGTCCGCGGCTGCGCAGCGTGATCTCGACTCGGACGTCCTGGCCCGGCTGGCGCTTGCCGGGATTCGAGCTGAGGAGCACGTCGACGCGGATCACGCGGTCCTTGAGCTTCTCGATGGCGGAGAGCCTCTCCGTCACCCGCTCGCGGAAATCGTCGGCGATTTGGCAATGGCGTCCGCTGACTTGAATGTCCATGTCAACCTCCCTGGGTCAAGCAACTTGGCGAGATGCGAAAGGCACCCACTTGCCCCACTCGCTCTCGGCGCGGCTTGGGTGCCATGACTCCAACCTAGCAAGCCGAGGGCCGCAATCGGAGGGTTTGGCCACAACTCGCGTCAGAACCGGGGCTTTGCCCCGGTGGACCAAACCGTCTCGGACGCTGGGCGAACGGCGTCCACCGGGCGCTCGCCCTAACACGCCCGTAACACGCCATAACTTGCCCTTAACATTGGCTTACCTGGTCGTAACAATCGACGCCGGTTGCGGTAACAGCCGTCCGCCATGCTCAAGGCCATGATTCTCGAAACCGTGATTGACACCGGCGACACCGCCTGGGTCCTCATCAGCGCAGCTCTCGTCTTCTTGATGACGCCCGGCCTCGCCTTCTTCTATGGCGGCATGGTCCGCGCCAAGGGCGTGCTCAACATGATGATGATGTCGTTCATCTCGATCGGCACCATCGGCACGCTGTGGATTCTGTTCGGCTTCTCGATCGCCTTCGGCGAGGACGTCGGCGGCGGCTGGCTGGGCAACCCGTTCCAGTTCTTCGGGCTCAACGGCCTGCTGGGCGAAGGCGCGACCTTTGGCAGCGCGCCCGACGTCATCCCCGCTTTGGCGTTCGTCGGCTTCCAGGCCGCCTTCGCCATCATCGCCACCGCCTTGGTGTCCGGCGCCATCGCCGACCGGGCCTCGTTCGGCGGCTGGACGCTGTTCACCATCTTCTGGGGCATCCTGGTCTACTTCCCGGCCGCCCACTGGGTCTTCGACTTCGCCGGGCTGACCGACGACGCCGGCGCCACCACACAGGTCGGCGGTTGGATCGCCAACCTGGGCGTCTACGACTTCGCCGGCGGCACCGCCATCCACATCAACGCCGGCGCCTCGGCTCTGGCCCTGGCCTTGGTGCTGGGGCCGCGCATCGGCTTCGGCTCCAAGCCGATGCGCCCGCACAACCTGACCGCCGTCATGCTGGGCGCCGCCCTGCTGTGGTTCGGCTGGTTCGGCTTCAACGCCGGCTCGGCGGTGGCGGGCAACGGCCTGGCGGCCTTCGCCTGGGTCAACACGCTGGGCGCGACCTGCGCGGCCATGATCGGCTGGCTAATAGTCGAGAAGCTGCGCGACGGGCATCCGACCTCGCTCGGCGCGGCCTCCGGCATCGTGGCCGGTTTGGTGGCCATCACCCCGTCCTGCTCGACGGTCGAGCCGTGGGCGGCGCTGGTGATCGGCCTGGTGGCCGGCGTGGTCTGCGCCTTCGCGGTCGGTCTGAAATACAAGCTGGGCTATGACGACTCGCTCGACGTCGTCGGCGTCCACTTGGTCGGCGGCCTCATCGGCACGCTGCTGATCGGCTTCTTCGCCTCTCCCAACGCGCCTGGCATCGGCGACGGCGTCGGCCTGTTCTACGGCGGCGGCCTCGAACAGCTCGGCAAGCAGGCCGTCGGGGCGTTGTTCGTCATGTGCTACGGCTTCCTGGTCAGCTGCGCCATCGCCTTCGTGATCAAGAAGACGATCGGCTGGCGGGTCTCTCCGGCCGTCGAGCTGGACGGCATCGACCGGGCCGAGCACTCCGAGATCGGCTACGACCTCAGCCCGGTCTACTACACCAGCCGCGTCCAGCGCACCTTGGTGATGACCAAAGAGGAACTCGAAGACGTTCCCGCCGCCAAGTGAACCGCGACCAGGAAACAGGAGCAAAGAAATGAAACTCGTAACTGCAATCGTCCAGCCGGACCAGTTGGACGACGTCCAGAAGGCCCTGGTCCGCCACGGCGTCAACGGCATGACCGTCTCGGAGGTCTCCGGCTATGGCCGCCAGCGCGGCCACGTCGAGGTCTACCGGGGCGAGGAGTACTCCATCGACTTCGTGCTGAAAGTCCGCATCGAGGTCTTGGTGGACGACGACGAGGCCGAGGCCTTGGTCGGCGTCATCCTGCAATCGGCCCGCACCGGCCAGGTCGGCGACGGGAAGATTTGGATCGTGCCGGTGGACACGGTGGTCCGCGTCCGGACGGGGGAGAGCGGCTCAGCGGCCATCTGACCCACCGGTCTGGCCTGAGGGCGGGGAAGGCATGCCTCCCCGCCCTCTCGCCGTCTCCGCGCCGCTCAGCCGCGGACGGGGCGGGCCAGGCAGGCGGCTCCCCGCACGGCCACCCCGGCGGCGCGGCAGGCCCTCAGGGCCTCGGCCAGCGTTGCGCCGGTCGTCACCAAGTCGTCGACCACCACGGCCGCCTCGGGGGGTGGCGGTCCGCGCCAAGTCATCGAGCCTCGGACATTGGCCGCCCGTTGGGCGGCCGGCAGCTCGGATTGGTCGGCTGGCGTGCGGCATAGGCGCAAACCGGGCCGCAGTCGGGCCGCCACCCCCCACCGCCGCAAGTGACCCGCCGCCCTGGACGACAAATCCAGCGGATAGTCGATCCCCCGCTTGGCCAAGCGCGCCTTGGCCGTTGGCACGGGGACGATGGCCAGCGTCTCCGCCCCCAGCTGTTCGGCCACCAGCCGAAGCGCCTTCGCCAACAACCTGCCCTGGACCCGCAACATGCCCAGGCCGTGCCGCTCCTTGGCCACCAGCAGCGCCTGCCGCCAGGGCCCGGCGTAGCGGCTGGCGCAGCCCAACGGCACACCGCCGCGATAATCGAGCCAGGGACGGCTCGACAGCAGTTTGGCGGCACACGGCTGGCACAGCCCCAGCCCCGGGCGGTTGCAGCAGGCGCACTCCCCGCCCAGCACCAACTCGGCCAAGCGGTCGGCCAGCACGGCGTATCCGGACACGCCCGAAATTATGTGGACACCCCACGCCGGTCGCGCGGTTTTCCACAGGCCGATCTCGTCGCGGCCGGCCGCCCCCTCGCCCACAGCGCCAACCCGCGAACAAGAACGCTCTCGGCAGTCTCGGGGTCGAGCCGCGTCAGCGCGGATAGACGATCGAGTCCAGGCCGGTCGTCCACAGCGACCAGTTCGACTCGGCGCTGTAGCGGTAGACGCCGCCGGTGTCGGAGCGGGCGAAAATCGGGTTGCCGGGATAGACGGCCAACTCGACCAGGCCAGTGATGCTCTCGGGGCCGATGATGCTGGTCTCGGCCAAGTCTTGGGAGACGCGCAGCACGTCGGTGGTCGAGTCCTGGCCGGTCACCAGCACCGTCAACTCGCTCTCATCCGACCAGCCGACGTCCAACACCGCCGTCGGCGGCCCGGCCCACGACAGGTCGACGCCCTGCCAGCCCTCCAACGTCGTCTCGTCGCCCCTCATCACCCGCATCAAGCCCAGGGCCGGCCCGTTCGGCGTCTGCAGGGCCACCGCCAGCCGGTCGCCGTCTGGGGCCAGCCGGAAAGCCGTCAACTTGCCGTCGGCGAGGGCTGCGGCAGACTGCGGCCACATCACTTTCGCCTTGTGGGAGCCGTCCTCGCCAACAACCGTCAAACCCGTGAAGACCGCCTGTCTGCCGATCCACAACTCCCCCGTCGAGGAGTATTCCGGGCGCAGCAGCGCCGAGCCGGCCAACACCTCGACCGGCGCGGCGGGGCCGGCCAGGCTGATCGTCGAGACGGTCTTGCGGTCGGCGCCGACCACCGCCGCCCGCCGCCGCTGCGCGTCGACGGCCAGGAGAGTTCCGGGCGGGGACGCCGCCACGGCCGTCTTCTGCCCGTCCTCGACGATGGTGTCGACGCTGACCAGCGAATCGGCGCCGACGCCGTAAACATTGGAATCGGCCAACTGCGTCGACCATTGCGGGAAGTCGTCGAGACCGTATTGCGGCCCGCTGCCGTCGCCGACCCGCCACTGCGCGCCGTTGACGCTGACGCTGACCGACGGCTCAGCCACGAACTGCCGACTGGTGTAGACGAACTCGCCCAACAACTCCTTGCGGGCGTCCGGCGTTAAGGCCAGCGCGGCGGCGTCCAATTCGACCTGGACGCTGTCGCCCAGCGCGGCCACCGAGACGACGCGCACCTCAGGCTGCGGGCGCACCAGCGGGGCCAGCCAGTCGCCGGGCTGGCGCAGCTGGCGGCGCAGCGCCCGCAAGAGCTGGTCGTCGCCGCTGGCCAGCCAGACCGGGTCGGCCACCAGCATGCGGCCGTCGTTGTCCAAATAGTGCAGGTTGACGCTCAAGTAGCTGGTCGTGAACAGGTAGCGCGACACCAGGAGCCCCTCCGGCGGCGTCGAGATGCGCCACTGGCCGTTGGCGTCTTTGACCAGGCCGAAATCCTGCTTCACCTGCCCGGCCGCCACATGATAGGCCCCCTCGGCGTCCACCGTCCCCTTGAGGGGCGCGGTCAGGACGACTGAATCGCCCGAGGGCTGGGGCGGATAGCCCTCCTCGTAGACCGTCACGCCGGCGTCGGGATTCCACGTCAGGCTGGCCTCCTGGGTCAAGTAGAGCCGCGCGATGGCGTAGCCGGGCTGGTAGACGCTCATGGCGTGCAGGAACCCTTCGACGATCAGGGACTGGTCGGCGTCGGCGGCCGGCGGCAGCGGGGCCACCCGGACGCTGGTGGCGACCTGCGAGGCCTGGGGCGTGTGGTATTCGACCGGACCGCTGGTCGGCACGCTGGAACAGGCCGAAACGGCGGCCAGCGCCGCCATCCAGACAGCGGCGACGCCGCGCCAACCGCGCCCCGCCCGCGGCGCTCCCCTCCCCCGGCGCCTGGCCGGTCGTCGCCCAAGACCGTCACAACTCATGGCATCCCCTCGTCGATCGGCGAATGGCTCAACACCGCCCGCGCCCGCCTCGGCAGCGTCAAACGAAACTGCGCCCCTTGGCCGGGCTCGCCCCAGGCGTCCAGCCAGCCGCCGTGCAGCCGGGCGTCCTCCAAAGCGATCGACAGGCCCAAGCCGGTGCCGCCGACGCGCCGCCCGCGCGCCGGGTCGGCCCGCCAGAACCGGTCGAAGACGTGCTCGGCGTCATGCGCCGACAGCCCGATGCCGTGGTCGCGCACGGCCACCGCCACGGCGTCGTCGTCGGCCGCCACCACGACGTCGACGGGCTTGCCCTCGCCGTGCTCGACGGCGTTGACCAGCAGGTTGCGCAAGATCCGCCTGATCCGCCGACCGTCCGCCTCGCACAAGACCGGCGGCGAGGCCTGGACCGCCACGACCGAGCCACTCGACTCCGCCAACGGCCTGACGGCCTCCACCTCGTCGGCGGCCAACTGCGCCAAGTCGACCTCGTCCAGGTTCAACTGGGCCGCACCGGCGTCGAAACGCGAAATCTCCAACAGCTCGGTCAACAACTCCTCAAAACGGTCGACCTCGGCCGACAACAGCTCGGCCGAGCGCCTAGTCGGCGCGTCGAAGGAGTCCTTGCGCTGGTGGATCACCTCGGAGGCCATGCGGATCGTCGTCATAGGGGTGCGCAACTCGTGGGAGACGTCGGAGACGAAACGCTGCTGCACCGCCGACAAGTCCTGCAACTGCGTGATCTTCTTGTCCAACTCGCCTGCCATGTGATTCATCGACATCGCCAAAGCCGACAAGTCGGCCGTGCCGACCACCCGCATGCGGTCGTCCAAGTGGCCGGCCGCCAGCCGCTCGGCCGCCACGCGGGCGGCCCGCACCGGGCGCAACACCTGCGCCGTCACCAAGTACACCAAGACCAACAGGCCAGCCAGCAGCAGCGAGCCGGCCGCGATCGAGGCCTGCTGGACGACCTCCAGCGTCTTGGCCTCGGCGGCGGTCGGGAAGATGAAGAAGACCGGGTAGTCGTCCGACCCCGGAGCCGACAGCTGGCTGGCCACCACCAAGCCCGGCTCGGCCGGACGGCCGTCGGTGTAGCTGATCAGCGTCGGCTGGGAGTACAGCCCGTCGGCCCCCCCGATGGCCTGCCGGATGTCGTCCGAAACCGAGCTGGCCGCCATGCCGGCCGAGCCGATCGAGGCGATCGGCGTCTCCACCAGCACGTAATACTGGCTGCCGACCTGGCCGCGCCCCGCCGCCTCCAAGGCGAGCCGCCGCACCAGCTCGTTGGGGGTCGTGTTGCGCGGGTCGTTGGCCGCCAACTGCGCCCTCATGGTGGACATCACGGCCGTCGCCTCGGCCAGGCTGGACTGCGTCTTGGCGTCGATGATGCCGCGGCCGGACTGGGCCAGCAGGAACCACCCCGCCAGCGACAAGATCACACCCGAGGCCAGCAGCGTGGTCAACACGACGCGGAACGGCAGCGACCTTTCCCACAGCCGCACCGGGGCGAACAGAACCGACCAGGGACGGGCCATCACTGCCTGACTTGGCCGGCCCGATAGCCCAAGCCGCGCACCGTCACGACGATCTTGGGATTCTCCGGGTCGGACTCGATCTTGGCCCGCAGGCGCTGGACGTGGACGTTGACCAAACGGGTGTCCGAGGCGTTGTGGTAGCCCCAAACCTCCTCCAGCAGGGCTTCCCGCGAGAAGGCGTGGCGGGGTCGGCTGGCAAGGGCCGCCAGAATGTCGTACTCCAGCGGCGTGAGCTTGACCGTGACGCCGTTGCGGCGCACCTGGTGCCGGTTCAAGTCGATGGTGACGTCGCCCAATTGGATGGCGCGCCCGTCGTCGGCCGCGCTGGGGCGGCGGCGCAGCCGCGTCTTGATGCGGGCGACCAGCTCCTGGGTCTTGAACGGCTTGGAGATGTAGTCGTCGGCGCCGGCCTCCAAACCACGCACCACGTCGATGGTGTCGGACTTGGCCGTCAGCATGACGATCGGCACGTCGGACTCCTCGCGGATGTCGCGGCAGACGTCGACGCCGTCGCGCCCCGGCAGCATCAAGTCGAGCAGCACCAAGTCGGGCTCGTAGTCGCGGAAGACGCCGATGGCCTGCGAGCCGTCGAAGCAGGTCCGGGCCGAATAGCCCTCCGAGACCAGCACGATCTGGAGCATCTCGGCCAGCGCCTCATCGTCGTCGACGACCAAGATCCGGCGCTGGGGATCGGACATGTTCGAGGCTCCTTTCGAAGAATCCGCCACCAGTCTATGCCGACCGGACCCGGATGCGGCCTGGCCAGTCGGTTTCCCCGAAACCGCCCTTGGGGCGGCCGTCTTGCGCCACGCCATGTCGCCTCAGTTGAGCCGGGAGGCCGGGCTCCAGGTCGAGTAGAGCGCCAGGTCACCGCCCTGGCGCCGCAACACCCGCGCCCACAGCGTCTTCGGATCGGGGTCGAACGGGTCCGACGCCTCGGCGGACACCGTCAGCCACATGCCCTGGCGCAACTCCTGGGCCAGTTGGCCGACGCTCCAACCGGCGTAGCCGGCGAAGACGCGCAGGCTGGCGTAGGCCCCGTCGGCGATTTCGACGGGGGTGTCCAGGTTGAGCAGGCCGACCGCCTCGAAAACCCGCCGCCAGCCGGGCGGATCCTCCTGCGGGTCGACGGGAGACGCCAGGCAGACCGCGCCGGTTTGCGACACCGGGCCGCCGTTGAACAGTTTGTGGGGGGCGCACACCAGGCGCGCCCACTGCGGCAGTGCGGTGGCCAGTTGGTAGCGCGACAGCTGGTTGAGGACGACGCCGACGCTGCCGGAGGTGTCGTCGTGGTCCAACAGCAGCACCACCGCTTGGTCGAAGACGCCGTCCACCACGCCGGGCGTGGCGACCAGCAGAGTGCCTGGGGCGATGTTCGCGTCCACAGCCTCAAGTTTCCCACATCGCCGCGCCGACCCGACACCGGCGGAGCTCACAGGCCGAGCAGGCCCTCGATGCCGACCGTCAGGCCGGGCAGTCCGGGCACGGCCCGAACGGCCGCCAAGACGCCGGGCATGAACGAGACTCGGTCGAGCGAGTCGTGGCGGATGGTCAGCGTCTCCCCCGCCGCGCCGAACAAGACCTCTTGGTGGGCCACCAGGCCGCGCAGGCGGACGCCGTGGACGCGGACGCCGTCGATATCGGCCCCTCTGGCCTGTTCCAGGCCGGTGGCGGTGGCGTCGGGGATCGGGCCCAGACCCGCCAGAGACCGGGCTTGGGCGATACGCCGGGCCGTCGCCGCCGAGGTTCCCGAAGGCGCGTCGACCTTGTCGGGATGGTGCAGCTCGACGATCTCGGCCGACTCGTAGAACCGCGCCGCGACCTCGGCGAACCGCATCATCAGCACGGCGCCGATGGAGAAATTCGGCGCCACGACCACGCCGACGCCGGGATGCCCGGCCAGCATGGCCCGAACCTCGCCGAGGCGCTCGTCGGTGAAGCCGGTCGTGCCGACGACGGCGTGGACGCCGCGCCCGATCGCCCAGGCCAGGTTGCCCATCACGGCCGACGGCACCGTGAAGTCGACCACCGCGTCGGCCTCCAGGCCGTCCAAGGAGTCGCCGGCGTCAACCCCCCAAGCCAATTCGAGGTCGCCCGCGGCCGCCACCGCCCTGCAAACCTCAGCTCCCATGCGGCCCCTGGCCCCGAAAACTCCAACTCGCATCGACCCGCTCCTTCCCGGCTGGGACTCCACTCTACGACCCCGACCTCGGATACCCTAAGAGTTGACTCGCGGCCCCGACCGCAACCAGCCGACCGGCCCCGAGGCGACAACGACGACGAACCAGGAGCAGCCATGGCCGACAAACTTGCCGAATTGAGAAGCCTGCGCCAACAGGCGCTGGCCGGCGGCGGGGAGGCCCGCGTCGCCGCCCAGCACAAGCGGGGGGCGCTGACCGCCCGCGAGCGGCTGGCCCTGCTGCTCGACGAGGGCAGTTTCGAGGAGTTGGGCTCCCTGGCCCGCCACCGCAACACCGACTTCGACATGGCCGAGCGGCGCTTCCCCGGCGATGGCGTCGTCACCGGCTTCGGCAAGGTCGACGGACGCCGCGTCGCGGTCTACGCCCAGGATTTCACCGTCCTGGGCGGGTCGTTCTCCGAGGTCCAGGCCAACAAGATCGCCCGCGTCCAAGACCTCGCCCTGCAGGCGGGCGTGCCGGTCATCGGCCTGAACGACTCCGGCGGCGCCCGCGTCCAAGAGGGCGTCGGGTCGCTGGCCGCCTACGGCGAGGTCTTCTACCGCAACGTCCAGGCGTCCGGCGTCATACCCCAAATCTCGCTCATCATGGGGCCTTGCGCCGGCGGCGCGGTCTACTCGCCGGCCCTGACCGACCTCGTCGTCATGGTCGACGGCACCGCCAACATGTTCCTGACCGGGCCCGAGATCATCAAACAGGTCACCGGCGAGGACGTCACCAGCGACGAGCTGGGCGGGGCCTGGGTGCACAACCAGCGCTCCGGCGTGGCCCACTTCGAGGCGGCCAACGACCAGGAGGCCATCGCTTTGGCCAAGCGGCTGCTCGGGCACCTGCCGCAGAACAACGCCGAGGACGCCCCGCAGCTGGTGACCAGCGACCCGCCCGACCGGGCCGACGCCGCCCTCGACGCCATCATCCCGCAGGACGACGACCAGCCCTACGACATGCGCGAGGTGCTCGACCGCATCTGCGACGCCGGGTCGGTGCTGCAAGTCGGCGAGCACTACGCCGGCAACGCCATCACCGCCTTCGCCCGCCTCGACGGCTACTCGGTCGGCGTGGTCGCCAACCAGCCGTCGGTCCTGTCGGGCGTGTTGGACATCGACTCGTCGGACAAGATCTCGCGCTTCGTGCGGCTGTGCGACGCCTACAACCTGCCCGTGGTGACGCTGGTCGACTGCCCCGGCTACCTGCCCGGCGTCCAGCAGGAGTACTGCGGCGTGATCCGCCACGGCGCGAAGGTGATCTACGCCTACGCCCAGGCGACCGTCCCGAAGCTGTGCGTGGTGACGCGCAAAGCCATCGGCGGGTCGTACGTGGCGCTGTCCTCCAAGCAAATGGGCAACGACATCGCCTTCGCCTGGCCGACGGCCCAGATCGCCGTCATGGGGCCGGAGGGGGCGGCCCGCCTGCTGAACCGCAAAGCGGCCGCCGCCAGCGGCGATCCGGCCAAGTCCGACCAGGAGTTCATCGCCCGCTACCGCGAGAAGTTCCTCAACCCGTACCAGGCCGTCGACCTGGGGCAGATCGACGAGGTGATCGAGCCGTCCCAGACCCGCTGGCGGCTGATCAAGTCGCTGGAGTTGCTGCGCACCAAGGTGCAGGCCAATCCGGCCAAGAAGCACGGCCTGTTCCCCGTCTGAGGCGGGCGTCCGACCGGGCCCACCGGGCACAAGAAAGCGGCCCCGACCCGCAGGAGGGCGCATCGGGGCCGCGCTTGGGGGGCCGCTCGGCGTCGGCGCCGGCGTTCGGTTCCCAAATCATTTCTACCGCCCGGCCGGGCCCAACGCCATAGGCCATTTGGCCTATTGGTGTGGGCCGTTTGGCCTAATTCGCCTTGAGGCACCCGCATCAGGCGAGCCCCGCGAGCCCGCCGGACGGCCGCCGCAGCCAGGCGCCGAACGGCCCTGGAGACGCCACGGGCGTCCCGCCTTGCCGACGGGACGCCCGTGTCAACGGTTTGGCGAGGCCCTACTTGGCGTCCTCCTCGACCACGGGGACCAAGCTGAGCTTGCCCTTGTCGTCGATATCGAGGATTTCAACTTGCAGCTTCTGGCCGACGCTGACGACGTCCTCGACGTTCTCGACGCGGGCGCCGCCGGCCAGCGAGCGCAGCTTCGAGATGTGGAGCAGGCCGTCCTTGCCGGGCAGCAGCGAGACGAACGCGCCAAACGGCATCAGCTTGACGACCGTGCCCAGGTAGCGCTCGCCCTTCTCCGGCATGGTCGGGTTGGCGATGGCGTTGATCTGCGAGCGGGCCGCCTCGGCCGCCTCGCCGTTGTCGGCGCCGATGTAGATTGTGCCGTCGTCCTCGATCGAGATGTTGGCGCCGGTGTCGTCCTGGATCTGGTTGATCATCTTGCCCTTCGGGCCGATCACCTCGCCGATCTTGTCGACCGGAATCTTGATCGTGATGATGCGGGGCGCGTACGGGCTCATCTCGTCGGGCGCGTCGATGGCCTCGGCCATCACCTCGAGCAGCGTCAAACGGGCCTCCTTGGCCTGCAGCAGCGCCCCGGCCAGCACTTCGGCGGGGATGCCGTTCAGCTTGGTGTCCAACTGCAGCGCCGTGACGAAGTCCTTGGTGCCGGCCACCTTGAAGTCCATGTCGCCGAGGGCGTCCTCGGCCCCCAGGATGTCGGTCAGGGCGACGTACTTGGTCTGGCCGTCGATCTCCTCGCTCATCAGGCCCATGGCGATGCCGGCCACCGGGGCCTTCAGCGGCACGCCGGCGTTGAGCAGCGACAGCGTCGAGGCGCAGACCGAGCCCATCGACGTCGAGCCGTTCGATCCGAGCGCCTCGGAGACCTGGCGGATGGCGTAGGGGAACTCCTCGCGCTTGGGCAGCACCGGCACCAGCGCCCGCTCGGCCAACGCCCCGTGGCCGATCTCGCGGCGCTTCGGAGAGCCGACCCGACCGGTCTCGCCGGTCGAGTAGGGCGGGAAGTTGTAGTTGTGCATGTAGCGCTTCGACGTCTCCGGGGAGAGGGTGTCGAGCTTCTGCTCCATGTCGAGCATGTTGAGCGTCGAGACGCCCAGAATCTGCGTCTCGCCGCGCTGGAACAGCGCCGAGCCGTGGACCCTCGGCAGGACGCCGACCTCGGCCGACAGCGTGCGGATGTCGCGCACGCCGCGCCCGTCGATGCGAACCTGCTCGGTCAGCGTGCGGTGCCGCACGATCTTCTTGGTCAGCGCCCGGTAGGCGCCGGTGATGTCCTTCTCCTGCTCGGGCAGGCGCTCGGCCAGCTCGGCCTGGACGACCGCCAGCAGCTCCTCGGTGGAGGTCTCGCGCTCCTGCTTGCCGGGGATCGACATGACCTGCTTGAGGCGGTCGGTGGCCACCTCGGCGACGGCGTCGTAGACCTCGTCGGTGTAGTCGAGGAAGATCGGCAGGGAGGCGACATCCTTGGGGAACTTGGCGGCCAGCTCGGCCTGGGCGTCGCACAGCGCCTTGATGAACGGCTTGGCGGCCTCCAGGCCGCCGGCCACGACCTCCTCGGTCGGCATCGTCTTGCCGGCGGTGTGGACCAAATCCCAAGTCGCCTCGGTCGACTCGGCCTCGACCATCATGATGGCGACGTCGCCGTCGGGCAGGACGCGCCCGGCCACCACCATGGTGAAGGTGGCGTCCTCGACCTGCTCGACGCTCGGGAAGCTGATCCACTGGTCGCCGATCAAAGCGATGCGGACCCCGCCCACGGGGCCGGTGAACGGCAGCCCGGCCAGCGTCGTGGAGGCCGAGCCGGCGTTGATCGCCAGGGCGTCGTACAGGACGTTCGGGTTGAGGGCCATCACGGTGATGACGACCTGGACCTCGTTGCGCAGGCCCTTGACGAAACACGGCCGCAGCGGGCGGTCGGTCAGGCGGGCGGCCAGAATGGCGCCCTCGGAGGGACGGCCCTCGCGGCGGAAGAACGAGCCCGGGATGCGCCCGGCGGCGTACATCCGCTCCTCGACGTCGACGGTCAGCGGGAAGAAGTCGATGGCGTCGCGGGGATTCTTCTGGGCGGTCGTGGCCGACAACAGCATCGTGTCGTCGTCCAGGTAGACGCAGGCCGAACCGCTGGCCTGGCGGGCCAACAGGCCCGATTCGAAGCGCACTACGTGCTTGCCGAAGGAGCCGTTGTCCAAGACGGCCTCGGTGTATTGCAAGTCTGGTCCTTGCATGGGGTGTTCCTTTCCTTACAACCCATGCGTTGCGCCGATCCGGTCTTCGATCGAGGCCCACGGGAGGTTGTACTCCCCCGGAGGCCACTACCGAGGACCGCAGCAGCAAGAGCGCCTGGGTCCGATGAGTGCTATTGAGTTGTTGTTAAGTTGTCGCGCCGGTGCCGGATGCGCCAAAAGGGAGAAGCCGCGCGGCAACTCCCTGGCTCTTGGCTGGTCGGCTCAACGACGCAAGCCCAGCCGCGAGATCAGCTCGCGGTAATGCTCGATGTCGCGCTTGGCGACGTAGTTGAGCAGGCGGCGGCGCTGGCCGACCAACAGCATCAAGCCGCGGCGCGAGTGGTGGTCGCCCTTGTGGACTTTCAGATGCTCGGTCAGATGCGAGATACGCCGGGTCAGCAGCGCGATCTGCACGTCGGGCGAGCCGGTGTCACCAGGGGAGGTGGCATACTCGGAGATGATCTTGGACTTGGTTTCAGCGTCCATACGCTGCTCCTGCTTCTCGTTGCACGGCGCTTCCTGGTTAGATCGTCGGGATCGTGGAAGCTCTTGGGCGACCGTGGCCGATCAAACGGCCTGTGCAACTCTACCGCAAAGCGCCGGTATGCCAAAAACGCCAGACCGCCGTGTGGCGAGGCCGCCAGACCTGGCCAACCCGCCGACAGCCGCGGGGCCGGTCCCCACAAGTCGCCGCGAACGGGCGCGACGTTGACGCCGCCGGCTCAGGACAGCGCGGCGGCGACCGCCAGCTTCAGGGCGCCTTGGAAGATCGTCTCGCGCTCCTGCGCGGTCATGTCGGCCGACGGCTTGGTCAGGTGGTCGGAGATCGTCAAGACGGTCAGCGCCTGCTTGCCAAGGTTGGCCGCCACGCCGTACAGCCCGGCCGCCTCCATCTCCACACCCAGGACGCCGTGGGCGCGCATGGCGTCCAACTGGCCGGGAATCTTGAAGTAGAAGTGGTCGGAGCTGATGACCGCGCCGGCCACGACGTGCGGATCGCCGGCGGCGGCGGCCCAGGCGGCGGCGGCCAGGCCGAAGTCCGCCACGGCCGAGAAGTGCGTTCCGGGGATGCGCAGCTCGTTCATCGACGAGGTTGTGTGGGCGCCGACGCCGATGATCACGTCGCCGATGTCGACCCGCTCGCTGACCCCGCCGGCCGTGCCGACGCGGATGATCCGCTCGACGCCGTACTGGCCGAACAACTCGGTGGCGTAGATGCAAATCGACGGCATGCCCATGCCCGAGGCCATCACCGACAGCGGTTTGCCCTGGTTGGCGCCTGGGCCGTTGTAGCGGCCGGTGAAGCCGACGATGCCGCGCACCTGTGTGACGAGCTTGGCGTCGTCGAGGATCTGGGCTGCCATCCGCTCGGCCCGCTTCGGGTCGCCGGGCATCAGCACTGCCGGGGCGAAGTCGCCCGGTTCGGCCGAGATGTGGGGTGTTGCCATGGTGTGTTCCTTTCGATGGAGTGGCCGGGCCGTCAGGCCAGGACCGGTCCCAAATCTTGTTTGATGCGCTCCAGGCGGGCTTTGGCCTGCTCGCGAGCGGCGGTCAAGTCCTCGAAGCCGGCCGACGCCGACACCGGCGCCACCACCTCCAGATAGCATTTCACTTTCGGCTCGGTGCCGGACGGGCGCACGATGACGCGGTCGTCGGCGGCCGTCGCCAGCAGCATGCCATCGGTCGGCGGCAGGCCGTTCCACCCCTCGCCCAGGTCGGCCAACTCTGAGACGGGGCTGCCGGCCAGCGACTGGGGCGGCTGGGCGCGCAGGCGGGCCATTGTCGCCGGGATCTGCGCCAAGTCGCTGAAGCGGGCCGACAGTTGCGAGGTCAGGTACAGGCCGTGGCGGCGGGCCAAGTCGTCGAGCAGGTCGACGACGCTGCGCCCCTCGGCCTTCAGGCGGGCGACCAGCCGGGCGACCCGCACGGCCGTCGACAGTCCGTCCTTGTCGTGGACGATGTCGGGGCGCACGCAGTAGCCGATGGCCTCCTCGTAGGCGAAGGCCATGCCTGGCACCCGCCCCATCCATTTGAAGCCGGTCAGGGTGGTGCGGTGCGGCAACCGGTGGTGTTCGGCGATGCGCGACAGCAGCCGAGACGACACCACCGAGTTGACCAGCACGCCGGGCGAGCCTTCGCCAGCGCCCGCGGCCAGCTCGCAGGCGATGTCCTCGCCCAGGACCGCCCCCAGCTCGTCGCCGTGCAGCATCCGCCAGCCGGAGCGCGGGTCGTTGACGGCCACGGCGCAGCGGTCGGCGTCCGGGTCGTTGGCAACCACGACGTCGGCGGCGACCTCGGCCGCCAGGGCCAGCGCCATGTCGATGGCGCCCGGCTCCTCGGGGTTGGGGAAGGAGACCGTCGGGAAGTCCGGGTCGGGGTCGCGCTGGGCGGCCACCGCCACGACGTCGTCGAAACCGGCCTGTGCCAGCGCGGACAGCGCCACACTTGAGCCGACTCCGTGCATGGCGGTGTGGACGACGCGGATCGCCGCGGCCGGAGCGTCGCCGACGGCGATGGCGGACGTGTAGCCGTCGACGAAATCCTGGCCCAAGTCACGCCAGCCAGACTCGACCCGCTCCACCTCGTTGGCCGGCGGCGCGGCCGCGATCTTGGCGGCGATCTGCGCGTCGTAGGGCGGCACGATCTGGGCGCCGCGCTCCGGGTCGCCGACGCAGCGTCCCCCCAGGTAAACCTTGTAGCCGTTGTCCTTGGCCGGATTGTGGGAGGCCGTCACCATGACGCCGGCGTCGGCATCCAGGGCCCGGACGGCGTATGACAACACCGGCGTCGGGACCGGATCGGGCAGCAGGATCGCCTCGCCCCCGGCCGCCGCCACCACGGCCGCGCTGTCGATGGCGAACTGCCGCGAGTGGTGCCGGGCGTCGTTGCCGATGACGACGCGCGGCGGCGCGCCCTGTCCGGCGAGGCTCTCGGCCAGGAAGTCGATCAGGCCTTTGGCGGCCCGGATGACGACGGCGCGGTTCATCCGGTTGGGGCCCGCGCCCATCGACCCGCGCAGGCCGGCCGTCCCGAACTGCAGCGTGCCCGCGAAGCGGTCGGCCAAGTCGGCGGCCGCGGCCGGGTCTTCCTCGGCGGCCTCCACCAGCCGGGCCAGCTCGGCCCTGGTCACGGGGTCCGGATCGGCCGCCAGCCAGGCTTTGATGTCCGCGTCGCTCATTTGTCGTTCCTTTCCATTGTGGCCTCCGGCAGATCGAGGGCCATCGCCTGGGAGTCGCCGGTGAAGCCCAGTTTCTCGAGGTAGCCCACCACGTTCTCGCCGGGCTCGCGGTAGACGGCCCGCGCCACGCCCATCGCCCGCAGGGGGCCGGTGGCGGAGAAGACGAACTGGCCGGGCGAGTAGTCGCGATAGGCGGCCACCACGTAGTCGGCCAGCAGGTCCGCCTCGGCGCCCGTTTGGTCGAAGGCGACCAGGCCGATGGCCGTGCTCTCGTGGTAGAGCAGCACCGTCTTGGTGTCGGGCCCGCGCTTGGCGAAGCGCGGGTTGAAGGCCAACAGGTCGCCGCCGTGGCGGGAGGCGAACCACTCGACCGTGGCGGGCGAGGCCTCGGCGTAGGAGAAGGCCTTCTGGCGGCGCATCTCCGAGGTCAGCCGCCACAAGAAATAGGCGTTGATGACGACCAGCACACCGTTCATCGCCACCGCCGGCCAAACCCCCAGGCAGGCGTTGTAGACCATCAACGCCAGGGAGGCGACGCCGTTGAGGATGCGGAAGCGCAGAAACTTCGTCTGCAAGACCGAGAACACCAACAGCGCCGACCCGCACCAGCCGAAGATCTCCAAATAGAGGCTCATCTCCACCACCACCTCTTCGGGCCGATCAGCCCAACTCGGCCAGGATCGCCGCCGACGCCGACAGGCCCAGCCTGGAAGCGCCCGCCGCGACCATCGCCTCGGCTTGCGCCAGCGTTCGGATGCCGCCGGACGCCTTGACCCGCAGCCGGTCGCCGACCGTGGACTTCATCAGCTCGACGGCGTGGACGCTGGCCCCGCCTGAGGGGTGGAAGCCGGTCGAGGTCTTGACGAAGTCGGCCCCGGCGGCCTCGGCCGCCTGGCAGCACTTGACGATCTCGCCGTCGTCCAAAGCCGCCGACTCGATAATGACCTTCAAGACCGTCGGCGCGGGAGCGGCCCCTCGAACCGCCTCGATGTCGGCGCGCACATCGTCCCACTGGCCCGCCTTGACCAACCCGAGGTTGACGACCATGTCGATTTCATCCGCCCCCCGCTCGACGGCCAAGGCGGCCTCGGCGGCTTTGACCGGCGAGGCGTGCGCCCCGGACGGGAAACCGCAGACGACGGCCACCTTCAAACCTTCGGCGTCGATCGGCAGCATCGACGGCGACACGCACACCGAGTAGACGCCCAGCTCCGCCCCCTGCCGCACCAGCGCCGCCACGTCGGCGGGCGTCGCCTCGGGCTTGAGCAGGGTGTGGTCGATCATTCGCGCCAATTCGCGTCGCTCCATAGTTGTCTCTCCTTCCATTCGGCCGGGCTGGAACCCGGCCCGCAACCCAGGCTAGGCCACCCGGTCCAGAACGACCGGCGAGGCCTCGAACGGCTCCTGCGAGATAGTCCAGGCGCCGTCCAACGCCTCCAGAGCCCGCTCGAAGCGGTCTGGCGTGTCGGTGTGCAGCGTCATCAAGGGCTGCCCGGCCGACACCTGGTCGCCCGGTTTGGCATGCATGACGACGCCTGCCCCCGCCTGGACAGGATCCTCTTTGCGGGCCCGGCCAGCACCCAGCCGCCAGGCCGCCACCCCGACCTGCAAAGCGTCCAGCCTGGCCAGCGTCCCGGAGGCCTCGGCCACGACATCGTGGGTGTGCTTGGCCCAGGGCAGCTCGGCTGCGGGGTCGCCGCCTTGGGCGGCGATCATCCGCCGCCACACGTCCATCGCCTTGCCGTTGGCCAGATTGTCGGCCGGGTCGGCCTCGACCCCGGCCGAGGCCAGCATCTCGCGGGCCAGGGCCAGCGTCAGGTCGACGACGTCTTTGGGCCCGCCGCCGGCCAGCACCTCGACCGACTCGCGCACCTCCAAGGCGTTGCCGGCCGTCAGCCCCAACGGGGTGGACATGTCGGTGATCAAGGCGGTTGTCGCCACGCCATGGGCCGCACCGATGCCCACCATCGTCCGCGCCAGCTCGTGGGCGCTGTCGAAGTCTCGCATAAACGCCCCCGAGCCGCACTTGACGTCGAGCACCAGCGCGGCGGTGCCCTCGGCGATCTTCTTGCTCATGATCGACGAGGCGATCAGCGGGATGCAGTCGACTGTGCCCGTCACGTCGCGCAGGGCGTACAGCTTGCGGTCGGCAGGAGCCAGGCCGGAGCCGGCTTGGCAGATGACCGCCCCGACGTCGGCCAACTGGCGGCGCATCTCCTGATTGGTCAAGGCGGCCCGCCAGCCGGGAATCGACTCCAGCTTGTCCAAGGTGCCGCCGGTGTGGCCCAGGCCGCGTCCCGACAGCTGCGGCACGGCGACGCCGCAGGAGGCCACCAGCGGGCCCAGGGGCAGCGTGATCTTGTCTCCCACCCCGCCGGTCGAGTGCTTGTCGGCGGTCGGGCGGCCCAAGCCGGAGAAGTCCAGGCGCTCGCCGGAGTTCAACATCGCCAGCGTCCAGCGGGCCAGCTCGGCCGGTTCCAACCCGCGCCAGAAGACGGCCATCGCCAGCGCCGCCATCTGCTCCTCGGCGACCACGCCGCGGGTGTAGGCGTCGATCACCCAGTCGATCTGGGCCTCGCTCAGACGTCCGCCGTCGCGTTTGGCCTTGATGACGTCGACGGCGTCGAACGGCTCGCTCATTTCTCCTCCAAACTCTCCGGCCCGAAAGCCTGCGGCAGCATGTCCGCCAAGGTCTTCTCCCCTTGCGGGGTCCACAACACCAGTTGGGGACCGCCGTGTTCCCACAGCAACTGGCGGCAGCGCCCGCACGGCGTGATGACCTCGCCTTCGCCGTTGACGCAGGCGAACCAGGCCAACCGCCCGCCGCCCGCCAGGTGGAGCGCCGAGACGAGTCCACACTCGGCGCACAGCGTCAAACCCAGCGAGGCGTTCTCGACGTTGCAGCCGGTGAACAGCCGCCCGTCGTCGGTCAGGGCGGCCGCTCCGACCGCGTAACGCGAATACGGGCAGTAGGCGCCCGAGGCCGCCTGGCGCGCGGCCTCCAACAGCGGGGTCCAGTTCATCCTTTGTAGGCCGTGCCTTCCTGGGCCGGGGCCCGCACCTTGCCGACCAGCCCGGCGACCGCGAAGATCGTCACCAGGTAGGGCGCCATCAGCATGAACTGCGACGGTATCGCCACGCCGACCACGCCGAGGGCGTTCTGCAGGTTGTCGGCGAAGCCGAACAGCAGGGCCGCCGCCACTGCGCCCGCCGGGCGCCAGCCACCCAGGATCATCGCCGCCAAGGCGATGTAGCCGCGTCCCGCGCTCATCTCCTTGCCGAAGGCCAGCCCGGCCGCGACGGTGAAGTAGGCCCCGCCCAGACCGGCGATCGCCCCGCCCAGGATGGTGTTGCGCACACGGGTCGCGTTGACCTTGATGCCGACGGTGTCGGCCGCTTTGGGATGCTCGCCGCAGGCCCGCATGCGCAGGCCCCAGCGGCTCTTGTAGAGCATGACCTGCAGCACGACGACGGCCACGTACATGACGTAGACCAGGGCGTTCTGGGCGAACAGCACCGGACCGACCACCGGGATTTGCGACAGCACCGGGATCGGCCAGGTCGGCAGCTGCGTGCCGACTCCGAAGACCGCCTTGTTCTGCGACAGGACCGTCGAGAACAGGTAGTTGGTCAGACCGGTCACCAGCACGTTCAAGACGACGCCGACGATGATGTGGTCGACCCAGTAGCGAACCGCGAACAGCGCCAACAGCGCCCCGACCAGCGCGCCTGCGATCGGCGCGGCGATCAGGCCCAGCCAGGGGCTGCCGGTGGCCGAGCCGACGACCGCCGCCAGGAAGGCGCCGGCCAAGAGCTGGCCCTCGATGGAGACGTTGATGACGCCGACGTGCTCGCAAACGCAGCCCGACATGGCGCCGAAGATCAACGGCACCGACAAGAACAGGGCGCCCGACAGCAGGCCGGTGACCTGCAGGGCGTTGTCCTTGCCGGCCACCGCCCACAGCAGGAAGGCCGACACGAAGCAGACGCCGAAGACGATCGGCAGCCACACGCCCACCTTGTGGCGGGCGGCCGCCATCCGCCAGGCCAGCCCGGCCAGCAATAGCTGGACCGCCGACAGCACCACCGCGCAGGCCATTGTCGGCACGGCGAACTTCAGCGAGCCCAAGGCGTCGTTGCCGGTGGCGATGGTCACCTGGCTGACCAGCGAGGGATCGGTGAAGACGCCGAACGCCACCAGCGAGAGGACGCCGAGGGCGCCGTAGGCGATGGGGGCCTTCCAAGAAATCGGGGCCAGCACCCGCCCCACATCGGGGGTCAATGCCACCGCGCTCATGACGCCACCTCCTTGAGAGCCGCTTTGACTGCTTTCTTGCGCCGGCGCTCCGGGTCGGGCAGTCGGAAGATCGCCCGCACCAGCGGCGGGGCGGCGATCATCAACACGATGACCGACTGCAACACCAAGATGACGTCGATCGGCGTCGACGTGCGGGCCTGCATCAGATAGCCGCCGGCCTGCAGGCCGCCGAACAGCAGCCCGGCCAGGACCGTCCCCAAAGGCTTGGAGCGGCCCAGCAGGGCGACGGTGATGGCGTCGACGCCGAAGGTTCCGGCCACCGCCGACGTCAACTGCTGGTCGCCGGTCGACAGCAATTGCGAGGTGGCGGCCAATCCGGCCAGGCCGCCGGCGATCACCATCACCCAGACGTACGAGGTGTCGACGCTCATGCCGGCGGTGCGGGCGGCGTCGGGGTTGGCGCCGACCGCCCTGATACGGAAGCCGAGCGTCGAGCGCTCCAGCAGCCACCACACGCCAACGGCGGCCGCCAGCGCCAGCGGGAAGCCCAAGTCGACCGACCCCAACAGTTGGGGCAGGCGGGCGGTGGCGTCGACGGCCGGGCTGACCGGGTTGTTCGAGCCCTCCTTCTGGAAGGCGTCGAGCGTCAACAGCCAACCCAGCAGGAAGGTGGCGATCGAGTTGAGCATGATCGTCACGATGACCTCGTTGGCGCCCGCCTTGGCCTTCAAGATGCCGGGGATGAAGCCCCAGACGGCCCCGCCGACGAACGCGCCCAACAGGCAGACGATCAGATGGACGACGACCGGCAGGTGCAGCGTGAAGCCCAGATAGGCGCACAGCGTGCCGCCGAGGACGATCTGGCCCTGGCCGCCGATGTTGAACAGGCCGGCGCGGAAGCCGAGGGCCAAGGCCAAGCCGGCGAAGATCAGCGGCACCGACATCTTGACCGAGTTCAGCAGTGGGGCGAAGAAATCGGCCACGGTGTAAGACGAGTCGATGTTGAACACCGCCCCTTGAAACAGCGCCGAATAGGCCGACGAGACGGTGTTCCAGGTGGCGGCGAAGAAATCGCCGGGCCGGTAGAACAGGTAGGTGGCGGCGGTCTGGACCTGCGCGTTGGCGGCGGCGATCAGGATCGCCCCGACCACCAAGGCGACGACCACCGACAAGATCGAGGTCAAGGCGCTGCCGTTGACGATCCTGGCGCCGACGTCGCGCCAACTGCTCTTGGGCGTGGGCTCACTCATCGTCGGCTCCTTTCTGCTCGGACTTGGCTCTGGCGCGCCGGGGAGCCTTGGGGGGAGTCTCGAGCGCGTCTTCGGCGGCCGCCTCGACGGCCGGCGCCGACCCGTCGC